>NZ_BAAGYM010000011.1:0-272536 GCF_054779315.1 Niabella aquatica
TAAAAATACTCACCCAACAAACAAATGATGAATTTGACACCCTCTCTTAATGTACGAAAATAATCGTACAATGACTATCTTTTAATTTTCGGGAACACCCTATGCAACAAGGAACTGGCCGCTAAAATCTGCGGTTCTAGTTCTCTTGATTTTCTTCAAAGACAGCTCTAATGCTGGTCAGACCCGGACGGTCAGACCAGGTTATTGATCAAATTTCTTTCTCAGTGCATCCAGGCTCGACTGGAAGCTGTTCTTTGGTTTATGGGTTACGGTAGTGCCCTTAGGCGTATTAGTCCGGGGTCTTTGTTCCGTTTTATTTTCATCTTTCATGCTTAGCGCAATACGTTTGCGGCCAGCATCTACCTCCAGCACGGTTACCATCACTTTCTGGTTCAGCTTTACCACTTCATTAGGGTCGCTCACATATTTATTCGCTAAATGAGAAACATGCACCAGGCCATCCTGCTTTACACCTACATCCACAAAAGCGCCAAAATTGGTAATATTGGTAATAATACCCGGCACGTTCATTCCCGGCTTCAGATCATTCATGGTTGTCAATCCTTCTGCAAAGCGGAACTCCTCAATAGTATCTCTCGGATCCCGCCCGGGCTTTTCCAGCTCCTTCAAAATATCTTCTACAGTATACACTCCCGCAGTTTCACTGATAAAATCCCTGGCATTGATTTGTTTTCGAACATCGGGTTTTGCAATGATATCGCTTACGGTGCAACTCAGCTTCTTGGCCATCTCTTCCACGATACCATAGCTTTCCGGGTGCACTGCAGAATTATCCAGTGGGTTCTCTGCGTTTGGTATCCGCAAAAAGCCCGCACATTGCTCATAAGCTTTAGGTCCAAGCATAGATACTTTCAGCAATTCGCCGCGCGATGTAAATCTTCCGTTTTTATTGCGATACTCAACAATATTCTTGGCCGTTGTAGCGGTGAGGCCCGATACATAAGCCAGCAAATGTTTGCTGGCCGTATTTACATCAACACCAACATAATTCACACAGCTTTGCACTACATTATCCAGGCTATCTTTCAGCCGGTTCTGATTTACATCATGCTGATACTGCCCCACGCCAATGCTCTTGGCATCGATCTTTACCAATTCACTTAAAGGATCTAATAAACGGCGTCCGATACTGATAGCGCCGCGCACGGTAACATCTTCGTCAGGAAATTCTTCACGTGCTACCTCGCTTGCAGAATAAATAGAGGCTCCGCTTTCATTTACCATAAATATGGAAAGAGGTTTGCCAAAATCTATGCCCCGGACCAGCTTCTCCGTTTCCTTGCTGGCAGTACCGTTACCATAACCAATAGCTTCGATATTATATGTAGCCACCAGGTTTTTGATCGTGGCAATAGCACCATCCCACTCATTTTGCGGTGCATGAGGATATATTGTTGAGTATTTTAAGAAAGTCCCGTTTTCATCCAGGCAAACCACTTTACAACCGGTTCTGAAGCCCGGATCAATGGCCAGTACTCGTTTACTTCCCAAAGGCGAAGCCAGTAATAACTGGCGCAGGTTCTCTGCAAAAACACGGATCGCCTCTTCATCCGCAGCAGTTTTGCTGCTCATCCGGAACTCTGTTTCAATCGCCGGTTTCAGTAAGCGGCTGTACGCATCTTCTGTTGCCAAAGCCACCTCGCGACCTGCTTCACTAGAAGATTTTACAAACTCTTTTTTAAGCTCCCCAATAGCGGAATCCTTTTCTATAGAAATATCCATAATTAAAAAACCCTCTTTTTCTCCACGGCGAATAGCCAGCAACCGGTGCGAAGGACAATCGGTCAAAGGTTCTTTAAAATCAAAATAATCCCGGTATTTCTGTGCTTCTTCTGTTTCCTTTTTTGTAGTAAGCACACGAGCGGCAATAGCGGCATTTTCCTGGAACATAGATCGCACCAGCATCCTGGCCTGTTCGCTTTCTGATATCCATTCAGCAATAATGTCTCTTGCGCCCTGTAACGCTTCTGCTTTATCTTTTACCTGCTCATTGATAAAGCCGGTAGCCGTTTCTTCCGAAATATTTTTATCCTGGGCAAAAATTAATTGTGCCAAAGGTTCTAATCCTTTTTCGATAGCCACAGTGGCCCTGGTTTTGCGTTTGGGCTTATAGGGCAGGTAAATATCTTCCAGCTCCGTTGCAGCAATACAGTTCTCGATACGGAGCTTTAATTCGGGCGTAAGCTTACCAGCAGCTTCTATAGTTTTCACCACCGTCTCTTTGCGCTTGATCAACTCATCGTAGTACTTAATTTTATCTATTACATTTCCTACCTGTACCTCATCCATATTACCGGTAGCTTCTTTCCGGTACCGGCTGATAAACGGGATAGTAGCTCCCTCTTCGTGTAATTGTAGCACATTGGTTACATTTTTTAAAGGCAGCGATAAATCGGTAGCTATTTGCTGTATATATTTTAGATCCATCTTTAAATTTTAAGTTCCGGTAATTTTACCGGGATGCAAATGTAACAGCCTGTAAAAAACAAAAAAATATTTTTTGAAAGCAGTTTTCCCCATATTGGTTGCAGGTTCCTAGTTTCAGGTTACTGGATGCTGGTTTCTAGATTGTGTAGACTCTTGAATATTGATTTATTGAAAATTGATTATTGAATATTTCGCGCTTGCTGTATAGAATACCCGAACACTCAATACTCAATGTTCAACAATCAATGCTCATAGAGTTAAAAGTTTCAGGTTCCAAGTTCAAAATTTGTGTTATTCAAGACATTAGATGTTAGTACTTAGACCTCAGACTGTAACCAGTAACTTGAAACCTGTAACCTGTATTCAGCATCGAAATAACTTATTCATACACAATTTCTGCATCCCCGCCCACCGGGAAGCCCTGGCAGGTAAGTACCCGGCCTTTCGCAATTTCCTCATCGGTCAGCACCTCGTTATAAGCCATCCAGATGGTACCGGAAATGCAGGTAGCCACACAACTTCCGCAACGGCCTGCTTCGCAGCTATAAGGAACGGCAATTTGCCCTGCTTTAGCCGATGCTGTAATACTTTTAGGATATTGGACCTGAACCGAATATACTTTGCTGCCCACATGCAATGTAACCCAATGCGGGTTTGTATCTGGAGGCACGGGCAATCTTTCAGGCGGCAAAGGGTTAAAATCTTCTTTAAATATCTGTGTATTATTAATACCATTGTTCCGTAACGAGATCGTGGCCATCAGCATATAATCAAACGGGCCGCAAATATAAAACAGGATATTGCTCTTGTCTATGCCGCTAAAGTTTTTATCCATAAGATGAGTTAACAACCAGTGACTGAGCCGGCTTTGATATACGTCCAGCTTGTAACTATACATAAAATGGATATGGAACCTATGGCTGTATAAATTCTTTAAGCGTTTTAGCGCTTCAAGAAAAATGGCCTCCGATTCGTTCCGGTTGCTGTAAAACAGGAATATCTTCTGCTCCGTGGTAAGCAAAAGGGTTTTAATCATAGAAAAGCAGGGTGTAATACCACTTCCGGCAGCAAGAAAGCAAAATATTTTTTCTCTTGTTTTTTCGGGAAGGACAAAAAAACCACTAATACCGGATGTGTATAATATATCGCCCGGTTTTGTTTTATAAACCAACCACCGGGAAAACTCGCCGTTATCCAGTTTTTTTACTGTAACAGATAAGGGTTCTCCGGCAGCGGGCGTTGAAGTGATGGAATAAGAGCGACGCTGCTCTCCATTTTTTGTATAAAAGACGAATGTAATGAACTGGCCCGACCGATAACGCGGCTGCCAGTCGTCTAAAGGCTTTAATATTAAGGTGCGGGCATCGGCAGCTTCTGTGCTTATGTCCGTCACTTCCACCCTCCTGATAATACTGGCATCCATTGCAGGAAGATACATTAAAAGTTATTATCTCAGCCAGGCCCTGGGATCTATATTACGCTCTTCGATCATTAAAATAAAATCGAGCTTGCCGCTGCCGGTTTCCTCATCGGCCGCAACGGTACCGATCGTTTGTCCGCGGGCGACAGCCGTACCCTTGCTCACGTTAACGGATGCAAGATTACTATATGCTGTAAAATACTTCCCATGTCTTAACACAACAAAAGAAGTGCTGCCCACCCTTGATACACTCACCACTTCTCCATTAAATACCGCTCTCACAGCCGCCCCTACCTGTGCGGTATAGGTTACGCCCGGGTTATCACCTACAATATCGGGACCTACTCCTTCGATTTTATAACGGCCAAAACCTAAGGTAATCACCCCTTCTACAGGCGAAGGTAATTTGCCCCGGTTTTGGGAAAAGTCGCTGTTCAACGCAATATCATCTGCCTTATAATTCAGGTAACCACCTTCAGGAGGCTTATTAGATACTACAACTGCCGGAGGAGGTGGTTGCCTGTTTTTCGCAATAGCAATAGGATCTGTATTAGCGACAATAGTGTTATTAGAAGCCGGCACATTACGTACAGCACCTGTTTTGCCCGCTCCTACCGGGTCAAATTTCAGCTCCCTGGATGGTGGGGCAACAGTCGTCGCTGGTTCTTCTGCCGGTGATGCAGGCGCTGCAGAAGGTATAACGGCTTTTGCACCTGCCAGCGCTTTTTCTGCTTCCATTTCCCTCTCACGGGCCCATGCTTCCTGCCGGGCCTTAGCCTCTGCTGCTGCCCGCTGCCTGGCTTCTTCCTGTGCTATTTTTTTAGCTTCTGCAATCTCCTGCCTTACCACAGCAGCAATACCGGCCTTAAGCTGTTTATCTTCCTGCTGTTTTTTCGCGATCTGTTTTTGTAAAGAACCTGCCTGCGACAGCAATACTTTTGCCACCGAGTCCTTCTCTGTCTTCTGCTGTTCCAGCACATTGTATTCATTGGTCCGGGACACCAGGGCTCCTTTTTTATGCTCTTTGCTGGCCACCTGTTGCGAATACCGCTTGTCTATAAGATTGCGTGTTTTAATAATATCATCCATCTGCTTTTCCCGGTAACCACGATAGCTTTTTAAATACGCTACGCGCTTTACCGCATCGTTAAAACTGTTGGCAGAAAATATAAAATTAAGATAGTCATAATTGCTCCGGTTTTTATAGGCATACACCACTGTTCGGGCATAATGGGCTTTTAGTGTATCCATCTGGCTCTTGAGGCGCTTTATTTCTATAGCGCTGTAATAAATATCATCATCTATCAGCCTGATCTCCTTCCCTATATTATTAATATATTTTTCCTGGACTTCTATTTTTTTATTGAGTGCAGCCAATTGGTGCAGGTTGTTGGAACTTTGTCCTTTTACAGCATCATAAGCCTCCTGTATTTGCCTGAGCTCTAACTGCAGCTTTCTGCGTTCCTCCTCCATTGCTGTTTTGTCGCTGGTTTTTTGGGCCGATACGGCGGGTGCCGCAAGCAACAAAACCAGCAATAGTGAAACTGCTAACTGCATCGGGTAATGTAGGCTTGTGGTGGAAAGCCGAAGCATATAATGCGTACTGACGGACGGGTTATTGAGGCAGGAGCAGGCGTCAGAATGCTTTCTCCGGTGAGAAAATGCAGCCTGATAACTATTGAGCGACAGTTGTACTAAAGCCTGGTATATCATATTGTAGCCTGCGTGTTATTTTTGAGTATATCCTGATGGTACCGAAAAAGGAGTGCTTACCTGCCCGTCAAACTCATATGATCTAAAATTAAGTTTTATGGTAATATTGGTTTTATAGCTTACGTTAATATCCCTGCGGGTAGAAAAATTACGCCCGGCTACGCTTGTGTAATTGCTATACGCCAGCTGCGCACTCCTGTTCGTGGAGGGATCTACATCACTCAACCTACTTACCGAAGGCAGATATCCGGGCATTAAAACAGTGAGCAGGTTTTTGAAGTTGGCATCCTGGGAAGTAACTAGATAATCAGTTCCTTCTTTGGTAAGGCTGGCATTGTCTTTATTTACGAATACTACATTCCCGATCAACAGGTTCTGCAAGGTGGCAAAATCCACCGGCAGGCCTATTTTATCCTGCAGATAGGCAAGGCTGGTGGCTATATACTCTTTTTGCAGCTTATTCAGGATCTTCACAGAATCTTTTGTAATTAATGCGCGCACCCCCTCAAATCCTAAAAGACCGGCAGACAGCCAGATGGCTTCATCTTTTTTTATTACCAGTTTAGCATTTACACTTTTGCCGTTACCCTTTCCATCATCAAAATCCACATCTACCTTCCCCGAAAAAGTTTTAAAATCAATATAATTCATTTTAGAAAGTACAGATGCTGCAGTTTCTTCTTCCTTGTCCAGTGCCGATGTAGTGTCAACAACCGGAGGCCGTTTTACCGTTTTTTTACTGGCGCTGCATGACGCAAGCACTGCTACTACAGCTATAAATAATATTTTTTTCATATTTAATTGTAACTTCATTCTCTATAATTTATTTCCCTAATCCTGTTCGTTCCGGTCATCCCGCTTTCTCAGGTTCCGGGATACGGATACCCACTTTCCAGTTTTCTGTTTTTCTATTTTTATTGCTTTCCTGTATGACCAAACCCTCCTGCTGCACGATCCGTTTCCGCAAGTGTATCAACAGGCACCCAGGTAATGAGTTCCACCTTTTGGATGACCATTTGAGCAATACGGTCACCGTTCTGGATAGTTTGAGGCTCATTGGATAAGTTAATTAAAATAACTTTTATTTCTCCCCTGTAATCCGCATCAATGGTGCCAGGTGTATTAAGGCAGGTTAAACCCTGTTTAATCGCGAGTCCGCTGCGCGGCCTGATCTGGGCCTCGAACCCCTCAGGTAATTCAATGAATAAACCGGTGGACACCAATGTCCTCTCCAGTGGTTGTAATACTATGTTTTCTTTAATAGACGCTCTTAAATCCATTCCGGATGCACCCGAGGTGGCGTAAGATGGTAAAGTGTGCTGCGATTGACTTACAATTTTAACTTCCAGTTGTGCCATAGGGGCAAAGATAGCCTGTTGAAGCTAAAGGCAAACACTGTTTTGAACAGGGAGGATATTTAACAAAATGTTGCGTAAGGCTAACAGCAATAAAAACTGTTTTCTTTTATAAAAAAGAAGGCGCTATGCCTTATATCTGTATGTTTTATGGCAGCGCTGAATACAGGTACCTGAAGCAACATCATGAGCCGGCAAATTCGCCAATGATAAGTTGAACTGATTGCTGCATCGGTCAACATTCATAAAGATGAATGGCTAATCGGAAATAGGAATATCCGGACAGCAGATGTTTAATTGAAGCATAAGGCCAACAAAACCACTGGTGCGGCAATCCATCCGGAAACCAGCATGTACGGTTTAAGAAACCGGGGCTTTCCTTAATAAAACCGTAGCGTACGCCACCAGGCCTTCCTCCCTGCCTACAAAACCCATGTGCTCTGTTGTAGTGGCTTTTACCGATACATCACCAGTTGTAATACTGCAAAGAGCTGCAATAACTTCCTGCATTGAGGTAACATAGGGTTTTATTTTCGGTTCCTGCAAGGTAAGACTAGAATCAATATTCACAATATCATACCCTTTGTCTTTCACAAGATCTACGCAATGCTTTAATAAAATTTTGCTGTCAATATTCCGGTACTTTTCGTCGGTATTGGGAAAATGGAGGCCAATATCGCCCAAAGCCAGCGCTCCCAGCAAGGCATCACAGATCGCATGTAATAAAACATCCGCATCGCTATGTCCCAGCGCTCCTTTTGTATGCGGAATTAATACGCCTCCAATCCACAGATCACGGCCTTCCACCAACTGATGAAAATCAATACCACTGCCAATTCTGAAACTCATAGTAAACAATTTGCGTCTAAAGATAAGCCCAAAATATTTTAAACGGCAAGGTTTAGCTATTTTTGCAGCTATGAACATCGATGAGCTTTACCGGGTTTATTTACAATATCCCCATGTGCAAACAGATACCAGGAAGCTGCAGGCCGGAGATATTTTTTTTGCACTCAAAGGGCCACATTTCAATGGTAACGCTTTCGCTAAAAACGCGCTGGAAGCTGGCGCAGTATATGCAGTAATTGACGAAAAGGAATTTGAGATCCCGGGCAAAACTATTTTGGTAACTAATGTTTTGAGCGCTTTGCAGCAATTAGCTCATCACCATCGGGATCAGTTTTCCATTCCTTTTATCGCTATTACAGGAAGCAATGGAAAAACAACGACCAAAGAATTGATCCATGCGGTATTAAGCGAAAAATATACGGTTTATACTACCGAGGGAAATCTGAACAACCATATAGGCATCCCGCTTACCCTTCTTAAAATAAAGAAAGATGCTGAAATAGCTGTGGTAGAAATGGGAGCCAACCATCTGCATGAAATTGAGAGCTACTGTCAAATAGCAGCACCTACACATGGCCTGATTACCAATTGTGGTAAAGCACACCTGGAAGGCTTTGGAAGCATTGAAGGTATCAGGAAAGGAAAGGGTGAGCTGTTTGATTATTTAAGAACACGGCGCGATGGAACGGCCTTCATTATGAAAGATTATGATTATCTGCAAACGATGAGCCTGGGTATCAGGAAAATAGTGACCTATGGCCACTCCAACGCAAATATTACCGGCAAAATAGAAAGTAGCGGTACCTTATTGGAAGCAGGTATTGATATTAACGGAACAGCAACTTCAATACAAACCCAATTAGTTGGCGCGTATAATTTACCCAATGTGCTGGCTGCAGTTGCTGTGGGCAACGAATTTGGTGTAAGCATCAACAACATTAAAACAGCTATTGAAAACTACAGGCCATCCAACAGCCGGTCGCAGTTAATAGAAAACGGAACCAACAAAATCATACTGGACGCCTACAATGCCAACCCCAGCAGTATGAAGCTGGCCATCGAGAATTTTTCAAAGATAGATGCCGGTAAAAAAGTGCTGATGCTGGGAGCAATGGCTGAGATGGGAACTGAAAGTGAAGCAGAACATCAGGCACTTATTAAGCAAATCACACAAAACAACTGGGATAAAGTAGTGCTCGTAGGCAAACCTTTCCTGCCGTTCAGGAATGGATTTATCTATTTTGATGATTCAGCAGCCGCAGCAGCATGGGCCGGTCAGCAAAATTTTGAACACAGCTATTTCCTGATAAAAGGCAGCCGCAGCTCGCTGATGGAAAAAATACTTACAGCAATCACAAAATAAGCATATCAAAATGGAACATGATCATAGAAAAGCAAAAAGAAGCTATCTGAGCGGAGTATTGGGGCTTTATTGCCCCCGTTGCCGCGAAGGGAAACTCTTTGAAAAACCGCTTAGCCTGAATTTTAAAGAGATCACCAAAATGAACAAAAGCTGCCCTGTATGCGGACAGCCAACCGAAATAGAAGTAGGTTTTTATTATGGTACCAGCTATGTGAGCTATATGCTTGCCATAGCCATGAGTGTGGCCAGCTTTATTGCCTGGTGGGTTATTATAGGATTTTCATTGAACGATAACCGCGTTTTTTACTGGATCATTTTTAATGCAGTGCTGCTTGCCGGCTTGCAGCCCTGGCTTATGCGTTTATCACGCAGCCTCTGGCTTTCGTGGTTTGTAAAGTATGACCCTTACTGGCATCAAACAGGGCCCAGTGATGTATCAGAAAGGATTAATAAGGATCAGGGAAATAACTGGTAAGATTACAAAGGAAACAGTTAGTGAATAGTGAGCAGGAAGTAGTGAATAGTGATGTATATAGTTCATAGTTAATGGTTCATAGCGCTGAGCCATAAATCCTGACCTTCTGGATGTCCTCATTTTGAAGGTATAGAATACGACTATGGAACTACAAATTCGGCAAAGCGAAGAAGGATTGCATCCAGGTGCAACTCACAACGCGAAGCCGCGAACTATGAACCACAACCATCAATTATGAACATTGTCATCTATCATCTGCCGCCCGGTGAACTAAGGTACCGTTCATCACTTTAATTGTTTTTGCAGGCGTTCCAGCAAGGCCTTTGTTTTAAGAATGCCCTCTTTTTCGGGCAGTTGACTGCCTTCATATTCGATACCCACATACCCTTTAAACCCAGACTCCTTTACAATCTTCATTATCTTATAATAATCGGTTTCAACACAATTACCTTTTTCATCAAAATCATAAGATTTGGCGCTTACTCCTTTTGCATAAGGCATGAGTTCCTGAGTTCCCTTATAACGATCATATTCATCAACACATATCTTCCAGTCTTTTGCATCACGTTTTACACAAAAATTACCGAAGTCAGGTAAAGTGCCTACGTTGGGCCTATTCACGCTCCTCATTACTCCGCTCAGCCAGCTGCCATCGGAGGAATAGCCTCCATGGTTTTCCACAATTACATTGATCTCTTCTTTTGCGGCATAGGCTCCCAAACGGGAAAGTCCGTCTATCGCGGCTTTAGCCACATCTTCCCGGCTTCCGTTGCCTGCCGCATTTACCCGTATCGTTCTACACCCCAGGTGTTTTGCCGCATTTACCCATTTGTAATGATTTTCTACAGCCTGCACTCTTTTCCTATCGTCCAGATCACCCAGCTCGCCTTCCCCGTCACACATGATCAGGTGATTTTTTACACCGTTGTCTTTACAGCGCTTTAGCAGCTCATTTAAATACTTTGTATCTTCTGCTTTATCCTTAAAGAAAGAATTGACATACTCTACGATGCTGATACCGAATTCCCTTTTAGCTACTCCCGGAAAATCGAGGTTGTCCATTTCTTTGGCAAAGAGCGCTTTATGCAAAGACCACTGGGCAAGCGATATCTCAAAAAATGGTTTGGCCGTATTAACAGAAAGCACCTCTTTACCGAAAGCAGGTAATATGCCGGCACCTGCCGCAAAAACAGACATCTGTCTTAAAAACATTTTTCTTTTCATTATTATACGTTTAGATATTAAATTTATTTAATGATTAATAACCAGCCTTTATTTTTTTCTACCGGAATCTCTTCTCCGGCCATGAACGTTTTAGCCGGCTGAAAATTATCAATAGCCGGCGCTATAATAGTCACTTTTGAAGGGTTTATCCCCAACCCGCTCCAATTAATATCCAGTTTAATATTTACATTGCTATCAGCCCAACTTGCAATTGATATCAATGCAGCGCCCGGTTTTTTATAAACCGTCGCCAGTACCTTTTCATTACCGGTCTTAACCGGGCAGCGAGGTACCCAGTACCCTATCATTTCGCTGCCTTTTATTCCAAAATCATCCCATACTTTCCATATGGGGCGGGGGTCTGCATTATTACTCCAGGGCATACGGCTGGTCATACCGTATAACAGGCCCCTCCAGGCGTTTCCTCCATCCTGCAGCATTTCTCCCATCAGCCCAAAAGGAATCCCGCTTACTTCAGTCAGGTAAAAATCAGGGCCGTTCTGCTCATAATCAAAATATTCACCAAACCATAATCGGTCCAGGTAAGGAAAATGCTCCATATACAGATTGGCGCTGTTATTAAACCCGTCATTTTTATTGAACTGATTAGCTGAATGCAGATCGATCATTCCAGAATGGCCATCTTGTGTGAGCACACGCTTAATACGCTTCATTGTGATCCTGTCAAACGCCACGTCATCTAAATAAATACCATCAATACCCACATTGTTCACCAGCCAGTTCATCCCTTCTACATAATAGTTGTGCCAGCGGCTCATACCACTGTTCACAATAGCTGCATCTTTTATCTCCGGCACAAACCAGGCAGCTATATAATCCTTACCGATATGCTCCTGCAGCCAGCTAAACCCACCGCCCGGCCCCGGTGAATAAATTTCATGACCCAGGCTCCTCAGCGGAAATGTTTCATAAGCCTTATCCGACAGTTCGCGCACCGTATTATATATTTTCACTTTTAATCCCAAAGCATGGGCACTATCGATATATGCCTTCATTTTCCTCCATTCAATGAAAGGGTAATTAATATACGGATTGATAGGGGTAGCATGATGAATGTTCACCACCGTAGCGCCAGTAGCCTTAATACTATTGAGCGGGCCGTATTTATGAAAAAATCGGGTTTGCCACTGGAAATCTGTATTGATGGTATGAAACGGCGTAATCAGCAGGTTAAAATTATAATACAGCGTATCGCCTTTCTTCATGCTGCGCGCCCCATTATAAGCATTTATTAAAACAGAACTTCCCTTTTTAAAGACATCAATACCCCCTCTACCGTTATTTCCCCATGAAGCAGGCAGCAGCAGGGGCTTCTGCAAATAAAAATTAGTATTTAGCGGGCGTACATAATGTTCATCGCGAAGAGAAAATTGCAGCCCGGCATTTACACTTCCGATCCATCCTCCATCCTGGTTTTTGTTGGCCACATCCCATTTCCATAAAACGGAATCGGGACGGTTCCCTCCTTTTTGGCCAAGTCCCATAAAATATTGGGCCAGTCCCGGCGTTACAGGAATATGAAAGTTAATATTGTTAAAGGCTACGTCCTTCAAAGCTGTAAGCTTTACCGTGTAAGAAAGAAAGCCATCAAACTCCAGCGTTGCATCTACTTTCATCTCCATAGCCGCAGATGTATTTACAGCCTGCCATTGAGCCGTACCCGCATCTTTTCGTAAAAACCTTACCCCGCTGCTTTTCCATTGAACGTCTTTTTTAGAGCTGCTTTCTATAAAATGGAAGTGAACCGGTTCAATCAGCAGATTATTGGGGATTGTATCTGTTGCTGTCATTTCTGGCTTAAAAAAACTTTGTATCTGCGCAGGGAAACCATCTTTATTAATCAGCACTTTTCTGCCTAAAATAGCTACTGAGTTATCAGTAACCTGTAACGGTGTGTAAGGCGCTATTACGGTATTATCCTGAGCCAGTGCAGAATTGAGCCATTTCAACCGGGTTTGCTTTTGAGGCTCGCTTATGCCGCCATCGCTAACCGTTTTATTTTTTACAACAATAGTCAGCACAATCGTTTGCGGAGCTCCCCCTTCTACCTGCACCGTTGCCCTGCCCTTATAGGCTCCTGCGGGTGCGTGTACAGGCACATCTACTGCACACCACATAGGCTGTATGGTTCCTGAAGAAACATTTACGGTTCTTATCATTGGAAAGCCTTTATAATCCACACCACCTGTATTGATACAGTGAATATCTTTTGCCCGAATTATATTTCCGCCTGTAGTTCTCAGGTCCGAAAATTTCACCCGTGCATTCTTTATATCCTGTAAAGCATAAACACCCAGTTGAAATGCCAGATATGCTCCTTTTGCAGCTGTATCAATAAAGCTATGCCTGATACCCTGCCGCACCCATCTTTCGGGCAGATAGTCTGCCATTCTTATTGGATGCATACGATCTTCCGGAAATACTATATAATCATTACGGCCCGAAGCTTTAATCAACTTTTGGGTCTCATCTTTTGTTGCAATGATTTCCATCGGGTAAAAACTATTAAAAGCATCGATAGATTCGTATGCTTTTATATCCGCTGCTCCAACTGCCTTTCGTAACATGGTTTGTTTGATCCAGGCGGCATCTGCAGTTGCTGCAGGTTTCAAATACACACTCGTGGGATAGTTCGGGCGACCTTCTTTTTTGTAGGGCATATAGTAGGCATAGTAGGTACCCGGCCCTGCAGCTGGCTCAAATAATATATTTCCTGATTCATTATCTGCCTGTAATACTTTAACATTTTTAACAGGCAGTGTGCCTTTTTCAGCAATAACCATCACCTGTTTGCCGGCAGGCTCGTCATCATGCCGGCGCCAGGGAATAATTACATGAGACACATGGCTGTTCTTTGCAAACTCCTGAGGGCTAAGATGAAATACAAAACGATGATTTCCCAATGAATCAGCATTCCACTGACTGCCACCGCTGGTATATTTTATTGGCTGCGCATGAGCGACCACACAAAACAATGCGAACAGGATAAAAAAAGAATATTTCATTCGTATAAATTTATTTTAGCCAGGGTTATACATCCCGTCACAGGCAGGCACCTCCTTTCTTTAAGTCTATCAAGGATAGCCAGGTAAAAATCGGGCAGGCGCGAAACTGAATGTTTCATTCGCTAAAATTATTGATTGTTGCGAAACTGAATAATATTTGTTAATCATTTGTCAAGAAATCTCCATGTATTTTTTTGATTTTTGTAAGTCAAAAAGATTGTTTACTTTAGAAATGAAAACAAAGCTTTTTTTAACTTCAAAGAATTTTTTATGGAAACAACTAATATCAATTTTCCCCAGGATGAACTACAGGTAACAAGATTAGACGATCTTTCAGGAACTGCCGGTGCCTACGATGGAGACGGTGACGGCGATGGAGATGGTGGTGCCGATGGTGGAGATGGCGCCGATGGTGATGGTGGTGCTGACGGAGATGGAGGCGCCGATGGCGATGGTGGCGCTGACGGGGATGGTGGTGCCGATGGCGATGGAACCGGGGCCTGATCTTCCTGCTATTTAAACAAAAACTTTAAAAAGCCGCAGTAAACATTTATTTTCTGCGGCTTTTTTTGCATTTTGCATCCCTCATAATAACCGATCATGAATAATTTTTTTAAAAATATTGTAGCGCCCTGTTCTGTTGAAGATTTTTTTGACCAGTATCACGAAAAAGATATCCTGCATATCAAAAGAAATGACGAAACCTATTATAAAAACATCCTAACCTCAAAAGAAATTTCCGATTATCTGGACCGGCAGGATATTTTTTATCCTTCGGTAAGGATCGTGAAAAACGGGAAAGAAATACCTCATGCGGAGTACACTCTTAAAAGTACGCCTATCGGCCATCACCGCAAAGATGGTATTATTAATACAGATAAAGCATTTGCCCTGTTTAATAACGGCGCAACCTTTGTGATACAGGCGGGCCAGAGATATTTCAATAACCTTTCCCACTGCTGCCTCGAACTCTCACAAAAGTTCAATTCGCCTGTGCAGGCCAATTTATATATTACGCCCGATAAATCGCAGGGCTTTAACCCGCATTGGGACACTCACGACGTTTTTGTTCTGCAGATCTCAGGTACTAAAACATGGCATTTATATGGATTTGAAAAAGAGCTGCCTACCAAAAACCAGGCTTTTGTAAGCAAAGGGTATGAAAAAGAACCTATCCAAACTATTCAGCTATACCCCGGCGACTTTCTTTATGTGCCCCGCGGCTATGTGCATGATGCTATAGCCGATGATGGTATTTCATCGCATATCACTATTGGTATTTTATCTTTTACATGGGCAAGATATTTTAATGAAATTTTTCCGCAGCTGGAAGAGTTCAAAACGTTCAGGGAAGCGGTTCCTTTCTGGAAAGAAGACCTTTCTTCTATAATAAAAGAAAAGACAGAAGCGCTTAAACAACAACTTTCAGCGCTCGATTTTGATAAAGGAATTGAAAGACTGAATAAAAGTTACAGGACAGCGCAGCCGCAGCCGGTACATCATTATTTTGAAAGCATTCGCGAGGCAAATAAAATTTCTGCGGGCACCCGGCTGGCACTGAATGATGGAGTTATTTACCTCTTTGCTAAAAAGGAGGACGGCTATGAGTTACAGTTCTTTGGTAAGTCGATCCGGTTTCCGGATACTGCAAAACCTGCATTGGATTTCATTTTCACCAACAAAAAATTTATTTTAAAAGATCTGCCTGCACCAGCCGATACAGCAAAAGAGCTGGCTATTCAACTTATAAGAGAAAGTGTTGTTTATATTGAAGAACTATAAAAACAGCATTATTTGGATCATAATATTAACAAGGAAATATTTTTTTGCAGCACGGCTTCGAGGTATTTTAAGGAGCAATTGAGTGGCACAGCAGCTAATTCAGGAGTGTTTATTCTGCTGGAACATTTCAATCCTTTTCCAGAAAAAGTAAAAGAAGCTCATTTTAATAAAGAATGGCTGCGCGAAATTCAGTTGCTTGCCCAATCATATAAAGGCAAGGTGCTGCTCATCAGGAACAAAAAAACAAATTTTAAGAACTGTAAAATATCTTTTGTTGACTGTACTGCCTGCCGCTATTTTACCATAGAAACAGCTACAGAAAATCTTCCTTCCATTCAATTAGCCGACCACATTGCAGACCCGCGAACAGCATGGCAAACAGATCCTTTTTTCGTGGTTTGCACCAACGGGAAAAAAGATAAATGCTGCGCTAAATTTGGATTTCCCGTATATAAATTTTTTGAGTCATTCAATTCTGATGTAAATGTATGGGAATGCTCGCACGTAGGGGGCGACCGCTTTGCCGCCAATGTAGTAGCGATGCCTTTCGGCATTTATTATGGCCATGTAGCCGTCGAAGATGTAGGCCACATTATGGTAAGAACACTTTTGCGGAAAATCTATAAAAATAAATTTCGTGGCCTATCGCGCCGTTCTTTTTACGAGCAGGCTATTGAATGCCACCTGCGCGAATATCTGCAGAATTACGATATAGATTTTGAGATCCATACGCGTTTACTGCATCATGAAGGAGATATATATAAAGTAGATGTGACTACCAGTAACAATGGTCATTACATAATGGAACTCCTGCGGGTTCGGGTGCCGTATCCGCACCTGCTTACCTGCAAATCCAAAAAGCCGGAAGACCTGTCAAAATTTGAACTGACAGCATTAGAAGTGGTTTGATGCTACTATTCCAGCTCCTGTTCAATCGCTTTTATTACTTCTTCAAAATAATTGATATTACTTAACCGGCAGGCGTGCCCCATACCGCCGGGGCTGAATACATTTACTTCCATCAACTTATCCCCTACAATATCAAGCCCAACTAAAAACATACCTTCTTTAATCAGCTTATAGCTTACGGCGTCCACAATATCAAGAACCTTTTTAGTTATTTTAGCCGGCGAAACAGTTCCTCCCTGGTGCAGATTACTGCGTATGTCGCCACTTGCCTGCGAACGATGTATAGCAGCTATTTTTCCATCAATCTCAATCGGCTTCCCATTTAATAAGAACAAACGGATATCGCCCTTACTGGCTTTAGGCAGGTACTCCTGCACTACAATATAACCATCCCGGCCTATGGCATCAACAATCTGGTTAAAGTTCTGATTCCTTTCGTTTACCAGAAAAACATTCTTCCCGCCAGAACCTTGCAAAGGCTTTAAGATAATGTTCTTTTTATGTGCCGCATAGAAGTCTTTTATTTCTGCAATATTTCTTGTTATAATAGTTTCGGGGCGTACACTTTCTGGAAAGTATTGAAAATACATCTTGTTGGCAGCTTTTGCCAGTGTATCGGGGTTGTTCAACACCAGCACGCCGTTCTTTTTTGCCAGCTGGCCAAATACAATTCCTGCATATTGCGCCCAGGGCCTTTCTTCAAGATCGATAGAAGGATCATTTCGCAGCATCATTACGTCCAGGTCTTTCGACTCTATAAGTTTTTTCTCTGCTTTAAAAACAGCCTCCATAAATATTTTAGGGCTTCTGAACATTTTTTCCGGTGCTTTTTTGGCATGGGCACCCATTTGGCCGGAGGCAGTATAGCTAAAGTCTTCTACAGCTATGTAATAGACTTCATGCCCCATCTGCAATGCCTGCAATGCCAGGCGGGTAGTGGTAAAACCGGGGGCTTCCCTATCATAATCGTTAATAACAAAAGCTATTCGCATATAGTTGTTTTAATGTTGGATCATTTTAAAGATATTCCCATCTTTTTTAATCTCATCCAGCTTTTCTTTAAAAGGTTCAGTTAAAAACCGGGGAGTTACAGGAGCTTTAAATAAAATATTCCTGTGTACCAGTTCCTGTACCACAGGTAAATAGTCTTCCCGTATTTTGCCGATCAGTAAATGTTTCAGGTCTTTGCCCTTTTTAATATAGCTGATAATGTTTAGAAACCCCTTCAGGTATACCGCGTCTTTTGTAAGCCCTCCTCCCCTGTACACCCTCATGCAAATATTAAACGCGGAATGAGGTGCAAAAGCATATTTATCTGTAAGCAGGTTGAAGGTTTCTACAAAAGATTTGCCGCTAACCATTTCATGCGTAGCAAGCACCCGGGCAGCAAGTGTTCTTATACGGCTGCCCGTAAGCCCACCGGTAAGATATTCGGCTAACACGGCCAGTCCTT
Organism: Niabella aquatica; assembly: GCF_054779315.1. NCBI lineage: Bacteria > Pseudomonadati > Bacteroidota > Chitinophagia > Chitinophagales > Chitinophagaceae > Niabella > Niabella aquatica. The sequence continues at coordinate 18,018 of NZ_BAAGYM010000011.1, forward strand.
CCTGTAACTCTTCGTATCCCGGAACGCCAATGGAAAACAGTTCAAGCGGCTGTGCTTTTCCGTTATAATAAGTTACCACATGTGTTCCTACTTCGTGCTGCAACAAGGACTGCGCCCTTTTTTTTGATACCCCGAAGCCCGAATTAATATATAGTACCCCTTTTGATACCAGTACTCCTTCCACATCATCGGCAATACGAATATTGGTTGAAATGTTTTTGTCCTGGGTACGCAGCCATTTCAACTCCTTTCGGGCAAGCATTGCGAACGCAGCGGCATTCAGTCGCTCTGGTTCCCTCACCGGTTCGCTGAACACATTTATAGCCACCAGCAGCGCCCTGGCTATGTCCAACAACTGTTCGCTTACCGGGCCAAACAATTGCAGACTGCTTAGCATAAAATCATGCTTTCCCCGCTCCTGCATCATATTTAACATTCGATCGATCTCTTTCCGTTTATCCCGGAACAGGAATGCAATGGTAGGATCGGTAATATCTTCAACAGGCAGGTTATATATCTTGCGTTTAATGATCTCGGGATCTACCGGCATAGGCCTGTAATGGAATACCGGATCTTTTGAATAGTCTGCCTGTTTAAAGTCTTCCCATGCTTCTTTTACATTAACAGGCGTTACCAGCATTAAAAAGTCGAACAACTTGCTATAAGCGGCAAGCTCCCTGTCTATTTCTTTTGCTTTGTTGTCAATGATCGTAGCACCCAGCATTTGAAAGTGTGAGGCACTAAAAGTTGTTTGTAACCTGATAAATTCAAAAAAGCTTTTACGCAAAGCCCTGCTATAGCCCGCCCTTAATTCGCGCAGGAACAAAGGGTATACTTTACCGGTAGCCTCATTTATATAAACTGGCGCAATGGATATACCTACCAGGGTAACACCTTCTTTCTCCAGCTGCTCCTTGTTCAGTAAAGCCTTTGCTCCCGGTGGCGCTACAGGCGCTTCCTGTTTTTTTAATACAGATGTTTTGCTCCATAAGGGTATAAGCATTTTGTTAAGCTCTTCATCTAATTTGCGCGCAGTAGCAACAGCACTTTTCTGGCTGATATGTATAGTAAATGGTGCCTGATATACCGGCAGCATCTGCCAGGCCTCTACTAAAAGAAAACCTTTGAATTTATCAAAAAATATACGGGCCACCAGCCGGATAATCTGCTGTAGTAAGCCGTCGGCACTGTCTTCAGCAATAAGATAAGCCGATTCTGTTTTACACAAACGGTTAGGAAAATGATCCTTATTTCCATTCAGTCTATAGATCAGTAAAAAAGGAACCGGTTTTTCTATTTTTAAAATACCATTACCCGGCAAACTCATATGCACAGGCTCTGCTTTTTTCAGCTTATCCTCTAACCTGTTCAATATTTTCAGGCCGGCTTGCGTCATTATTATATCTCTGTATTTTTGTTGTTTATTTCTTTATACAAAAAGCTTACCGATAATTCAAGCAGCTGCTTCAGCCTGTTAATATATGGTATATCAGCAATGCCGGTCCATTCATTCATGAATGTTTTTTTAAACTCAATGGAGCATACAGCACCATAACTTCCATAGTTTGCAATGACCCATCGGGCAAAGGCACCTCCCTTAAAAATAACATTCTGCCGGGCATCTATTTTATGGCCCAGGACACGCGATTCAGCAAAAAAACCGGTGAAACGGTCGCATAGCTCTTTCCGGCTTTTACTATTGTATGCGGTGCCCATATTTATTTCGGGGTGCCTCTCCACATCCGCTTCTGTAAAAGGATGCTCCCGAAGGTGATTATAAGAGTGCACATCAAGAATAAAAAAGCAGCCATGTTTTTTTATAGCCGCTTCAATTAATGCAGCAACAGATTTGTAAAACCAATCATAATCTTTATGGAGTTTCCGGATGACACGCAATGGCAAGTCATTCCATACATTTAGTCCCCAGGCATCTTCCGGTTTCAGATAAACGGCTTTATCTTTTGTCCTGTTCAGGTCAAGCTGAAAGCGAGAAGTATGCACCACCACTTTACTAACAGGAAGGTCTGCAATCATATAGCCGGTATAGGGGTCTTCTTCACGGGCACGGCCCTGTTCATCCAGCAGCAGATAGCGTCGAAGGTTGCCGTCAATAAAATGCCCGTCATGAAGCGCAAAAGCTATTACAGGAGTTTTTTTATCATCAATCGTAAAAAACGGATGGCTGTTCATGCTTTTGTAAAGGCAAAAAGCAAGCCATTTGACGATATCTTGTGCCTTCAGTTTTTGAAAATATTTTTTCCACGATTCGTTATCGTTTCTGGCGAAAGGGAAACCGGTAAATAATCTCTTCGCTAGTAAATCTTCTCACTGAAAATGAAAGATTTTCCTGGCATTTTGTATGGGCGTTCCCGTTTTATTTATAACCTATTCTATTTTTCTGAAACCATAGGCAGACCTGCTGCAAACCGCATTCCCGGCATTTGGGATTACGTGCCGTGCAAATATAGCGGCCATGCAAAATCAACCAGTGATGGGCTTTATAAATTAAAGTGACAGGGATATTTTTAGTCAGCTCTTTTTCTACGGCTAAAGGAGTTGTTGCAGATTGCGGCACCAGGCCAATCCTTTTACTTACCCTGTTTACATGTGTATCTACGGCCATGTTAGGCTGCCCTTCTATAACAGAAGTGATTACATTAGCCGTTTTGCGCCCCACACCGGGTAAGGTAACCAGCTCGTTTACCGTCATCGGGATTTTGCCGTTAAAATCCTCAACCAGTTTTTTTGCCATTCCGGCCAGGTGCTTACTTTTATTGTTAGGGTAGGAAATGCTTTTAATTAAGGGAAAAATATCTTCAGCAGAAGCTTTGCTGAGGCTGACTACATCAGGATATTTTTCAAATATAAAAGGAGTGGTCATATTTACCCGCTTATCGGTACATTGCGCGGATAGTATTACAGCTACCAATAGCTGGTAAGGATTGTCATATACCAGCTCCGTTTCAGGATCAGGCATGTGCACCGAGAAATAATCTATTACGAACTGATAGCGTTCTTTTTTTGTCATACGAATTTAGAAAATGCTAAGGTACATGCTGAAAATCAGATTCGTTGCTTACAACTTAAAGAATTAAATGCTCGTCTGATATTTAAATCCCTTCTTTATGAAAACAGTAAAACAGTTCCTGGTTGTTGGCATTGGCTGTATCCTGGCAGGATGTGCCATACAACGTACCAGTAAATTTACTATTGATACCATAAAGCCCGGCATGCGCCAGGATACAATAACTTCTATAGTGGGTAAACCTTACAAGCAAACTTTTTATTATGGTACAGACAGCTCATTATATGAGGCCTACTACTATAAAGAAGCTATCTGGAAAAATAACTGGTTCGAGGTTAATAATGTACTTCACTTCAAAAACGGGCAACTGGTTTCATTGGAACAGGGCCGAGAGAAGCATCTGTACGGGGAAGACAATAAAAATTAATATCAACACTAAAAATCAGTTTTATGTATCGGCTATTTAATTTATTCCTTATTCTTAATTTATTTATTATCACTTCCTGCTCCTCTTTAAAATTAGCTTCATCCGGATCGGACAACATAAGACCCGGAATGAGCAAGGAAGCAGTTATAAAAATCATGGGAAAGCCCGCAAACACGAGCTTTTACCAGGACGATGACGGTACTTTGTTTGAGACATTGGTTTACGAAAAGCTTGTTATAAGAGATAATTGGTATAAATACGACGATATATTCGAATTTAAAGATAACTATTTAAAATCGCATTATCAGACCCCCGAGCGTTATCACAGCAAGAGCATAACATCCAAGTAATTTTATCTGGCAGCCGCCTTAAACAGCCAGGCATCCTCCAGTGCTTTAACTGTAACTTTTGCCCCGGCAAAAGCAGCCGCAGTAATATCGGGCCGCGCCAAAACCACTTTGATTTTTTTTGCCTGTAACGAAACTTTTCCTTCCATCAATAAAAATATTTCAGCAGTATTGATATCCAGCTCAATATTTTCTCCTTTTTTAAGCTGGTAGGAGGTTAGCGTAAAATCCTTTACCGGAGCTTTATATAACTGGCTTGATTTACTTTTTACCTGCTTTATGATTTTGGGATGGGTAGCTTCGCATTTAGTATGCTTTAAAAGCTCAATAGTATCTATATGTTTGGAGGTAAGGCCCCCGCGCAAAACATTATCGCTGCTGGCCATAATTTCTACGTTCTGCCCTTCAAGGTAAGCATGTGGCACACCGGCATCCTGAAAAATAGCCTGCCCGGCTGTAAGCCGCACCAGGTTGAAAAAATAAACAGAAAATATACCCCGGTCAATTACGCCCGGCCTGTCAAACGTAAGAGCGGCCCTTGCTGCCCAAAAGTTTTCATCATCCTTTTGCAGCATGCCCTGCTGGTATAGCGGGATGATGCGGCTCAGCAATGGTTGCAATAATTCATTTACCTGTTCCTGCGGCATTTCCATCGCCAGTTTATATAATCCTGCGTAGCCTTTCTTTTTAAAAACGGTTTTAAAAGATCTAAGCTCCTTTACCTTATTGAATACTGATAATAATTCGTCCTCAGGCTTGAACCCGTGCAGCAGGTAAAATTCGCTCAGGGCTACCATCAGTTCCGGCTTATGATTGGCATCCTTATAATTCCTGTTGGGTGCATCAAGCGGAACACCTGCTTTGTTCTCCTGCTCAAAATCGATCGCGGCCTGCTTTTTAGAAGGATGTACCTGTATGGATAGCATATCCTTCACATCCAAAACCTTCAGCAGGTAAGGCAGATTGCCAAAGCGCTTCAGCACCTGTTCTCCGAGGGCCTTTACGCTATTGGCCGCTATATAATCTCTTAGCAATACTTCTTCGCCGTTGGCCAGTATAAGTGTACAACCGGCCTGCGGATGTACCCCCAGCCAATACTCGGCATAGGGCTGCATATTGGGATTTTCTATTTGTAACAGGGCGGGGATATAAGAGGTACCACCCCAATCATAATGTTTTATACTTCCGCTTAAAGGAGCTAACTGTTGCATATCAATTTTTATAGTAAATTCAGGTAAAGATAAGTAATGGCCGGTCATAATGAGCTAGGTAAAAATGGCGAGCAGCTGGCGGCAAAGTTTCTTGAAGCCAAAGGCTATACTATTATTTGCCGTAACTGGCGCCATGCCCATTATGAAATAGACATTATCGCCGTTAAAGGTAAAAAATTACACTTTATCGAAGTAAAAACGCGCCGTTCTTCTTTTTATGGCCACCCCGAGGAAAGTGTAACAAAAAAGAAATTCCGATTTCTTCAGAATGCAGCTGATGCATACCTCTTCCTTAACCCCGGGCACCAATGGATACAATATGATATTGTTTCCGTTACTTTCCGGAAAGCCGGGCCTCCTGAATATTTTTTGCTGGAAGATGTGTTCCTGTAAAGCTAATTAGCTGATATAAATCACCTTGCCAAACAATTTTTTTATGTAGGTTTGTTGCTTCAGTAACCTGATACATATTATTGCAGAACAAAAAATTCAACACATGAAATTATTAAGTATTACGTTTGTTAGTGCCATTCTTGCCTTCGCCAGCTGTACAGACGGCGGCAAAGGAACCGCATCCCAGCCATTTTGCAGCGACACTACCTGCTTAACAGAGCCTGTTGTTGTTCGCTCTGAAGCTCCGGGGAAACCTTTTGTAAGAATAAGCTTTAAAGACTGCCGGATAGATTCCATACATTGGGAAAAGGGCGGAATGGGCGTAATCAAAGACATTATTTTTAATGAGTTTGTAGAAAAACCGGTTATCCCTTCCAAACAGTTCCTTACTACAGATATTATAGAGGGTAAATACGCCTGGGTAAAATTCAATGATTGTGCCACAGGCCGGGGTTACTTGCTTAAATTGCCTTTTGATCAGGGTGGCGCTACCAGCAAATTTACCAGCGCCATTAACAATTTCGATCCTAAATTCAAACTGGAAGATGGACTGGTAGCTTATTATGACAACACTTTTATTTATGTAGAAGATATGGCTACCGGTCAAATAGCCCAACAGTTGCTTACCGATACAGGAGTTACTGAAATAGATTATGACAATATTCACAGTCTTATAGACTCTGTAAATATTACTAAAAGCGATATTTATGCCAAGCTGAATGTGAAAGGTAAAGAAATAGTGCATAACAAACCGCTCACTTTCAAATAACCCATGTGGGAAGCATACAAAAAAGGGTTTAAAGCATATCTTCAGTTAGAGAAATCTCTTTCTGAAAATTCAACCGGGGCATATCTGCGCGATTTAGATAAGCTTACCCAATTTCTTGAAATAAAAAATATACAAAAGAATCCTGCAGCTGTTACGCTGCAGGATTTGCAGTTTTTTATCAATTGGATCGGTGAGCTGGGGCTAACAGCAACCTCACAATCGCGTATTATATCCGGTATCCGTGCTTTTTATAAATATTGCGCGCTGGAAGATATAGCTCCAGAAGATCCTACGCTCCTGCTGGAAGCGCCTAAAACCAAGCGTGCGCTGCCAGATGTTTTAAGCTTCGAAGAAATAGAAAATATTATTGGCTGCATTGATCTCAGCACCCCCGAAGGAACCCGTAATAGAGCCATATTGGAAACACTTTACAGCTGCGGGATTCGCGTAAGCGAGATAGTAAATCTCCGCATTTCCCGGTTATATCTGGATGTTGGCTATATAAGAGTTACAGGCAAGGGTGATAAAGAAAGACTGGTGCCTGTTGGTAGCTCAGCAATAAAACACATCAATATTTACAGGAAAAACATCCGCAATCATATCGCTGTAAAACCCGGCAATGAAGATGTTTTATTTTTGAACAGGCGCGGACAGCAACTTACCCGTGTTATGATCTTCCTGATCATTAAAGACCTTGTTCAGAAAGCAGGTATTCATAAAACCGTTTCCCCACATACGTTCCGGCATTCGTTCGCAACGCATTTAATAGAAGGGGGAGCCAACCTGCGTGCCGTACAGGAAATGCTGGGGCACGAAAGCATCACTACTACAGAGATCTACACTCACCTCAATAAGGAGTTTTTACGAAAAACCCTGGAGCAGTTTCACCCTTCATTCAAATAATTCTTTATCGGCACGGGGTATATGTAAGATATACTATGTTACAGGTACCATGGGTGTACACGGTACATCTGTACACATATCACTCTTTTATTCGCTATTTTTACGGGCAATACATATAAACAATATACACATGAAAAAATTACTAGTATCAATCGTATGGCTAAGTGTGCTATCTTATGGAAATGCCCAGATAAAAATGCCGGCTCCCAGCCCTGCCCAAACAGTAAAGCAAGAGTTCGGATTATCCAGCATTGAGCTTTCGTATAGCCGCCCTGCAGTAAAAGGCCGTAAAGTATTCGGAGATCTTGTTCCTTATAATACGGTTTGGCGCACCGGTGCCAATGGCGCTACCACGATTGATTTTGGAAATGATGTAACTATTGGCGGAAAAGAAATACCTGCCGGCAAATATGGACTGTTAAGCATTCCGGGCGCTGCTTCATGGACATTGATTATCACAAAACAAACAGACGTAACAAGCCCTGCAGCCTATAAACAGGACCAGGATGTGGTAAGAGTTACAGCTAAAGTAAAGCCGCTCGCCACCAAAGTAGAAAATTTTACGATCCAGTTCGACAATATTCAGCCTGAAAGCTGCGAGCTGGTAATCAGCTGGGACAAATCATCGGTAAGTCTGCCTGTAAGAACCAGTATAGATGCAACGATCATGGCTGATATTGAAGCCTCGATGAAATCTGATAAGCCGGCTTATTTCCAGGCAGCCTTTTACTACCTCGAAAGCGGAAAGGACCTGAAAAAAGCAGAAGAATGGTTGGCGAAAGCGATCGAATCCCAGCCCAATGCATTCTGGATAAGATATCAGCATGCCCGCGCCCTTGCCAAACTGGGCAGGAAAGCTGAAGCAAAAGAAGCCGCGCTGAAATCAAAAGAGCTGGCAGTTGCCGCTAAAAACCAGGATTATGTAACATTAAACAACAAGCTGATCAGTACCCTTAAATAACCCTATGGATTGTTTGACGAACTGCTCTTTAGGAATACCGGCAGTGATTCGCGTCATGCTGTCCAAAAAACAATAAACAGATGAAACTTATTTTTACATCCATAGCGATTACATTACTTTTTTTAAGCGGCACGGCCTACGGCCAGAAAACTTATACCCTGAAATTCAATCCTGCAAATGGAAGTAAGTATGAGGCTGTAACCAGCATGAAAACGAAGACCTTTCAGAATGTAATGGGGCAGGATATGGAATTGAATATGGATTACGACATCAATATGTCTTATAGCATTGCCGCAGCAGGGCCTAACAAAAAGCTGAGCATGACTTACAACAGGCTGAAGATGAGTATGGATGTAATGAGCCAAAAAGTACATATGGACAGCGATGATCCGGACTCTTCCAACGCTGCCAGCCAAGCTTTCAGAGCGTTAAAAGGACAAACAGTAGGAGTGGTTTTAGCGCCTGATGGAAAAGTACTTACAATAGATGGCACTGAAGAAATCATGCAGAAATTGGGAGAAGATGAAATGCAGAAGCAAACCATGAAGGGTATCTTAGGTGAAGATGCCATGAAAAACCTGATGGGGCAGGCTTTTGGCTTTTATCCTGATCAGCCTGTAAAAGAGGGCGATTCCTGGACATCAACCATTACCCTGAAAACGCCCTATACTATCTCGGCAACAAGCACCTATACCCTTACCAAAGTAGAAGGTGCAAAAGCACTCATCCATACTGCAAGTACTTTAAAAACCGACAGCACTTCTAAAATGACGGTGAATGGCATTGAAATGGATCTTGACCTGACAGGAGAGGTATCCGGCCATACAGAAGTTGATTTAGCAACAGGGATGCCGCTGATTACTACCACAAAACAAACATTGAAAGGAAATATTGAGGTACGGGGCCAGAAAATACCAATGGCCTCCAATATAGACACCGAAATCAAGGTGACCCAAAAATAGCAACTGATTGATAATGCAAAACGGGCGCCGATCTGTGCCCGTTTTGCATTATCTTATAAAATAAAGATGTTTATTTTTTCAGCTCGAAGGTTTCTAAAAACTTGGTATTAAAATTCCCCTTGATAAAATTTTCATCCCGCATTAACTGCAGGTGAAAGGGGATAGTGGTTTTAACACCCTCTATCACGTATTCGCTCAGGGCACGGTACATGGTATCTATAGCTTCTTCGCGCGTGCGGGCCACGGTGATCAGCTTACCGATCATAGAATCGTAATAAGGAGAAATAGTGTAACCGGCATACACATGGCTGTCAACCCTCACACCATGTCCGCCCGGCACATGCAGGTTGGTGATTTTCCCCGGTGAGGGGCGAAAATCATTGAACGGGTCTTCGGCATTGATACGGCACTCAATACTATGCATATCGGGGATATAATCCTGTCCTGAAATTTTTTCACCTGCGGCAATTTTGATCTGCTCTTTTATCAGGTCGAAATTGATCACCTCTTCTGTAACGCAATGCTCTACCTGTATACGGGTATTCATTTCCATAAAGTAAAAATTGCGATGTTTATCTACAAGAAACTCAATTGTACCCACACTTTCGTATCGTATAGCTTCAGCGGCCTTTTTTGCAGCTTCACCCATAGCGGCGCGCAGCTCCGGTGTCATGAAAGGAGATGGAGATTCCTCCACCAGTTTCTGATGGCGGCGCTGAATAGAGCAGTCGCGCTCACTCATGTGGCAAACATTTCCAAACTGGTCGCCCGCGACCTGTATTTCTATATGGCGTGGCTCTTCCACAAATTTCTCCATATAAATACCATCGTTTTTGAACGATGCCGCTGCTTCCATTTTAGCTGTATCGTAGGCTTTTTCCAATTCACTTTCTTCCCATACAATGCGCATGCCTTTACCACCACCGCCAGCTGTGGCTTTTAAAATAACAGGATAACCAATTCCTTTTGCCAGGTTTTTCGCCTGTTCAACACTTTCCAGCAATCCCTCTCCGCCAGGAACCACAGGAACTCCCGCTTTTATCATCGTTTCCTTGGCAGTGATCTTGTCGCCCATCTTATTAATCATATCGGCAGTAGGCCCGATAAACTTAATATTGCTTTTGTTGCAGATGTCGGCAAATTTTGCATTTTCTGCAAGAAACCCATAGCCCGGGTGCACCGCATCGGCATTGGTGATCTCAATGGCTGCCATGATATTGGGAATATTAAGATAAGACTCTGCACTGGCAGGCCGCCCGATGCATACCGCTTCATCAGCAAACTTTACGTGCAGGCTTTCGCTATCTGCTGTAGAATAAACCGCAACCGTTTTGATCCCCATTTCCCTGCAGGTTCTGATTACACGTAATGCGATCTCTCCCCTGTTGGCTATTAATATTTTTTTAAACATATCTTAAATGTGATAATATGCTGATGTGCCCAATAAGCTAATAAAGCACACTTACACTGTTTTTCTAAATATAAAAAAACTCAAAATATAACTAAGTGGATTTTTATTTTTAGGAGCAGATAATATCTTATTAAAAATTTCACTGATCTCTTCCTGCTTGATAAGCAATTCCGATGCAGAAGAATATCTCTCAAAATAATACGACATAAGCCAATACAGCATTTTAAGACTCCTGTGCGGGCAGTTTTATCTAATGACGAAAAGCTGGCCGGTTCACACAGCCCGTCAAGCTGTTTCTACCTCAAACAAAGGCTGATCAAATTCCACCGGAGATGCATCGTCCACCAGTATTTTTACCACACGGCCGCTGATCTCACTCTCAATTTCGTTAAACAATTTCATTGCCTCAATCACACAAAGCACTTTTCCCGTTGTTATAATATCACCTTCTTCAACAAAATTAGGCTTATCAGGAGAAGGTCTGCGGTAGAATGTACCAATCATGGGGCTTTTTATAATGGTATTGTTGCTGGCGGCTTCGGGTGCTTTCGCTTTTTCCGAAGTAGCTGATGCTGCAGCTGCCTGGGTTTGAGGAGCCGTAATTTGTGCAGGAGGTACTGCCATGGGTTGTACAGGATAAGGGGAGGCCGATACCAATTGGGTTACCGCTTCTTCTTTCTGTTTAATAGACAGTTTAAAATCCTTTTGCTCAATAGTCAACTCCCCGATATTTGATTTATTGATCATTTTGATCAGTTCCTGAATTTGCCTGAAGTCCATATTTTTCAATTTGACAGCTTGGTTTAAAATATTATTTTGCTACCTGCTTAAGAAAAGAATAACTAAGATAAGTAAATCAATAACATTAACAGAAGATTTAATGCTAATTTTTAATATGATAAATGTCCCTTACTAAAAATGGCTCAAAATCCTTATTGATTGTAGAGCCACTTTTATAAAATTCTGCCTGTAATTATTCTTTTACACGTTCTACGTATTCGCCGGTTTTAGTATTTACTCTTATCAGCTCGCCCTCGTTCACAAACAAAGGAACGCTAACTGTAGCACCGGTCTCTACAGTTGCAGGTTTTAAGGTACGGGTAGCGGTATCGCCCTTTAATCCCGGTTCTGTATAAGTAACCAGCATTACAATTTTGTCGGGAAGCTCAACGCTTACAGGCTGCTCGGTTTCTGTATTAATAGCAATAGCAACCTCCTGGCCTTCTTTTAAAAACTGTGGAGCGTCAATCAGGTTCTCAGCTACGCTTATCTGTTCAAATGTATCATTGTCCATGAAATTAAAGCCGGTCTCATCCTGGTAAAGATACTGGAACGCCCTTTTTTCAACTCTTACAGGATGAATAGTGTCCCCCGAATTCCAGGTTTTTTCAATTGTTCTGTTATTATCTACTCCTTTAAGTTTCGCCCAAACTTTTGCAGCGGCACGCGCTGTTTTGTTTTCTCCAAACTCTATCACAGAGTAAAGGCTTCCATCCAGTTTTAAGATCATGCCACGGCTGATATCTGCAGTATTTGCCATTGTAAAAAATTTAGGGCGCAAATATAGCATTTTTAACATACCCCTATAATATATCCTTTATGAATATCAAAACATAAAATATTTATACAAATACATATATATTATAATAAATAATATATATGTTAAATAACAATTATTCTATACAATTAAATAATTATTATTAAATTTACACAAATTATAATTAATAATAATTACATTTAAATACAAAAATACTACAAAAATAAAATATATAATTAATTATAATATTTCAAATAGACTGCTATATGAATTACCTAAACATTTTTCTTAATCTTAAACTAAAGTAAATGAAAGGAAAACTACTTTTAACAACCAAAGCTCTTTTCATCACCAGTGCAATTTTTGCACAAACGGAAGCTGAACCGGAAGAACCGAAAGGCGAACTACAAATTAACGGATCGGTAGATGCTTACTACCGTTATAATTTCCAAAATGCAAAGTCAGCAGGAAGTTTTAATAATTTCACAAGCTTTACCAACTCTCAAAATTCTATTGAACTTGGGATGGCCTCACTGAAAGCCAGCTACAGCAAAGGAAAAGCTGAAGTGGTGGTTGACCTGGGATTTGGTACAAGGGCCAGAGAGTTTTCTTATGCGGAAGAGCCAGATACTGCTACCGGAAAAGGTTCTGCTCTTTTACAAGCCATCAAGCAGGCTTATGTGGTTTACAAACCTACCGACAATATCCGCATATCTGCCGGTAAATGGGGTACCCACCTGGGATACGAGGTGCTGGATCCCCAACTAAACCGGAATTACAGCATGAGCTATATGTTTTCTTATGGCCCGTTTTCTCATACCGGTTTAAAAATAGATTATAATGTAGGCGATGGCTTTGGCCTGATGGCTGGTATCACCAATCCCACCGATTACCTGGGTGCTTCTTTTGCTAAAAAGAATATTATTGCCCAGTTCAGCAAAACTTCTGACCATATAAATGCGTTCCTGAACTATGTTGGGGGTAAAGACCAGGATGGCAACAATAATAACCAGATCGGCCTTACTGCTACTGCTACGGTGAGCGATAAGTTTTCTCTGGGATATGATGGTACTGTAAAAATGATTGATTTTGCCGGGGGACCATCAGGTAAATGGTGGGGGGCTGCACTCTATTTAAACGTAGATCCTTCCGAAAAATTTGGCATCACGCTTCGCGGTGAGTACTTCGATGACAAAAAAGACGGAGTAATTTTCGCAACGCCAACATCCCTTATTCAAAGCACCCTGTCGTTTAACATAAAACCTGCAAGCGGTCTTGCAATTATCCCTGAATTCAGGATAGACAGCGCCAAAGATCCCATATTCACCAAAAATGACGGTTCCAGCACAAAAAGCACCGGAACCTTCCTGATAGCTGCTGTTTACTCATTTTAACTTTTACGCTGCTTATAAATAAAGAACCCCTGCTTCAGCAGGGGTTTGCTATTATAGTTTTTATATTTCAACAGCGCAGTTCATCCATTCACCATCAAAGTTGGCATTGTATTTTTTATAGAAGTTGATAGCCGGCTCATTCCAATCGAGCACCTGCCAGCAAATTCGTTTAAAGCCCTTTTCCCTGGCCTCCTTCATTAATGCGTCAAACACCAAATGCCCTATACCCCTGCCACGCATCTGCTCTGTGACTAAAATATCTTCCAGGTACATGGCCTGCCCTTTCCAGGTAGAGAAACGGATGTAATAAAGCGCAAAGGCAACGATACCACTCCCCTGTCCCTGCTCTAAAGAAGAAGGGGAACGCTCAGCAACAAAACCCCACCAAACCGGGTTCGCACCGAAACCGCTCTCAGTAAAATGCGCTAAAGTTACCGTAACCGCTTCGGGCGCATGCTCATAATCGGCAAGCTCCTGCACCAGTTCCAAAATCCTGGGGCAATCAGCGGCCTCGGCCCGTCGTATATTTATAGATGTAGCCAATGGTTTAAATAGTGAAAAGTGAGTAGTCAATAATGAGTGGAATGTAAGGACATAATTATAGTCAAGTTTCCAGCTTTTGGCAGCTGCCATTAACCATGAAGATCATCCATCTCAATAAGCCCATTCCAGCAGCGTGGCGCCCCAGGTAAAGCCGCCTCCAAAAGCGGCCAGCACCAGCTTATCTCCTTTTTTAAGCTGTTTTTCCCAATCCCATAAGCACAAGGGGATGGTAGCAGCCGTGGTATTGCCATATTTCTGAATATTGACCATTACTTTTTCTTTTGGCAAACCAATTCGGTTAGCTGTTGCATCTATAATGCGCAGGTTAGCCTGGTGGGGTACGAGCCACGCAATATCGTCACCTGTAAGATGGTTTCTTTCCAGCAACTCAGCACTTATATCAGCCATGCCTTTCACGGCAAATTTAAATACGGTCTGTCCTTCCTGGTAAATATTATGCTCTTTATTGGCTACGGTTTCAGCGCTTGCCGGATAGGCAGAGCCGCCGGCCTTCATTCTTAAAAAAGCACCGCCGCTGCCATCACTTTTAAGCAGGCTGTCTTTAATACCTAACCCTTCTGCATTAGGCTCTAACAATACAGCGCCTGCGCCATCTCCAAATATGATACAGGTTGCCCGGTCCGTGTAATCTACAATAGCGCTCATCTTATCTGCACCTACCACAATTACTTTTTTATAACGTCCGCTTTCTATAAATGCAGCACCCTGCGTAAGCGCGTACAGGAAGCCGGAACAGGCAGCAGCAATGTCATAGCCGAAGGCATTTACGGCGCCAATTTTATCAGATACAATATTAGCAGTGGCAGGAAATACCATATCGGGAGTAACTGTAGCTACAATAATACAGTCGATTTCCCTGGCATCAATGCCCCGTTTATCCAGCAGTTCCCTGACAGCAGGAACAATCATTTCGCTCACGCCCCTTCCCGTTCCTTTCAATATCCTGCGCTCTTCAATACCGGTACGGGTACGTATCCACTCGTCATTGGTGTCTACCATTTTTTCAAGATCAAAATTCGTTAGCCTGTCCTCCGGAACATAACCTCCAACCGCAGTTATTGCAGCTACAATTTTATTAGTCATGGATTGTATAAAAAATTTTGTTGCCAAAGGTAACGGATTTCAATTTTACATTTTACATTCGTTCCCATGATAGCTTATTTGAAGGGAAGTTTCGCCGGCATTACCCCATCCAGCGTAATTGTTGATACCGGAGGCATAGGTTACGAAGTGAACATCAGCCTGAATACTTACTCCCAGATTCAAAACCTGGAAAAAGGATTGTTATTTACCCATCTTATAATAAGGGAAGACGCCCACCTCCTGTATGGGTTCAGCAACATTGAGGAAAAAGATATCTTTCTTTTACTGATAAGCGTATCAGGGATTGGAGCCAATACAGCGAGGCTTATATTATCTTATATGAAGCCAGAAGAAGTAAGTACCGCTATCTTACATGGTGACAGCCGTTCGCTGGAACGGATCAAAGGCATTGGCAAAAAAACGGCTGAACGGGCCGTGCTGGAGCTAAAAGACAAAATAGGCCGGGATCATACTGATGCAGTATTACCTGCAGGTACAGTAACGGTTACATCAAGTGTTAAACAGGATGCGCTCGAGGCGTTGCTGGCGCTTGGGATCAATCGTCAGCAGGCAGAGCAAAACTTAATCAAATTATTACAGGCAGAACCAGCATTGCAGTTGGAAGACCTTATAAAAAAAGTGCTGAAGGGGCTTTAGATGAGGGAGCAGGAACTGGCGAGTAAGAAGTTGGAAGATAATTGATGGGTCATGGTTCACAGCCAATAGGCGTACATCGTATATAGTTTATTGTTTAATGTGCGGCAGCTTGGATCATTTTTCAATTTGGGTCAATAGTTCCTGATATACATCATTGGGTCTGTCTGCCCGTTTATTAACAATATTACCGTCTCTGTCAATTATTGCATAATGGGGTATGCCATTGATGCCGAAAACCTCGTCTGCTTCTTTTACTGTTTTTTCATCTAAAAGATAATGCTCTCCTTCAATGTTTAATTGATTGCGGGCTTTCGCCCATGCTTTTTCTTTGTCATTGTAGCCCATATAAAGAAACACAACGTTCTTGCCTTTTAATTTATCCTTTAAAGCTCCGGCATCAGGCATTTCTGCCCGACATGGTACGCACCAGCTTGCCCAAAAATCTACATAAATGACACTTCCTTTATACTTTGCAAAAATTTCTGTAATAGATTTAGCACGGGCAAAATCTGGTTTCAGGGGTACAACCGACTTAGAATAATCATCCCGTGCATAGATAACAGCTTGCTTCATTTTTTTGTTTGAAACTATTCTATCGTACTTTTTAAATATAGGAACGTACTGGCTATCAGGAGCTGTTCTCATCAGATACATCAATCTTGACAAAGAAACATCTCTTGTATTGCCTTTTATCAGATTTGAGTTTACGGCAAAATCAAAATACCCGTCAATTGTACCCTCACCGTTACTTTTTTGCATATACTTAGTTCTGATATAAAAGTCTATCAGGTCATTATACCCGCTGGTATTTAACGCGGCATATTCATCATTTGTGCCTTTTTCAATAATTTTTTTTAGGGTATTTTCATCTACGGAGTTTTTATTTGAAATATTTTCTACTAATGTTCTTTCATAAGGTTCATATAAATAACCCGACCTTAACCATTTGTAATACGCATCAGATATTGGGTGATACTTTTTATAGTTATTAAGCACATTTAATTTGAGCACCGCAATTTCTTTTCTGTAAAACAAAGCACTGTCTATGTTTGCCCCTCCTATTTTACTGTTCAGCTTTTTGTATGTGTCGTTTTTCCGAATACGGTCAATTGCATAGGAGGAATAATTGAAGTTGGCTGAGTTGCTACCTACAGCCATAAGCGGGCTAGCCTGTGAAAAGTCGGCAACTAACTCTATGTTTTTACCACTTATTAAATCAAAGAACTGATTTCCTTTGCCTGTTTTTATGTACCATGTATTTATAGATGTTTCCGGAATTATTGCTTCAAACCGTCCGTTTTTTTCAATTTTTATTTTTACACTGTTATCACGCCAGGCTCTTGTATAATTATAAAACCCACCAGGCTCACTGATAAAAAAAACAGTATCATTATAGTTTTTAGCGGTCCCTGAAATTTTCACCTGCGCATCAGAAAACAATCCAATCAACAGGAGGAGTGATGCCCATAAAATTCTCATTGAAGCCATCCCTATTAGTTTTATTGTTCGCATAGCGCCTAAAAGCGTTTCAGGAAATCCCTGACCCTGTCAGCTTTCAACTGTCAGCTAAACTATTACTTTCGCTTAAAATCACCACGTTTCCAGGCATTGATAAATTCGGCCCAGGCGGCCGGGCTAAAAATGTTCATAGGTGGCACCTGCCCCTGGTACCTGGCTTTCTGAAATACATTGTTCAGCTGGCGTTTGGTCATTTCACGGCCATCCTGCGGGAGTTTGGCCAGGTATGCCCTACGGGCTTCCGGAGTATTGGCTTTTCGTAAAATTTCCAGCTCATCTTCGGCCACAGCAACATTTACAAAGTCCCTGGCAAACTGTTCGGGTGTGGGCCGCGGCCTTATTATTGCTACCGGAAGATAAGCAGTATCTCGCACCAGCGTTTTTACAATGCTGTATTGCGTACCCTTTAGCGTATCGGGCACACGCACATGGCCCGGCAAAAAGCTGACATGCGAAAAATCGATAACATCCCCTTTTAATACGGCAATAGAAAATATACCATCATTATTGGTGATAGTTCCGCGTTTGGTTCCTCGTACAGTAACGCTCACAGCAGGTATGGCCTCAAGGCTGTCTGCCGTCATAATAACCCCAAACAGCTGAACCACAGAATCACGGGCCTTTTCAAACTGGGCATTTGCATGTAGCCCACAGTATAATGTAATTATAAAAAACGATACGATCTTCTTCACTGCGCCAAAATTAAGTACATGAACTTGAATAAAGACAACAATTTGGGCTTATAGGTGTTTAACTTTGACATTTATATTTGAATTTAACATAAGCTTTAATAATGACAAAGGAAAAAGTACTGGAGGCGTTAAAAACCGTACATTATGCAGGTAATGAAAAAGATATTGTAACGGCAGGCATTGTACAGGACCTGGTGATCGAGAAATATTATATATCATTTAGCCTGATCATAGAAGCCCATAACGCAGATGACCGGCTAAAACTGAAAAGCGAGGCCATTAAAGCTATTAAAGACCAGGTAAGTAAAGATGCAGTTATAAAAATTTCTTTTCAAAATAAACCCGCTGCGGCAACAGCCTATGAACAAGCACAGGAAGGTCCTTTATCCGGTGTCAAAAAAATTATTGCAGTTTTCAGCGGAAAAGGGGGTGTGGGTAAAAGCACTGTATCGGCCAACCTGGCCCTGGCCCTGGCGCAATCAGGTGCTGCTGTAGGCTTAATGGATGCGGATATTTATGGCCCCAGCATGCCGATTATGTTTGGTGTACGCGGTGAACGGCCTATGATGAAAGATGTGAATGGCAAAGGTGTAATTGTACCGCTGGAGCGGTTCGGTATCAAATTATTGAGTATTGGCCTGCTGGTGGATGAAAGCAAAGCGGTGGTATGGAGGGGGCCTATGGCCAGCAGCGCGATCCGCCAGTTCATTACGGATGTAGACTGGGGCAACCTGGATTACCTGATAGTAGATATGCCTCCAGGAACCGGGGATATACACCTTACCCTGTTGCAGGCAGTAAAAGTTGCCGGCGTGGTAATTGTAAGCACTCCGCAGGATGTAGCCCTGGCCGATGCTAAAAAAGGCATTGCCATGTTTGGCCAGGCACAGTTAAACGCCAGGATATTGGGGCTGGTAGAAAATATGAGCTACTTCACTCCCGCCGAACTTCCTGATAATAAGTATTATATTTTCGGAAAACACGGCGCTAAAAACCTTGCATCTGAATATGATTTACCTTTCCTGGGCGAAATCCCCCTGGTGCAAAGCATCCGCGAAGGTGGAGATATAGGTATACCGGTCATGATGAGCGATGATGAAATAACAAAGCAGGCATTTATGGAACTAGCTGACAAAGTAGCCCGTGGCGCATAAAATAAAAATTATTAAATTTACAGTAAACATATCTCTGTATGTACACTACCTAACATTTAGATTCAGCTCAGGACATCAACAATGATATTATCAACTCAATTAAGGCAGTTTTCAAATCAAAACCAATTAAAATAGTAATTACGGAAGATGTAGGAGAAGATTTTGACGAAGCGTTGACTTCGATCTTAGATGAACGGATAAATACAAATGATAACGACTTTATTACAGCAGAGGAGTCCCTATTACTATTGAGCAGAAAATATGGAATATAACCTATTAATTTCTAAAAGGGCCCTTAAAGAAATTGAGGATGCGATTGATTATTATGTCCAATATAGTATTAAAGCGTCTGCAGCCTTTGTTAAAGAATTACAGCAGGCCTATCATCTTTTAAAAAACAATCCTCCGGAAAGAATTTACTATAAAAATATAAGGGGATTGAAGCTAAGCAGGTTTCCGTATATATTATATTTTACTATTGATAAGAAAAAAATACTGTGAAAATACTTGCTTGCTTTCACAGCAAAAGGCATCCGGTAAAAGACCAAATGTATAAACATGTAGCATCCAGCAACCGTTCACACATCTTCGGTCTCCGGACTTCCGGACTTTTCCGGATTTCTGGCTATTTTAAAGATGACAGAGGACGGATAACAGTTGACAGAAGGAGAATTGAAAAATTTAAAGGCTTAAAAATTGACAGGTAGTATCCTGCATTTTACATCTTACATTCTACATTTAATGTTCAATATCTACATTTCACTCCCTACACTCCCAGCACTTCCTTCATTGTAAAGATCCCCTTCTTATCTTTTAAGAACTCGGCAGCTATTACTGCGCCTAAAGCAAAACCTTTACGGTTATGAGCGGTATGGGTGATAGCAATATCGTCAATGTCGGACGTATAGGTAATGGTATGTGTGCCCGGGGCGGGGTCGATGCGTTTGCTCACTATCAGCAGCTCATCCTTTTGTGGCGGGACATCGTTCACCCATTTGCTCAGCTGTGTATAGGTTTCAAGCACGCCTTCGGCAAGTGTAATAGCGGTCCCGCTGGGAGCATCCCTTTTTTGTGTATGGTGTATTTCTTCCATCACTACTTTGTATTCTTTATGCGGATGCATCAATGCCGCCAGCTTCTTATTCAGCTCGAAGAATAAATTAACGCCAACACTGAAATTACTGGCATAAATGAAAGACCCGTTTTTATCGGTGCATAGCTGTTTTACAGTATCCATTTTCTCCAGCCAGCCGGTAGAGCCGCTTACTACCGGGATACCGAATTCAATCAGTTTAATAATATTATCATAAGCGGTATGAGGGCCGGTGAACTCGATGGCCACATCTGCTTTGGCTAGGTACTCTTTACTAAACTCATCCTGGTTATGCTCATCTATTTTCAAAACCACCTCATGGCCTCTTTCCAGGGCTATTTCCTCGATAGCTTTTCCCATTTTACCATAACCTACCAGTGCAATTCTCATTTGTATCTTTTTAGTTTGCAGCTACGCTGCGGTTTTTGCCTAATGGAACGCTTTTTTTATACATCCTGAAGAATAAAATGTTTTACACGGGCGTTTCATTAATCCTTTTTAATTATTTTGTTATCATTTAATCTTCACAATAAAACTCATGCCTGCAGTACCTGCCATTTCGCTATAACCCGGTTGTATTTTAAATGCCAGATCGGGCGATATATCAAAACTGCTCAAATGTGCATCTACTGTGGCATCTATCACGTTTAACCCCCAGGCAATGAGAAAGTAAATGGCAGAGTAGGCCGCATCCCTTCTGAAATCATCTCTATAATACCTTAACGTTTCAATTCCGGTATTTTCATATGTGAGTCTTACAACTCTGTCCAGTCCTTTATAACCCGAAGAATCTTTAGGGCTACTGGTTGATCTAGCTAAAGCATCTACCACCCGCACACCGTCACGAAAATCTTTATACCACTTTACATTATAAAAAAAATAATAGCCTGTTCCTCCAATGGCTCCGTATACAAAAGGCAATTTCCAGATTTTCTTATTATACACCTGTCCCCAGCCCGGCAAAACAGCCGATCGGATAGCCGCTTTACGGGGAATGCGGGCCCTGGGATCTTTTAATTTAGCGCTGTCGGTTTCCCGGAAAGCGGGGTTCTTAATAGTGGGCTTTCCCAGTGTATCTTTGGCGGCTGCCAGCTGCCGGGCCACTGCCGTATCCACAGTTTGTGCGTTAGCCGGATTTATACGGGCAATGTTAAACAATAAACCAAACAACAGAAGTTTTATTACAGGGTGCATTTTGCAAATAAAATACAGATTACTCTATGAGGAAGTTAAAGTTAATCAATGGACACGTTAAAGTTTTGCAACAGCTTGTTCAACTCCTCTACTGAATAATAATCAAATGTTATTTGCCCATGTCCTTTTGAATTATGTTTCAGCTTTACGCGCGTATCAAACTGGGTAGCCAGCTTATCTTCAATGCGCTGGAACGGAGAGGATAAACCCGTTTTGGATGGTTTCTTTGCCCCGTTTTCCTTATATAGGTTACGCACGAGAGCCTCGGTTTGCCTTACAGAAAGCCCCTTGTCTTTTATTTCTTTAAAAATAAAAAGCTGCCTGTCCACCGTATCTACATTGATCAGCGCCCTCGCATGACCCATAGAAATAGTACCGTTCCTTACCGCCAGCTGAATATCGGGTGGCAGCTTCAGCAGCCTGATAAAATTGGCCACAGTACTGCGATCTTTTCCCATGCGTTCGGCCACCTGGTCCTGCGTATAGCTGAGCTCATCCATCATGCGTTTATAACTCAACGCCACTTCCATAGCGTTCAGATCTTCCCGCTGCAGGTTTTCCAGCAAAGCCAGCTCCAGCAGCTCCGCATCATTGGCCTGGCGAATGTAGGCTGGGACTTCTGCTAGCCCCGCTATCTTTGAGGCCCGCAGGCGGCGCTCCCCGGCAATCAACCGGTACTTACCATTGAGCATTTTAGAAACGGTAAGTGGCTGAATGATATCGTGTATCTTTATAGACTGGGCTAATTCCTGCAGGGATTGCTCATCAAAATCGGTACGGGGTTGCCTGGGATTGGTTTCAATATCAGAAACAGGAATTTTTGAGATATTGGTAGCTGCTTCTACCACCGTTTTTTTCAATTCGCCGGTACCGCTTTTCAACTCTGCATCAATACTGCCTAAAAGGGAACGGATACCTTTCCCCAGCGCATCTTTATTTAATTTTTGTGTAGCCATCTCTTTGTTTTCTTGAATGTTGACAGGTTTACATGTTAACAAAGTGGGTGATCCTTTTAACTTTTCAGCCCCTCAACTTGTTAACTTCATTCCAATATCTTCTCTTCGTTCGGAATCCTGGTTAAATTATTTCTCTGTAAAATCTCCTTAGCCAGATTGAGGTAATTTACTGACCCCTTACTGTTCCCATCATACAAAATAACCGGCTTACCAAAACTGGGTGCTTCGCTCAGTTTGGAGTTCCGGTGTATAATGGTATCAAAGACCAGCTCTTCAAAATGCCGGCGTACCTCGTTTACCACCTGGTTGCAAAGGCGCAGGCGCGCATCGTACATGGTCATCAAAATCCCTTCTATTTTTAGACCGGTATTGAGCCTGCTTTGAACGATCTTTATGGTATTCAGCAACTTACCTAATCCTTCCAGGGCAAAAAACTCGCATTGCACCGGTACTACCACCGAGTGGGCGGCTGTTAGCGCGTTCACGGTTATCAATCCCAGCGATGGCGAACAATCGATCACTATAAAATCATAATCCTCCTGAACGGCAGCCAGGATCTCTTTTAAAACGATCTCCCTGTTCGGATAATTGATCATTTCGATCTCTGCACCTACCAGGTCAATATGCGAAGGAATAAGGTCCAGATTGGGTATATCGCTTTTCAGGATCACATTCCGTGCCGGGGTCTGATTGGCCATACAATCGTACAGGCTTTGTGTAATATTCTGCAAATCAAAACCTACACCGGTTGTGCTGTTAGCCTGCGGATCTGCATCTACCAATAAAGTCTTATACTCCAGCACAGCAAAACTTGCAGCCAGGTTAATAGCCGTTGTTGTTTTGCCTACACCACCTTTCTGGTTTGCTACTCCAATTATTTTTGCCATATTTCGATGCCCGGTTATGGGGTTATTTTATTAAGAAGCATAAACCGCGGCGAAACGCAAATGTAAAGTTTTTTGCAGCAGGAATGATATGGGTTGATAGAATAGTTGGCAGATGACAGCAATGAGAAGGCGCATAAGTCGGGCAGATCATAAGTCAGGAAGAAATTAAAGTATGCTGGTTAAATCTGAAATCCCGCATCCTAAATCCGGGGCCCGGAACATAAAACTCCAAACCGGCAACCTGCAACTAATTTCTTAGCTTTGCCGACTTAATTACTCTGATTATGCGTAATGGGCCGTTTTGGTGGATCCTAATAGCAATTATGGTATTGATTGACCTGTACGTATTCTTTTCCGTGCGGTCTTTATTTGTAACCGGATCTAAAAGCAGGGGAATTTATACCATTGTTTACTGGTCGTTCTCTGTAATTGCAACGATCATAATACTCCTTTTACCACATTTCCAGTTCAGCGAACAGCACAAGCTGTTAAAAAGCACCCTTTTTGTACTGGTTTTTGCTTTTTTTATGGCTAAACTGATCGCCGCCCTGTTTTTCTTTATAGACGATATCCGCCGCTCGGTACAGTGGATTGCCGGTAAAATCTTTTCTGCCAATAATGAAATAAGTGAAATTGCCGGTGAAACAGGCGATAAAATATCCAGGTCTTCCTTTCTTACGTGGATGGGCATTGTTTCAGGAGGTGGTTTATTTGCATCCTTTATTTACGGGTTAAACAATAAATACAATTATCAGGTTAAAAACATAAAGATTCCCTTTGCTAATTTGCCCGCTTCTTTTAAAGGATTGAAGATTGTTCAGATTTCAGACATTCATACAGGGAGTTTCACCAATTTTAATGCAGTGAACAGGGGTATTGATCTGATCCTGGCTCAAAAACCCGACCTGATCTTATTTACCGGTGACCTAGTAAATAATAAGAGTGAAGAAGTGGGTGAATACCAGAAAGCATTCAGCCGACTTACAGCTCCGATGGGCGTATATTCTATATTGGGCAACCACGATTATGGCGATTACGCCCAATGGCCTGATGATGCGGCCAAAACCGCCAACCTTGACCGGCTGAAAAAGATACATACCGACATGGGATGGCGGCTTTTACTGGATGAGCACCTTGCACTGCAAAGAGGAGCAGATATCATCGGTCTGATTGGTGTGCAAAATATCAGCGGCAAAGGCCGGTTTCATAGCTATGGCAATATGAGCCGGGCCATGCAGGGCGCTGAAAATTATCCTTTTAAAATACTGATGAGCCATGACCCTTCTCATTGGGATACAGAAGTGAGCACCAAGTATACCCATATCGACCTTACCCTGAGCGGCCATACACACGGTATGCAGTTCGGGGTAGAAATCCCCGGGTTAAAATGGAGCCCGGTACAATACGTTTACAAGCACTGGGCCGGGTTGTACCAGCAGGCAGATCAAAAGCTATATGTAAACCGTGGTTTTGGTTTTATAGGATACCCCGGACGCGTAGGTATTTTGCCGGAAATAACCGTTATTGAGCTGGCATAAAATATGCATTAACTTAACGTATATTTGCTATACATCTAATAATAATATACAATGATCAATCGCTCTTTAACCACTATAGCCCTATTGCTATTCCTGTCTTTGTCTGTAAACGCACAATTTCATGTGGGCGTTAAAGCCGGTGTTAATGCCGGAAAGATCGATGGTAAAAGTTTTAAAGAGCAGTTTAATTACAGCTACCTGCTGGGCGGCTTTGCCGAAATAGGGCTTGGAGATAAATGGAGCATTAACCCTGAAGTGATTTTTTCTCAAACCACCTCTACTACCGATACTTCTTTTACCAATACCCTTCCTGATTTTAAAAATGACCAGATCAAGGCCAAGCTCCAGTATTTATCCATCCCCATTCTTCTGAATCTGCGCCTTATCGGACCTTTACATATAGAAGCCGGCCCACAGTTCGGCATATTGATGAACAAAGAAAAAAATCTCTTAAAAAATGGCGAGCAGGCATTTAAAAAAGGCGATTTTTCGATAGTAGGCGGTGCCGGCCTCAATATCAGTTCCTTCAGGCTTACTGCACGTTATGTAATTGGCCTGAACGATATAAAAGATGTTACGGTTCATGACAACTGGAAAAATCAGGCATTGCAGTTCAGCGTGGGCATTGCGTTTTAAGAACGCCTGTAAAGCATTTTCAGGAGTAAAATACCTGACCCCGGATTTTATGCAAAAAGCATTCATACCGGCAGAACAACAACAAACCTCCCCTATCCTTAAAGCAACTGTGTGCATTAACCTAAAGATACTGTTTGGAGCGTTTGGCAATTTTATTACGACAAGTTTTCGGAAATCAGGCCGATGGCATTAATATTGCCAAATAATACTCTCTGCTGTTTACCCTAACAAAATAGCTGTACAGTGAAACAGGGTATGACAGTTTGTCTCAAAAAAATATATTATGGATTTTAGCAAAGTGTTTTTGAAGCCTGAAGATGATATGGATTTTATGCCGATACTTCCGCTTAATGAAAATGATACAGATGATAGTTTGGATGTTATTCCTGAAGAAATAGCCATTCTTCCGTTAAGAAATACGGTCTTATTTCCGGGGGTAGTGCTTCCCATCACCGTTGGCCGTGATAAAAGCATACAGGCAGTAAATGATTCATATAAAGGAGATAAGCTGATTGGTGTGGTAGCTCAAAAAGATGCTTCGGTTGAAGAACCCACGGTGAACGACCTGACTCCTATAGGCACTATTGCTAAAATCATCAAACTGATTAAAATGCCTGATGGGGGCACTACCGTGATTATACAGGGCCGCAGCAAGTTTATTATTAATGAAATAACAACAGCCGATCCTTATTTTAAAGCTAAAACCACAAAAATCCAGGAGAACGAGCTGCCGAAAGAGGGCGATTTTGAGGCTTATATCTCTAATATTAAAGATATTGCCGCTAATATTATTCAGCAGTCGCCTAATTTGCCCAGTGAGGCCACCCTGATCCTGAAAAATATAGAAAGCCCGGTATTTTTGATTCATTTTGTGAGCAGCAACCTGAACACTTCTATCCAGGAAAAACAAAAATTATTAGAGCTTACCGATTTAAAAGAGCGGGCTGTTAACCTGATGGAACTGCTGCAAAAAGAACTGCAGTTTGTAGAGCTTAAGAATAAGGTAACTAATAAAACACGTACCGAGCTGGATAAACAGCAACGGGAATACTTCCTGCAGCAGCAATTAAAAAGCATTAAAGAAGAACTGGGCGGAGACGCCAACTCGCAGGAAATAAAGGAAATGCAGAAAAAAGCGGAGACCAAGAAATGGCCCGCTGCAGCCAGGGAAGCATTCCAGAAAGGAGTAGAGAAGCTGGAGCGTATGCATCCCAGCACACCTGATTATTCTGTAGTGTATAACCATGTTGACCTGATGCTGGACCTGCCCTGGGATGAATATACCGAAGATCATTATGACCTGGCAAACGCTAAAAAAACCCTGGACAATGACCATTACGGAATGGCAAAGATCAAGGAACGGATACTGGAATACCTGGCCGTTTTAAAGCTGAAAGGGGATATGAAAAGCCCGATCCTCTGCTTTTTTGGTCCTCCGGGTATTGGTAAAACCTCTTTAGGAAAAAGTATCGCCGGTGCATTGGGACGTAAATATATCCGCTTAAGCCTTGGCGGCCTGCATGATGAAAGTGAGATACGCGGTCATCGCAAAACCTATATCGGCGCTATGCCTGGGCGTATTTTACAATCATTAAGAAAAGCGAAAAGCAGTAACCCGGTAATTGTGCTGGATGAGATAGATAAAGTAGGCAATGATTTTCGTGGCGACCCTAGCAGTGCCCTGCTGGAAGTATTGGATCCCGAACAAAATAATACATTTTACGACAACTACCTGGAGCTGGAATATGATTTAAGCAAAGTATTGTTTATAGCTACTGCAAATAATCTGCAGAACATTCAGCCTGCACTCAAGGACCGGCTCGAAATCATTAACCTCAGCGGTTATGCTATTGAGGAAAAGATTGAGATTGCCAAACGCCATCTGCTTCCTAAGCAAAAAGAAATGCATGGCATTCCCAGGGCCAGTTTCAAAATCAATGATAAAGTACTGGAGCGCCTGATTGCTGATTATACACGCGAGAGCGGGGTACGCGAACTGGACAGGCTTATAGCCAGTGTAATGCGTAACAGGGCCAAGAAAATAGCAATGGAACAAACCCTCAGCAGCTCGCTTTCTCTGGAAGAGCTGCAGGAAATCCTGGGCAAACCAAAATTTAATAACGACCTGTATAAAGCTGTTACAGTTCCGGGAGTAGCAGTAGGCCTTGCCTGGACCTACGTGGGTGGGGATATATTATTTATAGAATCCAGCCTCAGCGAAGGCAAAGGAGAACTGAACCTTACCGGCAATCTGGGCAATGTAATGAAAGAAAGCGCAACCACTGCTTTAAGCTATCTTAAATCACATGCACAGAAGTATCATATTGACCCGGCCATATTCAGCAGGAAAAGTATACATGTACACGTTCCGGAAGGAGCTACTCCCAAAGACGGGCCAAGCGCGGGTATTACGATGATGACCGCTATTGCCTCTGCCTTAACAGGTAAAAGGGTAAAACCTTTCCTTGCTATGACCGGAGAGATCACTTTACGCGGACAGGTATTACCAGTGGGTGGCATTAAAGAAAAAATACTGGCAGCCAAACGCGCCGGCCTCAAAGAGATCATTCTTTGCTCTCAAAATGAAAAAGACGTTGCAGAAATAGAAGCTTCCTTTATTAAGGGATTGAAGTTTCATTATGTCGACCGCATGGAGGATGTACTGGATCTGGCATTGCTGAAGCGATGAAACACAAGCCACCATATAGTATTAAAGCACAAACTCCACCCCAAAGGAAAGAGCGCAGGGGCTGCCTTTCATACAAAAGACAAATATTACTTCCTGCACAATCATGAGTGAACCACTTTTCCCCTTTGGGGAAATCAGGTGCGTGCACCTTGCTACATGATGCAGGGGCTGCACGCGGTCACTAATAAAGCACCCTGAACTGGATGGTATGCTCGATAGCCTTTAGCTCTTTAAGTAATTTCTTATCGTATTCTGTATGGATATCCACAATTACGTATCCAATGAATGGATTCGTCATTAAATACTGGGCGCTGATATTAATTGCATGCTGTGCCAGCAGCATATTGATCTGAGCCATTACACCCGGTACATTTTTATGGATGTGAATGATACGATGTGTTTGTTTTACTGCGGGTAGCTGAAGCGTAGGAAAATTTATACTATGGCTTATAGACCCTTTATTAATAAAATCTGCGATCCTTTGGGGAATAGCAGCAGGTCCTTTAGCTGTTGCCTTTGCATCGTCAAAAACAACAATACCCTTTTCCGTACAAAGCGACACAGGCAGCCCGGTTTGGGCTGCCCCCAAATAGCCGATCACTTTTAACCTTGGTACCTTTTTTATTTGTTTGGTGTCTGTTTGCACATCATTACCTGCCAGTATAATACTGGCCTTCTGCATCATCTTTTCATCTGCCTCATGATCGGTAATAATGGTCAGTCCCTCCTGCTTCAACAGCTCTATGCTTTCTGCAGGCACGTTGCCCATTACAATACAAACGATCCTGTTTTTAGGATAGGAGATTGCACCCGGCAGCTTATTGATGTATAAAAATTCATCAAAGCTGGGCGTAATATGATCAGCCCTTGACGTCACACTTTTACGGGAAATATTTTCTGTATAGGCAAAGAACTTTTTTATCAGCCCGCTTTCCCGCAGCTGAAAATCAGAATACCCGTCGCCAATTCCATACAAATTTCCCTGGAGGTTCAGTTCCTTCAGCAGCTTTACCTTCCCTCCTTCCTGGCTTAACGGGTTGGTATCGTCGTATCCGATGATCGTGCCCTTATTATCAAATACAAAAGTATTGGCATAAATATGCTCTTTCCTGATGTGGAACTTTTTTACAACAGGAGTTATAAATTCCTTGAAACCGCCTGATACGATCAGCACATCATCTGCGTGTTTTTCAAAGAAAGAAGCGTTCCTCGAAAAGGATTTAGACACTTTCTTTTTAAGATGGCTTACCAGCTTTTTAAGATGGGATTTGTTGGCTCCCAGAAGCTTTACGCGCTCAGCAAGGCTTTCTGAGAATGATATCCGGCCTTCCATAGCCATATTGGTATAATCTTCAATTTTTTTAAATACGGCTTCCTTATCAGGATGATCTTTTAAAGATATTCTTACCAATTCATCCAGCGCCTCTACCTGTGTAAAAGTGCTGTCAAAGTCTATAATATAGTAATTCTTATGCTTCATAAAAGCTGTAAGTGGTATTTGTAGTTGAAAAATGAAGCGCAAAAGTAAGGCAGAATAATGAACCGGGCACAGAAAGGATTTACAAAGCCAGGAAGCGTGTGCAAAAAGAATTCCGGCATCCTGCGCAGCAGCATGATTTTGGCATACAACGTTTTGTTATACAAAGTATGGCAACGAATGCACGAAGCAATCAAGAAAATGAAATGTTCAGTTAAAAAGCACACGAAATAATACCCCTCATTTAAAAGCGACTGCGTTTGAATATTTTGGCTTAGTTTGTGTATTATTTTGAGAGATCTTTTAAACTACTTTAAACTATTTATTATGCAACAGCCTGTAGAAATGACCACATTGAGCCAGGTGCTTGAAAAGCTGAGGCTAAAAGGCGTCGATAACGAAATAAAAATGAATGAAAGGAAACAAATGGTTTCCGAACAGTCAGGAAAAACGTATCAGCCCGGAGATCTGCTCATATTTAAAACGTTCAGGTTTGAAGGGGATTCTGACCCTGCAGACAATTCTGTATTATATATAACGGAAGACAGAGAGGGTGAAATCGGATATATTCTTGATGCCTATGGCGTTTACAGTAATCATGCCGGCTCTGAATTTTCTGATTTTATTAAAAATGTAAAGGTGGAAGACCGCGAAGAGCAGGAGCTGTTTGGATAGTATTTATAAACATGCAACTTCAGCAATTCTACTGCCGGCTTACCGCTAATTTCACGGTAGTGGAGAGATTACTGCAAATATCATATTCGTTACCCAATAATAATAGGCGGGATTTCAGCGGTTAGTATTTTAATGATTTGTATCCCTTATTTCCGGGGTGAATCGGGAACCGGCTTTTTCTTTTTTAAATCTTTTTCGCTGGAAGGAGGACCGGGAAAACCGGGCAAATCCTGATCTATACGGGGATCGTTACTTTCCTGTACTTCTTTCTTCGTATCAATAGGATCTGTTGCCTTTTTGTTTGATTTGCTCATACCAGCATATTATTAAAAAATCATGCCGGATTTAGCAAAGAAGGAGTACTATAAACAAAAGATAGTATCATTTCCAATAAGATAATATTTATTGGATGGCGAAACTTCGTATCCTGTGTATAAGCCGGTAAAGAAACTAAATGCAGGCAGTATCATATAATGATCCGACACAATAAAACAGGACATCCTGGAAGATTGTCTTGCCTTGCCGGTAATAATATAACCGGGGTGGATATGCCCGGATATAACAAAACCGTTCTCCCTATCACCTGCATGCTGATGCGTAATGAGAAAAGGCTCTATGATATATTTTTTTTCAGTTAAGCGAATATCAAGCGCATCGTAATCGATATTCATTAGTTTATCATGATTGCCGGGGACCAGCACAAAGTCTGTACCGAAGTAAGAGGCACGCCACTGTTTAAAAATATGAATATCGGCATTATAATCATGATGAAACATATCGCCGGCCACCACAATGGTCTGAGGCTGATAGGTTTCAATAAGCACAGATAATCTTCTTAAATCACCGGTCATTACTGTAGAGGGAATGGGTATGCCCTGTGAACGAAAATAGCCCGTCTTGCCCAGGTGCATATCAGACAAAAAAAGCACCTGCTTGCGCGGCCAGAAAACAGCACGATGCTTTGATAAAACAAGGGTTTCATTATTACATGTTATTTCCATGCTTTAAATGTTGTAAATGGTGAATAGAGAACATTACTCCGCCGTATTCGAAACAGATTATGAACCATTTCTCCTCAGCGTTTCTTCCTGCATCCTTCTCACTTTTACGTCCAGCTCCTCACTGCTTAAATCATGGCGGAGACTATCTACTTTTATAGGAAAACTGAGCGGTGTAAATGCCTTAGCATTAACAACAATGATCTTACTTTGTTGTATACGCTGTAAGGCCGCAGCTAACCTCGGCTCTTCCAGTTGCTGATAAAATACTTCTTCATAAGCCTGCCGCATTAAAAGGTTATTGGGATCATATTGTTCAAATATCCTGAAAATAAGGCCCGAAGAGGACTGCAGGTTCTTATCTGTTTTAAACCGGCCCGCATAATTCTTCATTACCAGGCCGGATATTACAGCAATATCCCTGAACTTGCGCCCGGCCATTTCAGCGGCATTGATGCTTCTCATTATATCTTCTGCCAGATTTTCGGCAGACAATATCTTACTCAGATCTATCTGATCCATCGGAACCGGCTGATCGCTTAGCAATTCAAATCCATAATCGTTCATAGCCATGGAAAAGGTGATAGGCCGGATTTTGCTGATACGGTAAGCAACCAGTGCGCTCATCACCTCGTGCACCAGCCGCCCTTCAAAAGGATACATGAATAAATGATGCCCATCCCGGGTTTGTATCAGCTCTACCAGGAACTCATCTTCTTTCGGTATATGAGAATGAAGCTCCTGCTGCTTAAAAAGGGGATAAAGCTTTTTCAATTCCACTTCTTTTGACCCCGGCCACAGGGCCTCATTAAATTTATGCCTTAAAAAAGAGCTCAGATTAGCGCTTAGCGGAAGCCTTCCTCCCAGCCAGCTTGGTGTAATGGCACGCTTCGCATTGCTCTTTTTTACCAGCACTGTCATATCCTTTATCATTACAAACTCCAGCACTTTTCCTGCCAGTCCAAACTTGTCGCCGGGATTTAACCTTGCCACAAAATATTCTTCCACCATACCAATATAACCTCCACCCAGAAATTTTACTTTCAGCATGGGATCGCTTACAATAACGCCCAGGTTCATGCGGTGCATCATCGCAATACGGCGGCTCCTTACTTTGTAAACGTTTTCTTCAAGTATTACTTTCTGAAAATCTTCATATGCTGTAAGCACATCGCCCCCGTGTGTGATGAACTTTAATACCCACAGCCATTCGGCCCTTTCCATATAGCTAAAAGCATAGGTTTGCTTTACCTGCCGGTATACCGCTTCTTCCCTGAAGCCTTCACCAACTGCTAGTGTAATAACATACTGCACTAATACATCAAAGGTCTGTACGAGGGGTATACGGCTTTCTATAATGCCTTTCCGGGCAGCTTCTTTCAGCGCTGCCGCTTCTACCAGCTCTAAAGAATGGGTGGGAAGAAAATAAATTGTTGATGTTTCAAAAGGTGAGTGCCCGCTGCGACCTGCACGCTGTAAGAACCTAGCCACACCTTTGGGTGAACCGATCTGGATAACCGTATCCACAGGTTTAAAATCTACTCCAAGATCCAAAGAAGAAGTGCATATTACGGCTTTCAGCTGCTCCGTATGCAGCATATCTTCTATCCAGTTACGCAGTTCCATATCAATAGAACCATGATGAATAGCCAGGCGTCCGGCCAGGTCCGGCGCTGCAGTTAGCATTACCTGGTACCATAGCTCGCTTTGGCCACGTGTATTGGTAAATATAAGCGTAGTGCGGCTTTCGTTAATAATAGGAACCAGTTGCGCCGCCATCTTTGTACCCAAATGACCTGCCCAGGGAAGCACTTCTATTTCATCAGGGATAATGGAGATGATAGCTGTTTTCTTTTTCTCTTTTGAGCGAACCACTGTTTTTTTGATACCGGTGTAAGGGATCAGCACTTCCATCGCCTCATCTATATTTCCTATAGTAGCACTGATGCCCCATATACGCAGGTCGGCCACTATACTCCTCAGCCTTGATATGGCCAGCTCTGTTAATACGCCCCGTTTACTTCCCAGCAGCTCGTGCCACTCATCTACCGCAACACATTTCAGGTATTTAAAATAGGAAGCATTATTTTTTTGCGCAAACAGCAGGTGCAGGCTTTCGGGGGTAATGATCAGTACATCCGGCATTTTTTTAGTTTGCTTTTGCCGCTCCTTGGTAGTGGTATCTCCATTGCGAACGCCCACTTCCCAATCCAGGCCAATCTGCTCCAAAGCCCCACTCATGGCTCTTCCCAGATCTTTAGCTAAAGAGCGCAGCGGCGTAATCCATATCAGCTTCAACCCTTCGCCATATTCCCCTGGATAATTGAGATAGTGAATAATAACAGAAAAGAAAACCGAAAAGGTCTTGCCAAAACCGGTTGGTGCAATTACAAGGCCCGAATATTCTTCGTGAAATTTTTGCCAGCTTTCCTGCTGGAAAGCAAAAGGCGAGTTACCTAAAGACTGGAACCAATCCTTAACGATCTGATAACCGGGTGTAGTTTGGATGGTGGACAAAAGATAAATTAATATTGCTTACAAGGATGTAACGAAAAGATCCTAACCAGGAACTTTGGTGATCTTAAATGCACCTGATATCTTTTCATACATACAGGCTTAAACAGCATAAGAATATCAGATAAGGATTTTAAATCTGCCATATCTCAAAGATAACAAAAGCTAAAACATCTGACAGCTGCCCGGCATTTTTTTGCTTTACATCTCTTATATGGCAAGCCATGGCCACCGCTCCCCCACGAATCAGCAATATGATGCACGCTACACTACCTCATAACAGGCAATAAACCAGGCGCAACGTGCAAGGCAGACCTTTTACACATGGCGCCATAATGACCCTTCATATCGGAAAGGGTTCAGGTTAATGTAATACTGTTCCGAAGAAATTTCAAACTCAAACTCCTTCGTATAGCTTTCCTTTAGCTGCGCCTCCAATTTTTCTTTATTGAAAAACGTACAGGGGTAAGAGGCTTCAATCCCGTAAAAAACGGGCGGCACATGCTGTATAGTGATACGGTCTCTTTTTTCACTGTTAAAAGCGATCAGGTCCAGCATCAGATAGGGAATTTTAAACTCCTGCAAACTTTTAAGTGTTTCGTAGGGTTTTTCAAAATACTGCAGAGAGCTGGAAAATAACAGCAGGTGCGCTTCAGGATATTGTTCCAGGCATTCTTCAATGCTATAAAAAAATTTCAGATGGCTGTTTTCAAATTCCTTTCTTCCGATATCTACAAAATGAGGTTGTTCAATAATGCACCAATTCAACACTTCCAGATGAGCTAAACAGGCTATATTCTGATAGTAAGACGTTCCAAGAGAACCGCCAAAATCTATAACTGTAAGCTTATTGCCATTTCGGGAGGCCACCAGTAGCAGTGCAGAAAGAAGATTGATATTTAACTGTATTTTATCATAAACAATCCCATCGCGCTCATAAGCTACCTCCCCATTTTTTACACGGCGTGTTGTTTCTGTTATCCGGTTTAGAATATGATTTTCATCGTACCCCCGGGTACGCGACTTTGCTGCTTTGTAAGAAGGGAAATCGCCCTTCCAACCATATTTAAAACTATAAAATTTCAGTGCCTTAGCAATGGGTGGCACAAATTGTTTCAGCAAGATTCTCATAAAAATAGTTCAGGATTTTAAAATTTGCCCGGTGTTAAGATAGGAAATTTTATAATGCTATACACGGGACGCTGGCTATGTGTCAGGGTAAACGCACCTTACATTCAATCCTAAGCCATTCATTCGGTCAAATAAGGTTTAACCGGGCCGCTATATATTCTTTATAGTTATGGTATTTCTTTGTGGTTTCTCAATAAACAGACAAACAAAGCCTGAAGGACTGAAAGAATTATAAAAGTAAAGGCAGCGATCACCCATACTTTTCCAGGATATCTTTCAGATCCTCGATGGTATTGATTTCATCAGCCGTTTTATCCTTTCTCCAGCGAAGAATACGTGGGAAACGCAGCGCCACACCGGATTTATGCCGGTTACTTTCTGCAATGCCTTCAAAGCCTAATTCAAAAACCAGCTCTGGCTTTACCGTACGCACAGGACCAAATTTTTCAATGGAATTGTTTTTAATAAACCGGTCTACTTCTTTTATTTCTTTATCCGTAAGACCAGAATAGGCTTTAGCTATGGTTACCAGTTGATTACCCGATTTAACAGCGAATGTATAATCGGTGTAAAAAGCGCTTCGGCGCCCACTCCCTTTTTGCCCGTAAATGAGCACCGTGTCTATAGAAAGCGGGCTGATCTTCCACTTCCACCAATCGCCTTTTTTGCGGCCCGCATGATAAACAGAGTTTTTAGCTTTAAGCATTAGTCCCTCGCTGTTTACATCACGTG
Source organism: Niabella aquatica (assembly GCF_054779315.1). Taxonomy (NCBI): domain Bacteria; kingdom Pseudomonadati; phylum Bacteroidota; class Chitinophagia; order Chitinophagales; family Chitinophagaceae; genus Niabella; species Niabella aquatica. Next base: position 53,546 of record NZ_BAAGYM010000011.1, read on the forward strand.
CCTCATTGCGTAGTGGCTCCAGTTGTTTCCACTCAGAAAATTGTACTACCGGCGACAACAATACATAACCAAAAGGAATATGTTCCAGTAACTGTTCCAGCAGTTGCCGGCGTTCGGTAAAAGGTTTTTCACGGATATCCGTACCGTTCCATTCCAGCAGGTCGTAAGCGTAAAAACCTGCGGGTGTTTCCTGCAGCAGCTTTTTAGAAACCGTTTTACGGTTCAGTCTTTTTTGCAAATGATTAAAGCCCAATACCTGCCCTTCTTTAACAGCAAGTATTTCACCGTCCAGCACCACACCTTCCGGCAGGTGTTCCTTCAACAACTGCAGCTCGGGAAATTGAGGCGTTACCAGCTCCTCTCCACGGCTCCATATAAAAAGCTCGTCCCCTCTTTTAATGATCTGCCCGCGTATCCCGTCCCATTTCCACTCGGCCTGCCATTCACCAGGAGTGCCCAGCTCTTCCACTGGTTTATCGATCGGATAGGCCAGGCAAAAAGGATAGGGCTTTGAATAGCCGGCATTTACATGCCCGCCCGCTACGAGCGACGCATAGCCTGTTTCCAGCGGGTTCCAACTGCCCATAATGCTATGCATGATTTTGCTTTCTTCCTCCCCGGTAAACTTTGCTAAAGCATTCACCAGTAGTTTATAGGAAACACCCACCCTGAACCCGCCCCCGATCAGCTTGTTAAAAATAAAACGTTCACGGTAATCCAGGCCATTCCACGCTTCCAGCACATACGCTTTCTTTTCTTCATCTGTTTTATGATATAAAGCCGTAAGCTCGTGCATCCATTGCGAAATACTTTTTTCGATCGTGTACCGTGGGCGAGGCAATATCAGGCTGATGGTTTCACCGAGGTCTCCCACATTGCTATATGACTCTAAAAACAACCATTCAGGCAAACCCGTAATTTCCAGGGTCCATTGCCTGATGAGGGTTGTTTTCACCGGCCGTTTAGGTCTTCTCCCGGTAAATAAAGCTATCAGCCAGAGCTTATCGTCATCTGTAGCCACAGATAAGTAGTCAATAATAGCATTGATTTTATCATTGGTTTTGTTGCTGATCTCCAATGCATGTATCAGTGCTGCAAAATTTTTCATACGTCTTCCTCCTGATCAGCAGATGGAGCCGCTTCTGTTTCTTCATCGTTCCCATATTGCGTCAGCACTTCTTCGGCCAAGACCCCGATCTCATTTAAATATTTTGCAAATGTGGCCGTGTAACCATGCGTAACAAAAACTTTTTCTGCTTCCGTAGCTTTTACAGTATGCAGCAGACCATTCCAGTCAGCATGATCGCTCACAGCAAAGCCCGCATCTACACTTTGCCAGCGACGGTTACCACGTACCTGCATCCAGCCCGAACATATTGCAACGGCGCCATTAGGAACCTTTTTTATCATATTACTTCCCAGCAATGAAGGAGGCAATATCACTATATTGCCTTGCACCACAGCTTTTGAAAGCTCCGTATTCCAGGTATGGGTTTGCGGTAAATGTATACCTGCGTTTTCCATAGCTTTGTTCAGGCGGCTGATCGAACTATGAACAAAAATTTCAGCTACCCCTTCCAGCCCCTTCATTAAGCGCTGCGCTTTACCCAGACTATAGGCAATAAACACACTGGTTCTGTGGTTAGCCTGGTTGCGATAGATCCAGTCTTTTATATTATCAAATATCTGCTGCTGGTTCAGCCAGTTGTATATAGGCAGCCCAAAGGTGCTTTCGCTTACAAACTCGTTACATTTTACCACCTCAAAAGGTGTTGATATCCCATCATCTTCTATTTTATAATCGCCGGAAACCACACTTACAAAGCCCTTATGTTCTAACCGTATCTGCGACGAGCCAATAATATGCCCCGCAGGGTGCAGACTTACCTGAACCCCCCCGATCGTTCTGGTTTCACCATAAGGCAGCGTATCTATGTTAATATCTGCTCCCAGTCTTGTTTGTAATATAGATTTAGACGCGTCATGCGTCAGGTAGTATTTGCTGCCCCAACGGGCATGATCGCCATGGCCGTGCGTAATAACAGCATGATCTACAGGCTGCCAGGGATCAATATAAAAATTACCCTGCGGACAAAAAATACCTTTATTGGTAAAACTTAGTAAACTTCGCATTTTGCAGTTCTTAAGTCAAATATCGTTCCCTATTTTATTTTTACAATACCGGAAGACCTGATTGTTTGATAGTACAGCTCCGGACACCTGCATATTCCTGTTTTTTGGAGTGATAATTGAGTAAAAGGTGAAGGAACAGTGGGCAAATAGCGGAATAATTTCCGTAACCAGCATACTACCCTATTTCTTACAAGAAACTATTATAAAGTAAATAAAAAGCATTATGAAAGAAAGCAGCAAAAGAAAGGTACGTCCGGGGCAAACACAGCGAAGGCCGGGCAATAGCAAAACCCTTGTACCGGTTCCGCAAACAGCGCCCAGAGCCTATGCCGAAGAAGGAAAATTATCTGGCAAAGTGGCTTTAATTACAGGCGGTGACAGTGGAATCGGAAAAGCAGTGGCGGTATTATTTGCAAAAGAAGGGGCAGATATTTGCGTTGCTTACCTGAGCGAGGAAGCAGACGCGCAGGATACAAAAGCTGCTGTAGAAGCTTACGCGAAGAAATGCTATCTTGTAAAAGGCGACCTTTCCAAAGAAGCGAACTGTAAAAAGCTGATACAAAAAACTATTAAAACATTTGGTAAGCTGGATATTTTAGTCAACAATGCTGCGCTACATTGGGAAAGCGATTCTATAGAGCAGATAAGTACACAACAACTAATGAAAACCTTTTACTCCGATTTTTTTTCTTATTTCTGGACCACTAAGTATGCGATGCCCTACCTCAGAAAAGGTGCATCTATTATTAATACCTCATCGGTAACAGCTTATCGCGGAAGTCCCCAATTAATAGACTATGCGGCTGCCAAAGGGGCAATTGTTTCTTTTACCAGGAGCCTGGCAGCTAATATTACCGAAAAAGGCATACGTGTTAATGCAGTAGCCCCGGGACCTATCTGGACTCCTTTAATTGCTTCTTCCTTTGATAAAAAGAAAGTATCGGAATTTGGCAGCGATGCGCCTATGAAAAGAGCGGGTATGCCTAACGAGGTGGCACCCTGTTATCTTTTTTTAGCGAGTGATGATTCCAGTTATATAAGCGGGCAGGTACTGCATCCAAATGGCGGAGAAATCATCAATGGCTAAATAATACTGACGCAAAAAATCTCCTGGTGGCCATATTGTTCGGAAATACCGCTGCAAATACGCTTCAAACCGTCGAGGGCTCATCTTCAACGTTTACGCGGGTCCGTATTATATTGGGAAAACTGGTATAAAATAAAAACTGGTCATAAAAAAGCGGTTACTCCCGGGAAAGTAACCGCTTAAATATCTTAGTTAGGATTAGCCTTTGCAAAAGCAGGTATTGTGTACCCTATTCAACACCGTGCTGGATCTGAAGGCATTTTGTCTGTGATTACACAATGTCTTTGCCCGTTAATATATTCCTCATGCCATTTCCAGTCATTCAGGTTGATACTCATATCAGATGATAAGTACTGAATAGCATCTCCGGTAAATCTGATAGGAAAAGAGCTATGGGATTCTGCTCCGATAAAATTTCCGGGGTTGTTGGATAACGCGTCTCTCATACATTTAAAATTTTAATACATTAAAGGTTATTAAAAAGGGCTGTAATGCCAGCTTCAGGTATAAGCAACCGGTCAGCTTTTCCTCTTTGGAATATAGCAAATTTTTTGCCAGTTTATACAATCGCGGTATGAAAATATATTTACGTAATTACTGCTAGCCGATTAAGCCCGAAATGATATTTATAGATAAGGCAATAACGAAGGTATTGAGCAAAAAAGACAGGAGCCCGTGGAACAAGGCAACCCGTCTCAACGTTTTATCTGTAATAGATACGTCTGACACCTGGAAAGTGCAGCCCATTACAATAGAAAAATAGGCGAAATCGAGGTAATCAGGATCTTCATTTCCCGGGAACTCTAGTGACCTCTTGATTTTGATGCTTTTATAATACAGGTGTGCATAATGAAACAGGAAAACCGTATGAACCAGGAACCAGGAAATCAGCATCCCTGCCATAGTAATGATAAGCAAAAGCATGTTCTTTTCCTTTTGTGAAACCACAATAAAAAATACCGCACAAAAACTTGCAATACAGGTTAGCAATATCATTGAAAAAACAAATACCTTGCTGCCATCTTCTTTATCTGCAATATTTTTTATACGTTTCACGGGCGTGTCCATCACAACTACCCAGCAACAGATAATATAGATGATGGCAAAAGAGGTCCAGCTCAACTGCAGTTTTATCAGTATATTGAATTCGGCCGGTAACAAAAAAAAGGTTAATGCTGCAAAAGCCAGCCCAATAAGGCTCCTGTGTACCGGATGCAGTTTCTGAAATACATTTTTACCGGAGTTTTTTGGACCGTCAAATAAAATCATAACCTAATGCATTAAAGCAGCTCTAAGTTATACATTTATTTACAGGCCTGTTTAAAATTATTCGTTGAGGTTGTTATTCATTTTCTGGGCTGCATCTCATGCATTTTTGCTGTAACGTGATGTTACGACGGCAATTTCCCCTGATAGGGTTCGCATTAATGGTCTACAGCAATATAAATAAGGGCTTAAAGTCGTCATCCTGAAATACATTAAAAAACCTGCCGGACTTTTGTATTTGATCTTGCAGCTACAGGCAAAAACCTTTACCGATGCAAGTGGCATAAAGGGAAAGATCACGCCGGAAATGCGGCATAATGAAGCCCAAAAACTGAAACGGGTTCCTATTTTTTCCGGAATAATAAAAATAATCCTACCGCTACCAATGCTACCAGAAAGAAAGCCCATCCCATACCTGCTTTAAATATGCCTTCTGCCACTTCGCAGCTTTGCAGGACAAAAGAAACAAGAAAAAGAAATGCTGTTACATTTTTCATCTGGGGAAATTTAAAGGATTGATCTATTCTCGAATAAAAGTATTTCGTAAAGTTCTGATATCTTCAAAGGCCTGCATCAGTTCGGTCCTTTGGGCAGTAAGCAAATCCCGTACATCATTGCTTAATGTTTCCCCAAGCGCTGCACCATAGGCACGGATAGCCGTTGCTTCAATGGTCTCGCAACTATCTAAAATAGCCGCAATATCATTTCCTGTAAACAATGCCTTAAGCTCCATCCAGGCACGGTACATTTTTCCCGCACCTGATGTTCCTTCTGCTGCCTCACCTTCGTAAAGGTTTATTAATTTTTCCAGCTCGGTATTATAGTCAATACTGTTATTGATCATTTTCTTTAAAAAAGATTTCAGATCTGCGGCCTCTTCATTATTTAATTCAGACAAAGCCTTCTCATAGCCGGCTATTCTGTCATTATTCACCTGCACCAGGTCGTTTAAAACCGCTATCTGATTTTTATTGTCGGGAACTTCCATACATTGTTCTATCTAATCCTGTAATATAGAACCTTCAATAGCTTCTCCAATTGCCTTAACATCTTCTTCACTGATATCGCCCCAGATCTGTTTCCATATCTGCTCATCTTTCCTGATCTGGGTAATTTTATTCCCATTAACGCGGCAATTATAAAAAGTAATACCATCTGTTGTTTCAGATGTTAATACCCATACCTCCTGCATCTGGCCGTTCACCCTGGCCTGTACTGAAAACTCTCTTCCGTTATTATCTTCCATAATCCGGCATTTTACTTTTAAAGATTATTTATTTAAAAAATTAATCAACAATTGATTTAGTTCATCGGCATGCGTACAATTCAGGCCATGAGGTGCATCCTCAATAATATGATATTCATTATTAGCAATACCCCTGGCAGCCTGCTCTGCCGAAGTTTTCAACGGAACAATATTATCTGCATTTCCATGAACAATTAAAACAGGCACGGCAATATTTGTCAGCTCAGGCCTGAAATCTGTGATGGCCCATGCTTCAGCAGCTTTTTGGGTGGCATTTTCTGAGGCACCTGAAGCTACGATAAAATCTGCATCCAGACGGGCATCGCTTACACTTTTATTTAACAGGCCATAATTATAAAAGTTTTTATGAAAATCTTTTAGAAAACCCACCCTGTCTGTTCTCAGCGCTTCCATAATTTTATCCAGCTCTTCCTGTGGCACTCCATCGGGATTGTCGGACTTTTGGCCTACCAAAGGAATAATAGAAGCTATCAATGCAGCTTTAACTATTTTTTCAGAACCATATTTTGTAAAATACCGCACTACTTCTCCTCCCCCCATCGAAAATCCTACCAATGTAACCCCGTTCAGGTCAAGTTCTGTTATAAGAGCATGCAAATCGGAAGCAAGCGTATCATAATCATATCTATCCCATTCGGTTTCAGAAGCACCAAAACCCCTTCGGTCATACGCAATTACCCTGTACCCGGCGTTCACCAGTGCTGTAACCTGTGCATCCCAGGAACGGTGGCTTAAAGGCCAGCCATGAATCAGGATGACAGGGTTACCCGATCCATGATCTTCATAAAAAATCCTGACCCGTTTTATATTGTCCCGGTTCGTAATATAAGGCATATGAATAAATTTTATTGTTTGAATTCAGCATTATTACAATATACCAAAACCAAGCCAACTGTGCTACAACACATTAAAAAATTACATCTTCAGAAAAAATAGCACGCAATTTGTATAAGGTATATTTTTGTTAGGGTAATCAGACTAACTTTAACTATATTCAGACAATTAGTTAATACAGCTCTGTACAGCAAACCAGACATTCATTATTTGAAAATTTTTATTAGTTGAACCGGGTAGCAAGTAAAATCTTAAAAATCATATTGTGGGTCATTGCAGGTATTATTATGCTTGTTATCCTTGCAGCATTATCACTCACTATACCGGCTGTTCAAAATCTTGTAAAAAACAAGGTGGTTTCTTATTTGAAAAAGAAAACCGACACCGAGATCAGCCTGGAGCGTATACGCATCAGCTTTCCTACCGGCCTGCAGCTAGACCGGTTTTTTATAGCAGATAAAAAGAAAGATACTTTATTGTATGCGGGTAAGCTGGCGGTTCAGCTCGATATGCTGGGGCTGATCAGAAACAGGATCGCTGTTAACAATATTGATCTGGAAAAAGTATATGCCAACGTATACCGGCTTAATCCGGATACTCTTTTTAATTATCAGTTCCTGGTAGATGCTTTTGTTGCAGCAGACAAAGCACCGGAGAAAACACCCAAAGATTCTACAGCACCACTTCAGCTGAGGCTGGATAAGATCAGCTTTGAGGATATCAGGATAAAATTTAAAGACGACGTGGCAGGAAATGACGCTGGCGTATCGCTGGGCCGATTAACCGCGCGGGTAGACAAATTCGATCTGGAACAGATGCAGTATGTACTGGATAAACTGGAGCTTAAGAATACCCGGCTACATTATTTCCAGAACAAGCCGCTAACTGTTTTGCAGCAAAAAGCCGATAAAGCTATAGATGAAGCTGAAACGGCATCAGGAGGCAGACTACCTTTGATCGAAGTAAAGCATTTCGCATTTGATGATATTGATCTGAAATACGATGACCGTCTTTCCGATACCCGTGCTTTTGCCCTTTTAAAAACTTTTACGCTTAAAAATCTGCTGATAGATCTAACAAATGGTAAATACCAGACAAGCGATGGCGAGCTCAGCAATTCTGTTATCGATTTTGCTTACAGGCCTACCCCGGCCAATGAAGCGGCACTTCAAAAGGCAGCAGACAGCACACAGAAATCTTCTTTCAGTCTTTACCTGAATAAAATTATCTTATCCAATAATAGTATCAGATATGATAATCTTTCCGCTCCTCATGAAAAAAGAGGGATGGACTTCAACCACCTCAATATAAAAAACCTCGGGATTTCGGGAGAAAATATTGCTATCGACAGCGCCGGGATCAAAGCAACCATCTATGGAGGTAAATTACAGGACACCTGTGGGTTTGTGCTGAACGAGTTAAAGGGCAAAATCATTTACGATGATCAACAGATCAATGTTGAAAACCTTTTAATAAAAACACCTCATACACTTATTAATAATAATACCCTTGTAACTTACAGCTCTACGGACGACCTTTCTAAGCACCCCGAAAAGGTGGATGTTAATTTAAGGTTCAACCATTCAGTGTTAGGCCTTGCCGATGCCTGGTATTTTGTCCCTTCGCTCCCGGCAGGCTATCGCAATCAACGCTTAAATATGGCCGCCAATGTAAAAGGCCGGTTAAATGATATCAATATCAGCCAATTGCAGCTAAATGGTATGCGCAATACCAACATTGATATTGCAGGTACTATTAAGGGTTTACCAGATATGGATAAAGCCTTCTTCAATCTTAACATTGGAAAGTTCACTACCTCCAAGTCTGACCTGAATGCGCTTCTGCCAAAAGGAACTTTGCCGGACAATATAGAACTGCCTAACCAGATCGCAGCCGGTGGAAAGTTTGCGGGCACTTTAAGTAAATTCAATACCAACCTGGATGTAAGAACCGATATGGGATCGGCCAAAATCAATGCGGCAATGGCTGGAACCTCCAAAAATCCTTTGTATAAGGCTAAGATTAACCTTAATAAATTTAATATAGGACGATTATTAAAAAGAACAGATGTAGGTGCTGTAAGCCTGTACCTGGATGTGGCAGGCTCCGGTACTTCTGCTCAAACGGCTAACGCTACCGTTAAAGGAACCATTTACAGTGCTTACTATAACAAATACAACTATCATGATATACGGCTTGACGGCAGGTATGCAAAGCAAATGCTCGGATTGCAGGTTGCAAGCGCTGATACGAACCTGCATTTCGATCTTGCTGCTGATATAAATATGGCTGGCAAATATCCTTCTTTAAAAGGTACAGCAGATTTAAAACAGGTAGACCTGCAAAAACTGAACTTTGCTACAGACGAGCTGAAATTAGCAGGACTTGCCAAACTTGATTTTACTACAGTTGATCCTGATTATTTAAACGGTACCGCTTTTATTACAAGTCTACAGGTAGCCACCGGTGGTAAGCTTATTAATATGGATACGATTGCGCTGAATGCCTTATCAACCGCTAATGAAAACATCCTGCAGCTCCGGTCAGATATCATCAGCGCCGATCTGAAGGGGAAATACCAGCTTACACAGCTAGGACAGGCATTTATTAATGAGATAAACCGGTATTATGCATTTGCACCTGTAAAGAAAACAGCACCGCAAAGAATCAGTTTTAACGTGATCGTGCATGATTCAAAACTCCTGAAAGAGTTTGTGCCGTCGCTTACCACCTTTGCCACTGCTACACTCAGTGGAACGCTTCATACCGAAACGGACAGCCTTATTATAAATGCAAGCTTCCCGCATATTGTTTACGACAGCTTTGATATAAAGAACACTACGCTCACCATTAATAATAAAGACAGCGCCATGCTGTCGTATGCCCTGGATATAAAAAGCCTGCAAAGCCCTTCTGTTCACTTATACAATTCTGCCATAAATGGCAGCGCCGCCAATAATATATTGGGAGTGAATGTGTTTTTACGTGACAGTAAAAACCAGGATAAATATATGATCGGGGGTAATTTTAAAGCAGATAATCAAACGTACCAGTTTTCATTAGACCCTCAAAAGCTTTTATTAAATTACGACAAATGGCAGGTAGCACCTGATAACCTGATACAATATGGAAAGGCCGGTATTTATATAAGAAATTTTAACATTCGCAACAACGGGCAGTCTTTAGCCATCAACAGCGCTTCAACAGCAGCAAACTCCCCCGTAAAAGCTGAGTTTAATAACTTCAGGCTTGAAACGCTGACCCGCTATGCCGAACAGGACACTTCGCTTATTGGTGGTGCTTTAAACGGAACAGTAGATGTAATAAATCTTACAGCAAACCCCGGGTTTGAAGCGGACCTTACAATCAATAAACTGCGTTATCAAAAAGATGAATTGGGAGATATAAAAATACTGGCAGACAACCATACCAAAGATGCTTACAGAGCAGATATAACCTTAAGCGGCCTGCACGACGTAAAAGTCAATGGCTATTACTATACTACAGACAAGGGCTCGCTTGACATGGTTTTGAACATTAATAAAATTGATCTTAAATATATTGAAAGTGTAACCGGCGGACAAATAAAAGACGGCACCGGTATTATAACCGGACAGCTGACAGCCAAAGGTCCTTTAACTGCGCCTAAAATACTGGGAGGCCTCAGCTTTAAAGATGCGGGCCTGAATGTGGCTACGCTTAATTCCTATTTCAGGTTAAATAATGAAACCATATCATTTACCGATAATGGGATCCGGTTTAATAATTTCACTTTACGCGATTCTGCCAACCAGTCGTTGGTACTGAACGGACTGGTTAAAACAACCGATTATACTAATTTCGGATTTGATCTGAAGCTCAGGGCCAATAATTTCAGGGCGCTTAATTCTACTGCTACCGATAATGAATTATTCTACGGCAAGGTATTTCTCACAGTAAATGCAAATATAGGCGGCGATATGAATAAACCGGAAGTAACAGGTACCTTACGCATTAATAAGGATACCCGTTTCTTTTTTGTAATACCCGACAGCGATCCCGGGGTAGTAAGCCAGGAAGGAATTGTAGAATTTGTAGACATGGATGCACCGCCTAATAACGGCCGCCAGACCATTAATGTGGATAGCCTTACCCGCTCCCCGCTGAAAGGCATCAATCTTTCTATGGACCTGCAAACAGATAAAGAAGCTGAAATAACCGTAGTCGTTGACCCCGCTAACGGCGATGCCCTTTTGGTAAAAGGAGAAGCTGAGCTGAACCTGACGATGGATCCAAGTGGAAAAATGTCGATGACAGGTCGCTATCTAATTTCTGATGGCAGCTACAATTTATCTATTGGCGGTCTTGCCAAAAGAAAATTCCAGCTGCAACAGGGAAGCTATATACAATGGACAGGCGCGCCCACAGAAGCAAATATTGATTTGACCGCGGTTTACAATGTTAATACTTCTGCTATTGATCTTATAGCGGACCAGGTAGCAACAGCTGATGAAAGCTCCCGAACCATGTACCGGCAAAAGCTGCCGTTTATTGTGTACCTGAAAATGACCGAGCAACTCCTGAAGCCCAGGATTTCCTTTGAAATTACCATGCCCGAAAATGAGAAAAACGCGTTTGGAGGTATTGTAAATGCAAGACTGATGCAGGTAAACAGCAATGAGAGTGAACTGAACAAGCAGGTATTTGCCTTACTGGCACTTAACCGCTTTATATCAGAGAATCCTTTTGAAAGCCTGGCAGGCGGTACTTCGCCCGAAATGCTGGCAAGGCAGAGTGTCAGCCGCCTGCTTACCCAGCAGCTTAATAATCTGGCTTCTGACCTGATTAAAGGTGTAGATGTTTCCTTCGATCTTACCTCACAGGACGATTATACTACCGGCACTCAACAAACCCGAACCGATCTCAATGTAGCGTTATCCAAACGCTTGCTGAATGATCGTCTTACTATTACCGTAGGCAGCGACTTTGCACTGGAAGGTTCGCGAACCAACAACAGGAACGGTGCTAACATAGCCGGTAATGTAAATATAGAATACATGCTTTCCCGCGATGGCAGGTACCGGTTAAGAGCCTACCGGCGTAATCAGTCTGATCTTGTAATTGAAGGGCAGATCATCGAAACTGGTTTAGGATTTGCAATGGTAGTAGATTACAACCGGTTCAGGGAAATTTTCAGGAGTCTTAAAAGCCAGGAGCGGCTGAACAGGGAACGGGAACAACGGCGTAAGCAAAGAGAAGCGGAATCAGAATCAGAGTCAGAATAGACTTAGGCAAAACAGGAAATTTTTATAAGGCACCAGGTATCAAGAATTAGGCTTGGTGATATAAGGAACAGGAACAATGCGTACAATTTATAGCATATTACTTTTAATGGTTACTGCAGTTTTTATAAGCTCCTGCAGTGGTGTAAAGCATTTGAAAGAGGGACAGATATTATATACCGGAGCCGAAATAAAGATCAACCCCGACAGCGCCAAAAAGGTTCCCGGAGAAAAAGCACTTAAAAGCTCTTTGGAAGAAATGACAAGGCCCAGGCCCAATAAAAAAATACTGGGCATAAGGTATAAACTGTTTTTTTATAACCTGGCAGGAGAACCCAAAAAACCCAAAGGTTTAAGAAACTGGATCCGTACCAAGCTGGGTGAGCCGCCGGTACTAATGAGCGATCTCAGGCTGCAGAATAATATCAACGTACTGCAAAGCCACCTTATAAGCAAAGGGTATTTGCAGGCTGCAGTAACCGGCGAAGCACGCGTGAAGGGTAAAACAGGAAAAGCCATTTATACAGCGCTTACAAAAGATCGCTATACACTCAACGAAATAAATTTTCCACCCGAACCTACTGCCTTAGATAATATTATAAGGCGTAGTGCGGAAAACACATTATTGAAAAAAGGCAGTTATTACGATATTGATGTGTTTACAGCAGAAAGAGAACGTATAGACAATGATCTGAAAGAAAAAGGATACTTCTTTTTTAACCCCGAGTTTTTACTGATGCAGGTAGATAGCACTATTGGTAACCACCAGGTTAATGTTTGGGTAAAAATAAAAGATATCACACCCATAGAAGGTTTAAAGCCGTACCGGATCAACGATATAAATATCTATCCGAATTACAATATCCGCAGAGACTCTGCCATTCGTATATCCAAACCTACTGTTCACAATGATTTCAACATTTATGATCCCGCCCATACATATAAACCGGCATTATTTGATCGTTTGATATTTTTCCAGAAAGATGAATTGTACAACCGCCGCGATCATAGCCTCAGCTTAAACCGCCTCGTAAATATTGGTACTTTCAGGTTTGTAAAAGCAGAGTTCCGGCCTATAGATACACTGGAAAGCGATTTACTGGACGCTAACTTCTATCTGACGCCCCAGAAAAAGCGATCCATGTCTTTACAGGTTACAGGCACCAGTAAGTCGAACAACTTTATAGGTTCTGAATTAAAATTATCCAACACAAACCGTAACCTGTTCCGGGGTGCAGAACAATTAACCACCAGCCTTGCCGGTGGCTTTGAAACCCAGGTAAGCGGCGCTAAAACCAATTCTTACTCATTGAGCGCAAGCGCCCGTTTAACATTCCCCCGCATTGTAGCACCTATTAATTTTAAAAGCGCCAGCAATTTCGTACCTAAAACCAATATTACCCTGGGCGGCCAGTTCCTTAACCGGGCGCTGTATTTCACTATGCTTTCAGGCAACCTTGAGTATGGATACAACTGGAAAGGCAATCAATATGTAGACCACAATCTTAATCCTTTTTCAGTTACATACGTACGTACATTAAAAACATCAGACAGCCTGCAAAAGCTGTTGGCCCAGGTACCCAGCCTGCGCGGAAACTACGAGAACCAGTTTATTTTCAGCACCAATTACCATTTCACCTATAGTAACCAGTTCCAGGACAAAAGACGGAATAATTTTTACTTCCTGGGATCTGTAGAAACAGCGGGTAATCTCGTCAATGCATTTTTAAAGAAAAATGCAAACGGGCAAAAAACACTATTCAATACCACAGTAAACCAGTTTATAAAGCTTGAGGCTGATTTCCGGAATTTCTTTAAAGTAAACCCCGGAATGGTATTGGCAGGCAGGGCAAACATCGGCTATGGTATTCCTTATGGCAACAGCAACGTTTTGCCTTACGTGCGCCAGTTCTTTGCAGGGGGCAGTAACGACATAAGAGCGTTCAGGGCAAGGTCTTTAGGACCCGGCAGCTATAATTATGAGATCAAACCCGACTCCAGCCGCTTTTTTGCAGACCAGGGCGGTGATATAAAAATGATGCTGAATGGTGAGCTGAGGGCCAAGCTGTTTAGTGTAATACACGGTGCTGTATTTATCGACGCAGGTAATATCTGGACTTCTAAAACCGATACTTCGAGGGCAGGAAGCCAGTTTAAGCTATCCAATGCGTTTAACCAGTTTGCGGTTGGCGGCGGTATTGGACTTCGTGTAGATGCCACCATTTTTGTGATCCGCTTCGACCTTGCCACACCGTTCCGTAAACCCTGGCTCCCCGCTGGCCAACGCTGGGTATTCAGCGATATGAATTTTGGAGACCCTACCTGGCGGAAGCAGAACCTCATCCTGAATATAGGTATCGGTTATCCATTCTAAATACTAACTGGCACAATATTTTATGTTTGGTTATTATGATGAATATATTAGGAAAAATAAAAAAATTCTTTAAAAATTTATGGCTGCTCCTTGTGGCAGCAGGCAAAAGCTTTTCTGAGGATAAAATTCCCAAGCTAAGCTCTTCACTGGCCTACTGTACTATATTCTCCATGGCGCCTTTATTAACTATTGTAATTGCCTCTGCAAGCCTTATATACAAAAAGGAAATTATAGAAGGAAAAGTTTTTGAATACGTAAGCGAATTTACAGATGATCGCAATATTGCTTTACAGATCCAAAACCTGGTATCGCAGGCAAGCCTCAGCAACAAGACATCGTTTGCACTAGTTATCGGGATCATTTCTCTGATCATTGGAGCTACCGCTGTATTCCTTGAAATCCAGGACAGCATCAACACTATCTGGAAAGTAAAAGCCAAACCCCGAAAAGGCATTGCAGGATTACTGACCAACCGGCTAAAATCTTTTTCCCTGATCATCTCCCTCGGATTTTTATTGCTTGTGTCGCTTATTCTTAATAATATTTTAGGAAGCATACAGACCCGGTTCCAGGATCTCATACCCCTGCAATCTGGTTGGTTATTTTTCGTCTTAAACAATGTGCTCACCTTTGCTGTTATCACATTTTTATTTGCTGTGATTTTTAAAGTATTGCCCGATGTAATCATCAGGTGGAAGCCGGCATTTATTGGGGCCGCTTTTACCACACTGCTGTTCGCGATCGGTAAATTCCTGATAGACCTGTATATTACCAAATCTAATCCAGGCGCTGTATTTGGCGCAGCCGGCACACTTATTATTATATTGCTCTGGGTGTATTACACCTCTTTTATATTATATTTTGGCGCAGAATTCACACAGGCGTATGCCGAAAAATTCAGTGAAAAAATTAAGCCGTCCAAATATGCAGTCTTCCTTCATATTACTGCTGAAGAGGTGAACGTACAGGAGCTGCCGCCGCCGCATCCGGAACGTACCAGCAAGTAGCCCATCAGCACAATAACCGTATTACCATGAGTACAGAAAAAGAAAAAATGCTCTCGGGCATGCCCTATAAAGCTTTCGATCCGCAACTTTTTGAAGAGCGGCAGCATGCCAAAGACATGAATTATCAAATAAATACCCTTCACCCTTCTAAAGTAGAAGAACGGAATGCTTTATTACGAAACCTGCTGGGAAGCACCGGCACCCACTTTCATGTAGAGCCGCCTTTTTATTGCGATTACGGATATAATATTTTCACAGGCGAGAATTTTTATACCAATTACAATTGCATTATCCTCGATTGTGCCCCGGTTTCAATTGGCGACAATGTATTCCTGGCACCCAATGTATCTGTTTTCACCGCCGGGCACCCTTTGCATCATGAGCCCAGGAACGCAGCCTTTGAATATGCCTTTCCTGTGTCTATTGGTAATAATGTATGGATCGGTGGCAACACGGTCATTAACCCCGGCATTACAATCGGCGATAATACAGTGATCGGGTCAGGCAGCGTAGTTACCAAAAATATTCCTTCCAACGTGGTAGCTGTGGGCAACCCCTGTAAAGTGATCCGGAGCATTACAGACGCAGACAAGCTGTATTATTTTAAAGATCTGAAATTTTAATTACTTTATAGCTACATTAAGCTGTACTAACATCTCTATTATGAAACATCCGTTCCGGTACCTGTTATTTTTTTCCTCTTTTATATCTGGCAGCCTGTTTGCCCAGGAATATAAAAATACAGCCAAAGAGCAATTTCTGCATTATACCCATCTCGTTATTGAAAAGGATTTCAGGGCAGCTGCTGAATTTGTTATGGATGAATTTTTCACCATTATTCCAAAAGAGCAGATGATAACAGCGATGGAAGCTATTTTTAATATTCCCGATCTTAACTATACCATAGACTCACCCCAGGTGCTGCAGGTAGGCGATTCTACCATAGCAGGCGCTTCCTGTTTTCTTAAGCTCAAATACGCTAATATTTTAAGGATGAAATTTGATACGGGACAAGACTCCGCAAGGGCAGATACTTCTCTGGCAGAAAACGAGCTACTAACGCTAACGCTTCAATCAAAGTTTGGAGAAAAAAACGTAAAATACAACCAGCACACAGGCTTTTATGATATCTATTCAGTGAAAGATGTGATTGCCCGATCTGACGATTTAAAAGAGTGGAAGTTCATTGTAATGGAAGAGGATAAATTACCTTTTCTAAAAAAAATACTTCCTAAAGAGCTGCTTGAATAATTTTTCCGATATTTCAGGAAAGAAAATCAATGATTGTAGAAGAGCATTCCGGCCAGGTAATTCCACAAAAAAAGAAATTTTACAAGGTACTGTACATACAGGTACTTTTTGCTATTACAGCAGGGGCCTTGTTAGGCTATCTCTCGCCACCTATGGGAGAACAGATGAAACCTTTAGGCGATGGGTTTATATCGCTTATAAAGATGATTATTGCCCCGGTTATTTTTGTAACCATCACAGTGGGTATTGCCTCTATGAACGATATGAAGAAAGTGGGCCGCGTGGCAGGGAAGGCATTCATTTATTTTATTACTTTTTCTACACTGGCTCTAATACTCGGGCTTATAGTAAGCAATGTGGTGCAACCCGGCAAAGGCTTAAATATTGATCCTTCAACGCTGAAAGCATCTGCCATCTCTCAATATGTAAATAAAGCGCACGACAGCTCCCTCATCAACTTCATTTTCGATATCATACCTAAAACGTTGGTGAGCCCCTTAACCGGCGATAACATTTTACAGGTGCTGCTCATAGCCATTCTTTTTGGCATTGCCATTTCATTAACCATGCCCAAAAGCAAGCTGGTGCTCGACTTTATGGAAGCGCTGGCTTATCCCATTTTCAAGCTGGTAGCTATTTTAATGAAACTGGCCCCCTTAGGTGCTTTCGGGGCCATTGCTTTTACAATAGGTAAATATGGCATAGCATCTATTGGCAACCTGCTGGCTTTAGTAATAACATTTTATGCTACCGCTCTTGTTTTTGTAATCGTGATATTAGGCGCCGTAGCGAGGTATAACGGGTTCTCGATCTTTAAATTTCTGAAGTACATCAAAGATGAGCTGCTGCTTGTTTTAGGAACCAGCTCATCCGAAGCGGCCCTGCCAACACTTATGCAGAAAATGGAAAGAGCCGGATGTGCGAAACCTATTGTTGGCCTCGTGGTACCTACGGGATATTCGTTTAACCTGGATGGAACCAATATTTATATGACCCTGGCCGCCCTGTTTATCGCGCAGGCATGTAATATTCATTTACCCCTGCAAAGCCAGATCGTATTATTACTGGTAGCCATGCTTAGCTCTAAAGGAGCAGCAGGTGTAAGCGGTGCGGGTTTTATTACCTTAGCTGCAACTTTGGCCGTGGTACCCGAAGTACCCATAGCCGGTATGACGCTGATCCTGGGCATTGACCGATTTATGAGCGAATGCCGTGCATTAACCAATATGGTAGGAAATGCAGTAGCTACAGTAGTAGTAGCCAGATGGGAAGGGCAGCTGGATAAAGAACAATTGAATAAAGCGCTAAATAGTAAAGTCTAAAAAAATGAAATCAAGTCACGAAATAGATTATGAAATTTTTGGTGAAGAAATGCAATACGTAAGTATTGAGCTCGACCCTGATGAAACGGCCATTGCAGAAGCAGGCAGCTTTATGATGATGGACCACGGGATAGAAATGGCCACTATTTTTGGAGATGGCAGCGCAGGCAGCCAGTCGGGCGGCCTTTTAGGTAAGTTAATGAGCGCGGGCAAACGTATTCTTACCGGTGAAAGCCTTTTTATGACAGCGTATACCAATGTTAGCCACAGCAAAAAGAAGGTAGCTTTTGCATCGCCTTACCCGGGGAAGATCATCCCGGTAGATCTTTCGGCATATAACGGGAAGGTAGTTTGTCAGAAGGATGCTTTTCTGTGCGCTGCCAAAGGGGTAGCGGTGGGTATTGAGTTTCAGCGCCGGCTGGGTACGGGCCTTTTTGGCGGCGAAGGATTTATTATGCAAAAGCTGGAAGGCGATGGCATGAGCTTTATACATGCCGGGGGCCATGTGTTTCACCGGGATCTTCAGCCTGGTGAAATACTGCGTATAGACACGGGCTGTCTTGTAGGGTTTACACAAAACATTCGCTATGAAATAGAAATGATACGCGGCATCCGCAATAAAATTTTCGGCGGTGAGGGATTTTTCTATGCTACCCTTACCGGGCCGGGCCGTGTATGGATACAAACCCTGCCTGTAAGCCGCCTGGCCTCACGAATCCTTTCCTTTGCTACTACCACCCGTAAAGAAGAAGGCAGTATTTTGGGAGGATTAGGCAACCTGCTGGATGGTGATGGACGTTAGTGAGATAACAGTTAACAGATGGCAGAATCGGATATGGATGAGAGCGATAGAATAAGGTTCGTATTTTAAAAACCTTACTTCACTACGTTCAATCCCAAACACTTTTAAAAGCACTTGAACAAACAATCAAAAAATTAAAAGAGGCTCAAAAGAAATATCAAAACGTTTACTAATGAAAATAAATCAGGAATTAAAGTCAGTTTATGAGCAATATCTTTCAGAACTGAAAAGTTCATCAAAAGAGCGATCAGATAAATTTTCATATCCGCTTTTAATGAAAGCATTTTCCGATTATGAAAAAGTAAATCGCAAAGTGCTTTATGTGGGAAAAGAAACTTACGGTTGGGTTGATACAGTAAGCAATCCTAAAAATATGACTGCCAACTACTTAATGGGCAACTATAAAGATTTTGAATTTGCAAAAAATTATCACGGCCGAAATAGTCCTTTTTGGCGGTTTGCGCGAACTTGCCATAACAGGCTAAACGGAGAAGATTTGCCAAATGGGCTTTTATGGACAAATTTCTCAAAGTGTGATAGTGGAGGTACTACACCTGATTACGAACTTCAAAAACTGAATAACAAGGGTTTTAACCTTATTCTTGATGAAATTAAAATCGTAAAACCTGACATCATAATTTTCATAACAGGCTGGGACTATGAACATCAATTTCAAAGAGTGTTCAGCGGACTTGAATATAAAACTCTTGACGAAAACTATTTGTATCAATGTATTCACCCGACATTACCTACACACAGCTATATGACCATGCATCCAAAGGGGCTTCAACTTAGAAAGAAATTTGATACAATATTAAATCAAATCATTGACCGAATAACATTAATATAACATAAATGGCAACAGCACTGGTGCTAACATCATTGCTTGGCCGGCGCGGCTGGCAGTAAATGTTCAGAATTATGCCTGCTCTATTGAATTTTTTCGTGCCTTGGTCGGTATTATCACCGGTCAACTCAATCACCGACCAGCTTCGTACCTCCGACTCGTTTTACAACCCCAGTTGATGTATAGCAGCCTCTACCCCCCTGATCTCTGCCAGCCCTTTCAGCCTTCCGATAGCAGAATAGCCGGGATATGTTTTTTTATTAAGATCATCCAGCATTTGATGGCCATGGTCCGGCCTCATTGGAATGCTGCGCTGTTGTTCTTGTTGCAGTTGGCTTACATACTGAATAACAGGTATAAGATTGCCGTTTCCTTCGAGGTGGTTGGCCTCAAAGAAGTTGCCCTCCTCATCCCTGTCGGTGCTGCGAAGGTGGAGAAAGTAAACCCGCTCACCATATTTTTTGATCATCGCCAGTAAGTCATTATCCTTTCGGGCACTGTAAGAGCCCGTGCAAAAACAAAGCCCTGCATTTTTGGAAGGCACATTTGTAAACAAGGCCTCAATATGCTCGTCTTTGCTCATAATACGCGGTAATCCTAAAATCGGGTAAGGCGGATCATCCGGATGTATCGCCAGCTGTACACCGTATGTTTCTGCTACAGGCGCAATTTCATTTAAGAAAGAAAAAAGGTTTTGTTGTAACTGGTGTGCAGAGATATCCCCATATTCATCCAGCAATGATAAAACCGCTTCAGTAGTAAATGATCCGTCAGAACCGGGGAGGCCCATCAGGCAGGAGATTTTCAGCTTTTCAATTTCATTGAGACTCAGGTTGTCAAAAAATCTTTTCGCTTTTTTCACATCAGCTCCCCTGTAGTCGTTTTCGGCGCCGGGACGCTTTAATATAAATACGTCAAAAGCTATAAATTCCTTCCATCCAAATCTTAAACAAAGCGCACCGGTTCCTGTTGGATAGTCCAGGTCCGTACGCACCCAATCCAGCACCGGCATAAAGTTATAGGTAACCACTTTTATATCGTGCCCGGCAAGGTTTTTCATGCTAAGTTTATAGTTTTCGATCCAAGCCCTGTAATTGCCACTACGTTTTTTTATATCCTCATGCACAGGCAGGCTTTCCACCACTTCCCAGGTAAGGCCGGCATCTTCAATTATTTTTTTCCTTTGCTGAATTTCCTGGCTGGTCCAAACTTCACCAACGGGAATATGATGTAACGCCGTTACTATACCGGTAGCTCCTGACTGGCGTATATCGCTTAGTGAAACAGCATCATTATGACCATACCAGCGCATGGTCTGTATCATTTTATAGCTCATAATATGCTAAAAGTAGAACAAAAGCCCTGAAGCCGGTAACAAAAAGGTACAAATACCTGTCTAAGCTGCTTATTATCAATCGGCCAGAAATAATTTTTTAAAAAGCGCACACGAAAAGCACCTCGTATGGATGAGCCTTTACAGCTGCCGACAGGAATTGCTATCAGCGATCTGCCTGGCAAATCATCTGTGAATACCCGCCTGACCGACGGCCAGGTTTGCTTACACCTGATTTAGTCTCTATATTTTCAGGAATTCTGCTAAATGATACCAGTAACTGCAAAAGGCACCAATTTTGTTTGGTGGTGCCGATAGCCGTTATCGGGGGATGCCAGCCGCGCAAAGCGGGGAAGAGCAAAGATCAGTTCCCGACAGCGATCGGAATTGCAGTTACGTGCCCCCGCCGGGCAGCCTGCCAGCCGCGGTGGATGGAGGCAAAAACTTAATATTTTAAAGAGCTTATTATCAAATAAATACACTACTTCCCATTAACAGCCTGCCGACCATCATCCATTTGAAAAAAGTCCTCCGATGGGCTCAGTACAATAACACCTTTTTCATCGAATCGGTATTATCCAGCACCAACCATAAAGGAAAACGGCTTCGGAGAACCGAAACCGTTTTGCAAACTTTAAATATATAAAAACTAAACCAACAACTCCTGATTATCTTCCTCTTGCACCTCTTTCACCACCACCGCGACTGCTGCTTCTTTCACCATTTCCAAAGGAACGGCCGGGTGAGCTGCTGCGTCCTTCAAAGCTCCTGCTCTCAGAACGGCTTTCCATTCTCGGCGCAGACTGCCGTTGTACCGGCATTTCCCGGTTGCGTACCTGCGATTCTCTCTGAGCCTGATCCCGATCCCGTACCGCTCTCTGCTGCGTTTCAACACCGGATTGAGGCTGCCTTTGAATTTCGGCCTGGCGTTGTTGACGCATTTCTATACTACGCTGCCTGGTCTCTTCAGATCTTTGTTGACGGATGGCATCGTTGTTACGTTGCCGCATTTCTTCATTACGCTGCCGCATTTCCATCATATTTTGATCAGACCGGTTACTGCGCTGCCTTTGCATTTGCTCTGCACGTGCCGCATTAGATGATTCTCCAGAACCGTTAGCACTGCTCCGGCCTGTATTGTCCCTGAAAGTACGGTTATCTTCCGAACGTCTTCCTGCATCCCTGTTAATGGCATCTTCCCTGCGCGGGGCCATATTAACACGTGCTTCACGGTCGTTACGGTTGTCTGAACGGGCGCCGTTACTGTAAACTCTGTTAGTATTTCTGTCAGCACCCCTGGCTGCTACGCTATTCCTGTCATAACGTTGCACGGCTTTCGGGGCATAATCAGACCTGTCGGCGGTTCTTGAAACCGCTGGCCGGTATACAGAAACGGCATTCCTGCTTACTGTGGTTCTGCCCGGCCTGTCCGAAGAACGTACTGACATTGCGTTGATACGGCCGGTATATCTTTCTACATCTGTACGACGCGGACCGTTCACATAACTGCTCCTTCTTCCACGGTCGCTATGATAGTTATTGATAATGGTTGTTCTGTTTATAATTGTCACATTATTACCGTAGGGGTAATAATACCTGCCAATATTTCTTGATGTCATATAACGGCCGGGGGCAAATGTCCAGTAATCATAAGGAGGGTTATAGCTGCCAAAGCCTATGCTGATACTGATACCGGGACGGATAGGGGCCCACCCATAATAGTCGCCCCCGCCACGCCAGGTCACCCATGCAGGAGACCAATCGTATCCGGGCACCCACAGCCATCCATAATAAGGATCCTGGAACCAGCGGCCATAATGAAAAGGCGCCCATCCCCAATCATATCCCGAAGTCCACATCCAGTCATAATCATTGGCATATACCCAATAGCCATTGGTAGCATAAGGGCGAAAGCCTGCCTCAACCCTGGGGCGCCAGGTATAGCCGTATTCCGGGTAATCGATCCAGTCGCCATAAGGGCTCAGCTCATCGTAGAAAGTTTGAAAGTTAATGTTAACCCCTACCCGTGGCTGCGCCTCTGCAGGTTTGGCTAAAAGCAGCGCCCATGCTAATGTTAGCCCGATACCTAAGGAGTTGATAAATCGTTTCATTTTATTTAGCTATTTAAATTGTTATTGAATTTAGGAAAATCTCTGCTTCTGTATTAATGACCGCAGAACGATATGTAAAGTTGCTTAAGCGGCCTTTTATTATTCCCGCCAATATTATTTTATGATTTATTTTGCATTTATATCCCTGTTGAAAAACTTTACAGATTGATTATCAATTATAGACAGGTTATTCATTATTTCAGATTATTCCCTACTTTCACCACTGATGGCAGTTGATTATTATCAGATATTACAGATCCCGCCTTCGGCAGATATTGCCGAAATAAAAGCAGCCTACAGAAAGCTGGCGCATCTTTACCATCCTGATAAAAATCCTGATAACAAATCTTCACGGGCTTATTTTGATCTTATAAAAGAGGCTTATGAAACATTATCCAACGCAGGTAAAAAAGAAAAATACCTGCAGGAAAGATGGCTGGCCAAAGCGTATGGCCATCCGCTTGAACAACCGATAAAAACGCCCGAACATATATTAAAGCAGGTACTACTGGCCAGCGATCAGATAAGAAAAATGGACATATACCGTATGAACAAAGATGGTGTTGGCACCGAATTAAACCTGCTGCTTTCTGAAGAAAATATTTCTTTACTAAATGAGTTTAACGAAATGCCTGTTAACGATGCGATAGTGAAAGAACTATTATACATGGTTACTGTATTACCGGCATCGGTTCAAACCGGCTTATTCAAAACACTCCGACTTATCAATAGTAATTATGCTGAAGCTATCAAGAATAAAGAAGAAGAGCTGGAAGGTAAAATCTTCTGGGAAACCTGGAAACCGGCATTTATTATTTTAATTGTAGTGCTCCTTTGCATCCTGATATGGGGTACTTCTTTAAAATAAATACGCAACCGGTATGCTACTGCACGGCAGGGCAGCTTAAAGGAATAAATCATCAATCTCCCTATCAATGATTATTTCCGGTTTCAGAAAGTCAGCAAGCATTTTTAATATTTTACATTCGATATTTTATGGTAAAGAACCTTTATCTTTCGGAAGCAAAATAAACAACAATGATCCCTATTGGAGATGATAATACCGGCCGGACAATAACTCCTTATATTAACTATCTGCTTATAGCACTGAATATAGGGGTATTTATTTTTGCACAGGGGCTAGGTACGAATGAGGCCTTCACGATGAGCTACTCAACAGTACCAAAAGAGATCTTAACCAACCGGGATATTGTCGGTGGGGGCCTTCAGCCAACCCCGATCCCCGTTTACGGGACTATTTTTACAGCTATGTTTATGCACGGCGGCATTGCCCATATTGCCGGGAATATGATGTATCTATGGATCTTCGGCGACAACCTTGAGAATGTAATGGGACATTTCAAATATCTTGTATTTTATTTGCTTTGTGGTGTATTAGCCACATTGGCGCATGTTTTTATGTCGGGCTATACGGGCACTGGCTTATATACTCCCAGCCTGGGTGCGTCTGGTGCTATATCAGGTGTGTTGGGCGCATATATGATACTATTTCCCAAAAACAGTATCCGCATGCTGATCATTCCATTTGTAATACGGGTAAATGCTTTTGTGGCACTGGGCCTGTGGATTGCTTTACAGGTAATAGACGGTATGGGGGCCTTAGGACGTGAGGATGCGGGTGTAGCTTATGCAGCTCATATTGGCGGCTTTGCGGCCGGTCTTTTACTGGTAAAGTTTTTTGTGAACAGGCAGCCTGTCAGAACCGCATAAGAGTGCGGTTCAGGACCCTTGCTCAAGCAGTTCCCTGAATGCAGCCATAGTAGTAAAAAGATTATCATGAATAATGGGATCTGCAATCCAGCGCGGCACACTTATGCTTTTATCCGTTATTATCTGGTAAGTTACTCTTAAATGCCCGTTCTTTATTTTTTCCAGCACCCACTTTCCTCTGGTCCCGGTAATACGGTTCACATTTTTAATAGCAGGAAACTGCATAACACCGGCTTCTTCAAAATAAACAGGGCATATTGCTTTGCTTACATCATTTTTATTGAAAAAATATTTCAGGCCACAATCCTGGTCGTTCATAGGCCATGGCATTTTATAACGCACATAGGTGTACCAAACGGTCTCATTTTTTGTTACAGCTATTTTAACGGTTCTGGCATGGGTATTCCATTTTGCACCTTTATCCGGGTCCTTTAATAATGCGATCACGGCATCTGCAGATGGTGTCCTCACCACAAAATCGGCTTTCAGCTCACGCACCGTATTACCATTATGTGGCACCCATCTTTCATACAAATTGATATTACTTTCATTTTTTACCAGTTTAAAATCGGCAGCATTACATACGGTAATGAATAACAGGCCAGCCATTACCGGCAAGATGCTTTTAATAAGTTCTTTCATTTGTAATCATTTTATTGTTTCTTATATACTTAATACCATTAACTGTGTATTTACCCCTATTGGTTTTAGTAAAAATTCGGGCTGCAGATAATACAGATCACTTCAACAGGTTTGTCTGTAACCGGAAAACATGCACCTTCAGGTTGTAAATAATAAATTCTTTAAGCTGATAAAAACATACGGGCGTTCATCGATCCCGGTACAATCGAGCACCCGTCAATGGCGTTGTAATTGGCCGTCACAAAATATATTAAATAATCGGTCCTGACTGAATGAAACACGCAGCGCGCCTCTGTATATTCCCTCCCTGCCGCTTCCAGCGGTACAGGGTTATGTGTATCGTAGGAAGCATAAAAGTTTGGAACGAAGGGTATTTCGAACAGTGTTTTTTTTTAACATCTTTGCTTAATCAAATATCTTCCCGGCATTGAGAATACCATTAGGGTCAAATACTTTCTTAATATCCCGCATAAGCTGTATCTGCTTTTCTTCAAAGACAATATCTATAAAGCGCTTTTGTATCAGACCAATACCATGTTCGCCGCTGATCGTTCCTCCCAGGCTTTTTACCAGCAAGAACAACTCCCTTACAATGGTGTCCATTACAGGACTGTTGTAACTATTAAGGACTCCTTCTTTTTTTATCCGGACATGCAGGTTGCCATCTCCTGCATGGCCGTAAGCGACCACATTAAAATCGTGCTGCCGGCCAAGGGCTTTTAATCCGCTAATCAGCTTAGATAGTTCTGCACGCGGCACTACTACATCTTCTTCTATCGTATACCCGGCCCTTTTCACATATTCTGCTGCTTTCCGGCGAATTTTCCAGAGCGCCTCCTTTTGGTGTGCATCTTCTGCAAATAAAATCTCCCCTGCTTTATGCTGTTCCAGAACAAAAGCGATCTGCTCCATTTCCTTAAATAATACTTCCATATCATTGCCATCTACTTCTACGAGCAGGTGGGCCTCCATATCATCACTTACCGGTACAATGTGGCTGTGCACCATGCTGCTTACTATTTTCAGTGCTTCCGCTTCCATCAGCTCCAATGCGCTGGGAGTAAACCCTGCACGAAATATGGCGCTTACTGCTTCGCAGGCTTTTTCAAGGCTGGCAAAAGGAGCCAGCATCAGTAAATCGTATTTAGGTAAAGGAATAAGTCTCAGCACAATTTTGGTTACAATGCCCAATGTGCCTTCGCTGCCTACTATCAGCTGCGTAATATTATATCCTGTAGCATTCTTTAATACATTTGCTCCGGTCCATATAATTTCACCCGTTGGTAGTACTACTTCCAGGTTCAGCACATAATCCTTCACCACGCCATACTTTACAGCATGCGGGCCACCGCTGTTTTCTAATATATTTCCACCGATAAAGCAGGAACCTTTACTGGCAGGATCCGGGGGATAATACAACCCCTTTTCGGCTACCGCCTTTTGTAATACTTCAGTAATAACCCCCGGCTCGGTTGTTACCTGCAAATTTCGCTCATCTATATCCAGAATCTTATTTAGGCTTTCGGTAGCAATAACCACACCGCCCAAATGAGGCAACGCCCCGCCGCTCAGGCCTGTACCTGCACCCCGGGGCGTAACCGGTATTTTATGTTCATTACAAATCTTTAATACAGCGCTGATCTGCTGCGGAGTTGAAGGCTTTATAACCACCTGCGGTTTAAAATCCAGTGTTTCTGTTTCATCATGTGCATAATGCAACAAAACATCTTCATTGGTAAAAAAATGATCACTTCCTACAATATTTTTAAACGATCGGGCTATATCTTCTGTTATCATAGCGGTAGTGGTTCTATTATTGTAAATATAGTTTTTTAACAGCAACACTAGTCTATAAAAACAACATACTTATCTTTGACACCCTATAACTATAAAAAATGGCTGGGATACTGGAACAAATAGGCAATACGCCTTTGGTTGAGCTGAATAAGATATCAGTAAATAACAATGTAAAAATATATGCCAAGCTGGAAGGTAATAACCCCGGAGGGAGCGTAAAAGACCGGGCCGCTTATGGTATGATAAAAGGCGCATTAGACCGCGGGGAAATTAAGCCAGGCATCCAACTGGTTGAAGCTACCAGCGGCAATACCGGTATTGCTCTTGCAATGATAGCTAATCTTTTTGGCATTGACATAGAGCTCGTAATGCCGGAAAGTGCCACGCGGGAACGGGTTTTAACCATGCAGGCATTTGGAGCAACCGTTACCTTAACCCCGAAGGATAAGGGCATGGAAGGCGCTATCGATTATGCCAATGATAAACTAAAACAGGGTGGCTACCTTATGCTTAACCAGTTCGGCAACCCTGACAACCCAGGGATGCATTACCAAACCACAGGTCCGGAAATATGGCGTGATACAGAGGGCGGCATTACTCATTTTGTTTCTTCCATGGGTACAACGGGTACCATTATGGGTGTATCAAAATACCTGAAAGAAGTAAATCCCGCTGTTCAGATCGTAGGCTGCCAGCCTACAGAGGGATCGAGTATACCAGGCATACGTAAATGGCCTGAAGCTTACCTGCCTGCAATATTTGAGCGCAGCAGGATTGACAGGGTGATCGATCTTGACGAAGAAGATGCCCGTACAATGGCAAAACGCCTGGCGCGGGAAGAAGCGGTGTTTGCCGGCATGAGTAGCGGCGGCGCGGTACATGCAGCTATTGAGCTGTCAAAAGAGCTGGCATCAGGTATTATTGTATGTATTATCTGCGACAGGGGCGACCGGTATTTATCTTCTGACCTGTTTGATTAATGCAGAATAGGCCTGCCCGGTTAAAACTGACAGCATAAATTCATGTACATCTGGGAATAAACACCAGGGTAATTCGATTTATAACAAATTCAAACGATTAATGGATAACAGTACACACTGCCGGCAATTGCTAACCATAGAAACCATTTCTTTTGCTTTTAAAAATAACCAGCAGAACCTATCCGAGCAAATCATTTCCTGTTTTTATTCCTGCTACCGCCCGCTGTTTATACAATGGGCAAAAATCACTTACCATCGCTATCCTGCAGATATCATTGAATTTGCGGCTAATAATTCTTTTACCGATGGTGTGTTGAAATTAAAAGAATCTGCCCATCAGGATAAACTTTATACAGGCAGGGCCAATGTAAAAACCGTGTTGTTCCATTATTGCAGGAATATGCTATTGGGGCATTTAACCAATGAAAAGCGCCTGGCCGAAAAAAACAAAAAATTGTATCCTGTACTTTCTGACGGAGCACAATACGATATGAATGAAAAGGAAAACGAGCTAACAAAAAGCCGGGAGGAAACGATAGCGCAGGCCTTGGCAAAAATGGCTGCAGCCGACAGGCAGATTATTCAATGGCGGCATATTGAAGGAAAATCGAATAATGAAATTGCAAAACTTTTAGCTATTACAGCAGCCTCGGCAACCAATCGTATTTACAGGTGTATGCAAAGGTTGCGGGAACTGATTGGAGAGATGGACAAACAAAACAATTAGTATATCATTTAAATTGCAGGTATGGGCATTACAACCGAACAGTACGAAAAAATCATCCGCTTCTTAGACGGCGAAATGGAGGCTGCTGAAATGGAGGCGTTCGAAAAAGAACTGGCAGCTAATCCTGAAATGCGCCATCAGCTCGATTTTGAGCAATCTTTAAGAGATAGCTTTGCATTAAAGGATATAACCTGCCTGCCAGGTACCGTAGCACCGGCTGAAATACCCGGCAAAGTAAGAAGGATGCAAAAGTGGCTGACCATCGGCTCAGCAGCGGCTGTTATAATAGCAATTGTACTTTTTATGGCACCCTGGCAAAAGCCGGGTACTGCCCCGGATATAGCCAACCGAAAGAATATTGATACCACCCGGGAAGAAAGCGGCCGGTCTAAGACAGTAATAAGTGAACCTGCAAAAGATAGCAGCAACGACATTGACCTGGCTTCATTGTTCAAAAAATATTTTAAAAAAGAACCTTTACCCGAAGAATATCCTATTTTCCTGGCAGAAGCACTGATGGATTATGAGCAGGGCAATTACGCAACCCTGCAAAAATTAAATTTAAACGACCTGCCGCAAACCCGGGGCCCTCAAGAAACAGACCGGAAAAAAAATATTTTGCAACTCGGACATTATTATAAGGGAATTGCATATCTGGAAACAGGCAATACGGGAAAAGCAATTGCTCATTTTAATTGGGTGTTGAAAAATCAACCCGATACAACCTTAAAGGCTAAGACGCAATGGTACCTGGCTTTAGCTTATTTAAAAGAAAAAAACAGGGAAAAAGCAGCCGAGCTGTGCAGGAGCATTATTAATCATAAAGGGAACCATGTATTAATAAAGAATGCAGCAATCATACTGAATACTTTAGAAAAATAATCTTTTAAACTACAGAAACATTTTATGAAACGCTTTATAATATTAACCGGCATATGCTTATGCCTGCAAGTATTAGCCCGGGGGCAGAGTGATAGTGATTCTGCAAAGTATTACTTTGATAAAAGCCAGAACACTAAAGCATTGCCCTTTGCACAACAAAGTTTTGAAGCAGTAAAACATCTTAACAGCGAAGATACTGCATACATTGAGGCTGCATATACATTGGCCGTCGTTTATGGAGCATTGGCCAGGAACGACAGCGCCATGGTTTATCATGTAAAAGCTTGCGATGGCGCAAAGAAGCAATATGGAGCAAGCAGTCAAAAGTATGGCAGGTATTTGGTAGATCTTGCAACAACCTGTAAAGAAGCCGGGAAATTACCGGAAGCCGAACAACAATATCAAAAAGCAATAGCTATTTTAAAGGAAATAAATGTTCCATACAAAAACGATTATGCTTTTAGCTTAATACAGCTAGGAAATCTTTACACATTAATGGGCAATTTAAATAAGGCAGAGGAGTTATTCATCGCTGCCAGTAATGTGGCACCCCGGGAACCTCTTGAGAAAAAGACAGAATATGCGCTGGCCTTGCATGAGTTGGGCATTTTATACGAAAGAATGGGTAATTACAGAAAACAGGAAACAATACAGGTTCAGGTATTAGGTATGCTGAAAGAAATGTATGGAGAGCAACATTCCGCCTATGCCAGTGCATTGAATAATCTTGCAATTTTATACAACCGGAATCATAACCTGGAAATGGCCGATTCTATGTTCAGAAAAGCATTGGAAATAAAAAAACAGGCCAATGGAGAGAACAGTGCTGCCTATATAATGGTTTTAAATAATTTAGGTGTAATTAATACCGAAATGGAGAAATATGAAACAGCAGAAAAATACCTGAAAGAAAATGTTGAGATCGCCTACAAAAATGGTGGAGAGGAAACCCTTCAATATCCATTCTGCCTGAGAAGCTTAGCCAGGCTATATGCCATATCCAATCGAATTGAATTAGCAGAACCAATATTTGAAAAGGCCCTGGTTATCTACAACAAATTGGGAGTAGACCGAAACGCTACCCGATTGAAGTTATTGTATGATATGAGCCGATATTTATATGCCGACAATGTTCCTAAAAAGGCTATATATTTAAAGGAAGCCGTAGAAACAGAAAACAAGCTGCTATTAGAAAAACTGAACTTCTTATCTGAAGCGGAATTACTTGTTTATTTAAAAGGGATCGAAGTGTATTCGGCCAGGCCTTACATTTTTTTAATGCAGCATAAAAGCCCGGAGATAGCAGTCGCTGCTTATAACACCAGGCTAAGCGCCAACAGTATCAGCCTTCAAAATACAAGATATCTTTATCAAAATATGTCGCAATCAAAAGATGGTGAACTAAACCGGCTTTGGAAAAATTACCTTCAGCACAAATCTTTTTATACAAACCTGCTGCTAACACCAATAGCTAAAAGAAGCGCCAATACAGATTCTATTGCCGCCGCTCTGAACCAGGAGGAGAAGGATATATTGCGCAGGTCGGCAGACTACCGGAAAGTAAAAGAAATACTTTCTGTTCAATGGCAGGATGTGCAAAAACATTTGCGGAACAATGAAGCCAGCATTGAATTTGTACGGTTCAAATATAGATTTGATACCTATAGTACCATACAGCCCGACACCGTTTACTATGCGGCCCTGTTACTTCGTCCCCAGGATACGGTGCCACAGTTTGTAATGCTGTGTGAAGAAAAACAATTAATTGCCGCCATGAAAAAATTCCCTTATAAAGCAGCTACAAAAAGCCGTGGGGCAAAACCGGCATACAACCAAAACAATGCAAACGATTTATATAAACTAATATGGCAGCCATTGGAACCTTACCTTACCCATAGCCGGACCGTGTATTTTTCTCCGGATGGATTACTGCACCACACAGCCTTTTCGGCGATCCCTTATAAAAAAGAAGGGCTGCTTTGTGATAAATATGATCTTGTTCAGCTTACTTCCACCCGGCAGATAGTTTTGCAGCAGAGCCGGCCTTCCACTCCCGTTTCAATAGCCATGTTTGGTGGTATCCATTACGATCAGCAAGCCGCAAATGAAAGCATTGCTGCATCGCCCGCTTCCAACAATTATATAAATTATCAAGGTCGCGGCGCCGACCTGGACTCTTTTCGCTTTTTGCCTCATACCCTGACAGAGATCAATATGATAAAAATGTCTGCAAAAGCTTCGCAAAAAGAGGTCACTATATTTACGGGCGACCATGCTACCGAAGCTGCATTCAGAAGCCTTGGAGGCAATAACTCTCCGGCGGTCATTCATTTTGCAACCCATGGCTTTACATTCCCGGATACTCCCACGCAAGAAAGCGATCCCGAAACATCCTTTAAAGCTTCAGACAACCCTCTGCTGCGCTGCGGGCTGGTAATGGCAGGCGGCAACAGGGGCTGGCAGGGGAAAGCACACCCCAACGAAGACGATGGCATATTAACAGGGCTTGAAATAAGCTCGGTGCAGCTGCCCAATACGCAGCTGGCTGTATTATCAGCCTGCGAAACCGGTTTGGGAAAAATAGAAGGCAGCGAAGGAGTGTTCGGCCTGCAAAGGGCCTTTAAACTGGCCGGAGTAAACTATATAATGGCCAGCCTTTGGCAGGTACCGGATAAAGAAACCGCAGAGTTCATGCAAAATTTTTATGCTCAATGGCTGGGAGGAAAGACCATTCGCCAGGCTTTTCTGAATACACAACAAACCATGCGTAAAAAATATACGCCCTACTACTGGGCAGGGTTCACATTGGTGCAATAATTTTTTGGGAAAGGGATGATGATAACAGGCCGGAAGTTGCTATTAAAGATAGCAATGCTCCAGTTCCCACAATACAAGCCTGCAGCCGCCGGCATAAACTATGCCGATCAGGTAGCTGCTTACCTGGAAGATCACTCCTGTACACAAGTGGTTACCGCTTTGGAGCAGAACGCTGTACTGAAGCGTATGGACGAAGAAATACTTCAGGAACGTATTTATTTCTCTGTAAACCTGGCTGAGAACAGGATCGTGCATCGTAATGGTATTTCCCGGTGGCTGGGGTATACTGATACTGATTTTTCACTCAGAGACTATCACCAGATCATCCACCCGGCACATGCTCCCCTACAGTGTTATTACAGCGCTTCGCTGCTGGAACTATTCATGCATAATGAAATCAAACTGCAGTTTATGCAGCCCGTTTGCGCCACGCTTATTGCGCTAAGGCATAAAACCGGCAAATACATTTATTGCAAACGGGAATGCTCACCTTTCCAGTTAACCGGAAAGAACAAAATAACCGAATACCTGTGCCAGCTAAGCATGCTGAAACAATTCAGCTGCGAAACCTATCATACCCGCATTTACCCTGTAAACAGTTATAGCGCGCATGTGGATGATAGATTACATGCGCTTGCCAGAAAAAAATTTGCTGAGCAAACCAGCTTTTCTATACAGGAATTAAGAATACTCAAAAGGTATGTATACCAAAAAAACAGTACCAGCGAAATAATAGGGCAGGCTTTTAAAATAAAAAAATCAACAGTGAATACATTTAACAAACGGATCTTAAAAAAAACAGAACTTTTTTCCAAACAAGGCTTTAATACGGCAAAAGAAGCGGCATTATACTTTAAAAATGCGGGACTGATATAAAAAACAATATTGAATACCTACTATAGGGACAAGCTATCAAATAGATGGATGTTAAATTCGCTGCCCGGACTATTGCTTTTTATTATATAATACTTTAAAAATACAAAAAGTGTATGCTATTTATTCATCTGATTTTTAAAAAATGCCGATCGGCCTAAATGTCAAACAACTCTTTCAATTCTACATTTAAGGCGGAACAAAGAATAAGAGCGGTTTTCAAGGTAATGTTGGTCCTGCCGTTCTCAATCCGTGAAATGGCTGTTTTCTCCAGGCCACAAGCTACCGCTAAATCGAGTTGCGAAAAATTGATCGCTTTCCGGAGCCGCTTGATGCGCTGGCCAAACTTTTTTTGATATTCCTGGATATTTATTGACATGAATGTCAAGATTATATTTTATGTTTGTATAAATGGTAAACATATATGTCAATATGATTGCTATTATTTTACTTCCATAGTTTATAAGCAGGCCAGCTTTATTTAAGGGACTGTGTTCCAAAACGCTGTAAGGATCAAAACACTTTTTAAACTGTTTAGTGTGAATGAATAGAAATGGCAGATTATGGATTAATCCTTAAGATCACAAATAGGAGTAGTACTCCCTCACAACACACGCTCCGGCTTCGGCATTGCATATTGCTGATACCGTGGTTAAAAAATACAGCGTCCACAGCCAATACACCGTGTGCTGTATGAGACCTGTATGGAACGAAAAACGTAAATACCGGTTAAAGGATATCCGGCAGAATGAACAGGCTTATTAAACCAATCATTATAAAATCACAAACTATGACATCAGTCAATCCTAACTACAGTTTCAACATTCAACAAAATGCTACAGGCAGCTACACCTGTACCTGGAAACCTGCAATACTGGGATTCAGGTTTGCCCTGCCCCTTATCTGGATTGCAGGCATACTAAGCCTCGCTGGAGCTATTCTAACGTTTAATAATAGTAAGGGACCGGCGTCCGGCATATTGGGCAGCTTCATTCCAAACTGGATCACTTATTTTTTACTGTTGTATGTGGGCACCCTTGTAATTGTCAATATTGTTATTAGGCGGGGAGGTCGTTTCAGCTTTGATAAAGAGGGCTTCAGCGTTGGGAACAGTCATTATGCCAACAAAGATATTATAGGATTATATGTGCGCAGCCCCAGGGGCGAAAAAATGGAAATGCTGAGCTATACCACTTATGGCGGTTTTGGTGTGGCGGACACTGTACGTAATGTGGCTTCGGGTATTAATGCTGCAAGTACCGAGGCCCGGATGGCGCTAATGCGCGCCGTACGGGAAAAAAGTTATAGTGTATGTATTCAATACGGTGAGCGGGAAATACGCCTTGCACAGCATTTGACAGTGCTTACCGCGAAGTCGCTCCTACATAAAATAGATGAGCTAATATAAGCACTACAATAATTATTCTGACCATTACTCATAATCTTAAATAATTTAACTGGTAAAATACTCCCATATGAAATGGATCAACAAAAAGCTCGTAATAGCTCCCCTCCTATTTTTTATTATTGAAGGCTGCTCCAAAGACAAACCGGTGGATGAAAGAACAGAATCTGCGGACAACGATAAAATAGAAGTGAAAACTATAGAAGTGGATCAGGTGGCCAGCCGGTTTGCCCGTATCAGTTGGAGCGCAACAAGTAAAGACTTTTCAAGTAGCGTATCTATACCGGAGACTGGCGTTTGTTATGGAACAAATAACGCCCCGACAGTCAGGGATAATCATGTTAGTGTAAATACTGAAAATGGAGGGTGGTTTGATACAAGATTATCGGGCCTTACTATCAATACCACTTATTACGTAAGAGCGTATGCTAAATATAATAACACTATTGTATACGGGGATATATTAAGTTTTAAAACGCTTGGCGTTGCTCAACTGGAGTCTGTTACAATCGGCAATCAAATATGGTCTAAGAACAATCTGGATGTTACCGTTTTCAGGAATGGGGAAAGCATTCCTGTTGCAGGTGGAAACAATGCGAACGATCCGGCCAATTATCCCTGGAGCATGCTGAACAAAGCGAGCGCTTCTTATTGGCAAAGTAATACTACTTATCTGAATATTTATGGCATGCTTTATAACTTCTATGCTGTTAGAGATGCACGTGGCCTGGCTCCTGAAGGCTGGCATATACCAACGAATGCAGAGTGGCAAACGCTTATCAGCTATTTGGGCGGTGAGTCAGTTGCAGGAGGAAAATTAAAAGAAACAGGGTTTAGTCATTGGCTTTCTCCGAATACCGGAGCGACCAATAGCAGTGGATTTTCAGCACTACCGGGTTCTATGCGCTCTCCGAACGCAGAGCCGCCATTCCCCTACTCAATTGGTTATGATGGTATTTGGTGGAGTGCTGATACAAAACAGAATGATAATTATTTGGCTTTGGCATACAGTCTTTTTAATCAGAGCAGCTCCATTACGAAGCATACAGCATTTTTTCAAACTGGCGCATCCATTCGCTTAATTAAAGATTGAAACATCTCTGCCATAGCCGATATAAAAAATAAACTATGCAGTGTTTACAATTTTTGTTTGCAGCTCAAATTAACCGCCTTAATAGAGATGCTGCTATCATTGGTTGCAACCATATCGCTTGCCCAGGAAAGCATACAACCTGCTTTAACAGGCGGTCTCCACCCTGGCTACCGGACCTGCCATAAATTAACTACACGGGTGTACAGCAACGCAAGGCAGAACACGGGCAAAAGAAAATACTCGTTTTAATAATTAAAAAAATACAATTCTCACCTAATAAAAAATCAGTTATGAAGAGATCAATTCTTTATTTTACTTTACTATTTGTATGTATAAGCACTGCAGTACAAAGCCAAACCAAAACCACTCCGAAGCCAGCAGTAAAATCAGCCTTGCCTAAAAGCGATGCACTCACCAACAAAAGCATTATTGACCTGCATAAAGCCGGGCTGGGGGATGAAATTATCCTTACAAAAATTGATCAGTCCAAATGCGTATTTGATCTTTCTACTGATGCGCTGATCGACTTAAAATCCAAAGGAGTTTCGGCGGATGTGATAAAAGCTATGATGAATAAAAGCGCTTCCGGCAGCAGCACCGCAGCTATCGCTTCTACTAAAAAAGAACCGGTAAAATCAAGCAATACAGGTGGGGCATCACACCTGTCGCCCGAATTAGTAAATCATGTATATGTTTTACTGAAGGCACAACCGCTTCAGCCGTTAGAAAAATCTGTAGCCGGTAAACGCACCCGGAACTTCGGGTTCAAGGGTGTTCAGGTATTACAGGTAGACGGAGCCAGTTCCGGTGTCAGTCTCTCGGCTGATGATATTCAATATTTCATGATCAATACCGGTGGTGCCTCTTTACCGGAAGTAACTTTATATACTTTAAAATCGGTTAAGGGGAAGCGGGAAGTGGAAAGTATGTCGGTAGGAACATTTGAAGGAGCCAAAACCGGCGAAAAGTACCAGGTTCCTCTAAACATCAGTAAGCTAAACAACGATGTCTACAAAATTGCACCGAACAGAGCATTGACAAAAGGAGAATACTTTTTCACCACTAAACCGGAAGCCACTGCAACCAGTTTAGATGTTTACACGTTCAGCATAAAATAAAGAATACGAAAGTACAGGAACTGTTTGCTGTTTCACCATCTGCAGGTAATGCTATATGTAAAAACACGTCTCTGTCCGGGCTACGGTAACAGTTTGCAGAACCCGCCGTAAAAGCAATTACGCCGGGTCCACTGCAATGCATTGTACCAATAGCAGCTGCAAAGCAGACCTGAATGTGATATGGTTATTACTCAATCGCTTAAAATTTTGTTTCTGTAAGAATAATTTAAAAGAGCATAGTTATATTCATTTCTGAAAAAGTTCACCTGCTCTTTTTTACCTTAGCCACCAGGTGATAGGAATCATCGATCCACTCCTTTAAAAGCTTCGGGGAAACAGTTCCGTCTGCAATAACTGTATTCCAGTGCTTTTTGTTCATGTGATAGCCCGGTCTTACACACTCATACGCTTCCCTCAGTTCTAAAGCCCTGTCAGGATCGCATTTTACATTAAATGAAAGCGGGCTACTATTGATGCCCATTAGTAAAAATATTTTCCCGTCCACTTTATACACCAAAGTGTCAGGACCAAAAGGAAAAGTCTCTTCCACCGCTGGTTTTGAAAGGCAATAATCACGTATTACTTCAATATTCATGGCTATTTATAAAATTAAAATTGCTACCTTAACTGCGCTTATATGCAATTTAGCTTTTAATTATGATAAGGAGACTATCCGCCTGGTTATTACTACTGGTTTTATTTATTGCTTTATCAGAAATTTGTTTTGCACAGCCAAAGGCATGGCACAATCTTCAATTTAACCATTTAGCAAAAAAATGGGATGAAGCCATGCCACTCGGCAATGGCATGCTGGGTGCACTTGTATGGCAAAAACAGGGCAGGCTTCGCTTATCACTGGACCGGGCAGACCTTTGGGACGAACGCAAAGCACTGGACCTGTCCAAATTTCACTTTAAGGACGTTGAACGCTGGGTGCGCACTAAAAATTACGACTCTGCCCAACTGTTAGGCGACGTTCCTTATGACCAGGTACCTTATCCTACCAAACTTCCTGCTGCTGCATTAGAATTTGATCTGGGCAGCATTGGAAAAGTTCTCTCCAATACCCTCGACATAAAAAACGCCATTAATATTATCATTTTTGAAAGCGGGATCACTTTTAAATGTTATATACATGCCACTCAAAACACGGGGTATTTTACTTTCGAAAACATTGAGGAAAAAAAATTTCATGAAATATTTAACATCCTGGCACCAAAACTTATTGTGCATAATTACAACAACGGTAATAGCGGGAAAGACAAACTTCCTGCACAAAGCCTTGAAAAATTAGGATATACGCAAGGTACAGTTATGGAAACAGCCCATACCATCAGCTATCATCAATCTACCTATGATAAGAATTATTTTGAAGTAGCCATTGCCTGGCAAAAATTCCCGGGAAACCGGATGATTGGAGGATGGACCATTAGCAACAACAGCAAGGCTAAAATACCGGTGCTCAACACTGCTTTAAGCGAGCCTACCAGCTGGACAGGCCATACCAACTGGTGGAAGAATTTCTGGTCCAAATCATCAGTAAGCCTGCCGGACACCCTTATTGAAAAGCAATATTACCTGGAAATGTATAAGCTGGGATCGGTATCCCGCCCCATGGCTCCTGCTATTACGCTGCAAGCCGTCTGGACTGCCGATAATGGCAGCCTTCCACCATGGAAAGGCGATTTTCATAATGATCTTAATACCCAGCTCAGCTATTGGCCGGTTTATACGGGTAACCACCTGACAGAAGGGGAAAGTTTTATTAACTGGCTATGGAAAAACAGGAAAAAGAATGAGCAATATACCAAACAATATTTCGGCGTGGAAGGGCTGAACGTGCCGGGAGTGGCCACGCTTAACGGTGACCCGATGGGAGGATGGATACCATATGCGCTGGGGCCAACAGTAGGCGCCTGGTGCGCGCAGCATTTCTACTGGCAGTGGAAATATTCGATGGATGAAATCTTCCTCAAAGCCAAAGCCTATCCCTACATACACGACGTAGCTACTTACCTCGAAAACATCACGCGATTAGAAGATGGCGTAAGAAAGCTTCCTTTAAGCTCCAGCCCTGAATACAACGACAACCGTATAGAGGCCTGGTTTAGGGAATGGAGCAATTTTGACCTTTCTCTTGTTAAGTTCCTGTTTAAGGCAGCAGGAGAGACAGCCATAGCCGCCGGTAAAAAAAGTGAAGCAGCGCATTGGCAAACCCTGCTGAAACAGCTTCCTGGCTATGAAATAAACGAAACTGGTTTTACGGTTGCGCCGGGACAAAACCTGAACAATTCGCATCGCCACATGTCCCAGTACATGGCTATATACCCGTTGGCGTTGTTAGATATCAACAACCCGGAAGACAAAGTCATGATTCAAAATTCCTTAAAAAGAATTGAAGAAATAGGCACCCGGGCATGGTGCGGCTACTCCTTTAGCTGGATGGCCAGCCTGTATGCACGGTCCTATGAGGCTGATAAAGCTGCCAGGCAGTTGCAGATCTTCGCTTCCAACTTCTGTTCTCCCAATAGCTTCCATCTGAATGGAGACCAGAAAGGAGGAGAACACTCCGGCCTTACATACAGACCATTTACCCTGGAAGGCAATTTTGCTTTTGCACAAGGCGTACACGAATTGTTACTACAAAGCAGGGATAGTTATATCGAAGTCTTTCCGGCTGTTCCACGCGAATGGAAAGATGTTGCTTTTAATCATCTCAGGGCCGAAGGGGCTTTTATTGTTTCGGCAAAAAAAGAAAACGGGGTGCCCACAATTATTACCGTAGTTGCTGAAAAAAATGGTGAGTTAAACATCAGGCTTCCTTTTAAAACCTGGCTGTCGAAAAATATTCCTATGGAATTATTTAAAAGAAATGATAACGGGATTATTTCTGTGAACCTTAAAAGAGGACAAACCGTAATTTTTGAAAATGGTTATGAATAAAAAAATATGCAGGCAATTAATAACCAGTGCATGGTTATTATTAATGGTATCAGCTTTATCGGCCCAGAAAAAGCCCAATATAATACTCGTATTAGCCGATGATTTAGGTTATAGCGATATTGGCTGTTATGGCAATCCATTGATCAGAACGCCTTTCCTGGACAAAATGGCGACTAATGGCCTGATGGCGACTAATTTTGTAACCACGTCGCCTATTTGCTCCCCCTCCCGTGCTTCATTACTTACCGGAAGGTATTGCACAAGATCGGGCATTACCTATGTAATCGGGCCAGGAAACAAAATCACAATGCCTGAAGATGAAGTAACCATTGCAGAGGTTTTAAAGCCCAGCGGCTATGCTACAGGGGCAATAGGTAAATGGCATGTGGGCGATTATGGAAGCGGGCTTCCGAATCAACAGGGCTTCGATCTTTTTTATGGCATGATGTATAGCCATGATTACAGAAGCCCTTATGTAAAAACAGATACCGTTATTAAAATTTTCAGGAATACCACACCTGAGATCTATCAACCACACGACAGCATTCTCAGCAATATTTATACTAAAGAATCTATCGCATTCATTCAGCAGGCACATAAAAACAAAAAACCTTTCTTCCTGTACCTGGCCCACAATATGCCCCATTTACCTGTGGCATTTGGAGCTATGAAATATCGACCCGTGCACTCGGCAGCCGGGGCTTTAGGCGATGTGATTGAAGATATGGATGAAAGTCTGGCAAGAATATGGAAAGCTGTTGACGACATAGGCGAAGCCAGCAATACGGTCTTCATTTTTACCAGCGATAACGGCCCCTGGATCAACGCGCCGCAGCGTATGTACGAGGATGGTAACACCAGGCCCTACCATGTAGGTGCAGCAGGTATTTTCAGGGGATGGAAGGCATTATCCTACGAAGGAGGGCATCGTGTTCCTTTTATCGTTTACTGGAAGGGGCACACCTTATCTAATGAAGTATTGAGGAAGCCCCTTTCCAACCTGGATATCTTGCCAACAATAGCCGAATGGTCGGGATCGAAGTTGCCCAAAAATGAGCTCGACGGCCAATCTGTGTCAGGCTTTCTTACCATAAAAAATTACGACAAACCTCACCGGCCCATTTATTATCATAATACATCACTGGAAGGTGTTAGGGACGGGGACTGGAAATTACGCGTCACAAAAGATAGCGCCGGGACGCTAAACGAGCTTTACAACTTATCCTGGGACCCGTCGGAACGGGTGAATCTTTTTAACAATCCTGATTACAGTGCACAAAAGAAATCTTTATTAGAATTGTTTGCAGCATTTCCAAAAGGCCGGTAAAATTCTTAACTTTCACCCCGGATTTTAAATACTAAAACAAAAATGATGATTGCTCATTACCAGAAACCGGTTCTTTTTAAGTTTATAGGATTTTGTATAGCCTTCGCCATAACTGCAGGCAGTACAGCGTTTGCTACTATAAGGCTTCCCAACATTTTCGGCAGCAATATGGTATTGCAGCAAAAAACTGAGGTTTCGTTGTGGGGGCTGGCAAATCCAACGGAAAAAATATTTATTACAGCTTCCTGGAATAATAAAACAGATTCAGTAGTTACAGATGGCAATGCTCAATGGAAAATAAAGCTGGCAACCCCGGCTGCGGGAGGGCCGTATACAATCACCTTTAAAGGTGATAATTCCATCACCCTCAGCAATATTATGATCGGCGAAGTATGGGTGTGCTCCGGACAATCGAACATGGAATGGAGCAGCTACCAGAAGCTGCCACAAATACTGGAGGAAATACCTCACAGCGCTAACAATAACCTGAGATTGTTACAGGTACCCCGGTCAACATCGCGGTACCCGCAGGATAATGTAGAAGGAAATTGGAAAATAAGCGGCCCTGAAGCTTTGCAGGGCTTTAGC
Organism: Niabella aquatica; assembly: GCF_054779315.1. NCBI lineage: Bacteria > Pseudomonadati > Bacteroidota > Chitinophagia > Chitinophagales > Chitinophagaceae > Niabella > Niabella aquatica. The sequence goes on from NZ_BAAGYM010000011.1 coordinate 95,364, forward strand.
GCAGTGGGTTATTTTTTTGCGAAGGAGCTTCAGAAAAAACTGAATGTGCCTGTAGGCATCATCAATGCAAGCTGGGGCGGAACACCCGCAGAGACATGGACCCCGGCCGGGATAGTTACTCAAAGCAGCGTATTAATGCAATCTGCCGCCATGCAAAACCAAACGCCGTGGTGGCCCGTACAGCCTGGTTATGCATACAATTCGATGATCTATCCTTTAACACAGTTTTCTGTTGCAGGCGTTATCTGGTACCAGGGCGAAGGCAATACCGTGATGCCGTTTACTTATAATCATTTATTTTCCTCCATGATAAACGCCTGGAGAAAGGCATGGAAAAAAGAGTTTCCTTTTTATTATGTGCAGATAGCCCCTTATACTTATGGAAATTATAATGTGGGCAACCTCATCCGCGAACAGCAAACCCAAACATTAAACCTTCCCCAAACCGGTATGGTGGTAATTACGGACCTGGTTAATGATGTAAAAAACATACACCCCACTAATAAAACAGAGGTAGCCAAAAGACTCGCTGCTTATGCCTTAGCAGAAACATATACACAGGATGTGGGCATTTACAAAAGCCCTATGTTTAGCCGCATGGAAATAAACGGAAGCAATGCGAACCTGTATTTCGATAATGCTCCTAATGGCTTTACATTAAAGAGCGGGAAGGCGGCTACTGAGTTTTTTATTGCCGGGGCCGACAAGGTGTTCTTCCCGGCAATGGTTAAAATAGAAAAAAACAGGCTGGTTGCGTCCAGTACCCAGGTAAAAAAACCGGTGGCCGTAAGGTTTTCATTCAGCAACGAAGGCATGTCTAATATTTTCAGCAAAGAGGGATTACCGGTTGCTCCTTTCAGAACAGATGATTGGGAAGTAGATACAGGGAAAGTGAAGTGAGGAGTGTAGTGGGAAAGTCCGGAGATCGGGGATGGAGGTTTATTGTCTATAGCTTATGAATATCAGTTATTGGTGAATAGTGAATATGAAAGGGCGGCTAACATCGGGGTTTCCTGAAAGTATAAAATGTGTGCCAGCATTAAGCTTCAGGAGATTTCAACGGTAGCAATTGAATATTTTAAATGGCTGGAAAATTAAAAATCCACAACACACTGATTCAATACGGCCTGAAATAGACAATACACAGCACACCCGGAATTTTCAGGAAGGCCTGATATCTATATCCTCTCAGCTATTATACCTGTCAGCTATCGCTTATATCCCCTTTCACACTCCATCCACATCGGGGATCACCACTATCGATTTATATCTTTTTTCCTGGTGAAGTAGCGCTATCTGATAAAGGATATCTTTTTTGCATTGCTCCAGGACTTTTGCATTGCGAGGCAATTTTAGCAGCAGCTCCATTAAATACTGGTTGCGCACCCGGTTCACAACCGGTTCTGCAGGGCCTGTTAAATACGCTTTGTAGCGATTAGACAGCCCATTGGCAAAGAGCTGTGCCGCATCCTGCACTACCTCTCTTATTTTGTTTCTGAAAGTAAGTTTAATGATCCTGGAAAAAGGCGGATAAGCAAAAAGTTCCCGTTTAGTTATTTCATCCTGGTACATGGCATCATAATCATGCCGCTGCACCTGCACCAATACCGGGTGTGCCGGTTGAGCAGTTTGTACCAGTACCTTACCTTTGCCATGCTTGCGTCCCGCCCGTCCGCTTACCTGTTCCATCAGCTGAAACGCTCTTTCATTCACCCTGAAATCAGCAAAAGATAAAATGCCATCAGCGTCTAAAATGCCCACCAGGTCAACATTTTCAAAGTCAAGTCCTTTCACTACCATTTGTGTACCCACCAGTATGTCGATCTTGTGCTGCTCAAATGCCTGTATCAGCTGGTCGTGCGCGTGCTTGCCACGTACCGAATCAATATCCATCCTGGCCGCTCTGGCATCAGGAAAAATTTCCTGTAAAGCTTCTTCTATTCTTTCGGTACCAAATTGTTTCTGCACAAAATCGTGGCTGCCGCAGGCGGCGCAGGTGGTCATAGGCGGATAAGTGGTACCACAATAATGGCAAACCAGTTTATTATAAAATTTATGAAAGGTAAGCGATACATCACAATGCCTGCATTGAGGTATCCAGCCGCACGCATTACAACGCTGGTAAGGAGTATAACCACGCCGATTCTGGAACAGTATTACCTGTTTCTTACTATTCAGAGCCAGTTGAACCGCATCGCGCAGCGGCTGTGTTAAAATAGTTTCAGTGATATCCTTTGCCCGGAACCTGCGCGTATCAATCATTTCGATAACAGGCATCTCCACATCGCCATAGCGCTGTGTCAGCTGTACTAATCCATATTTACCCTTTGTGGCATTATAGTAAGACTCTAACGAAGGAGTGGCGCTGCCTAAAATCACAGTACAGTTCTCGTATAACGACGACATATAAATAGCCGCGTCTCTTGCATGATAACGTGGTGCAGGCTCCATCTGCTTATAAGAAGTATCGTGCTCTTCATCACAAATAATAAAGCCCAGGTTGTCAAAAGGCAGGAACAGCGCAGAGCGTGCGCCCAACACAACTTTCAGCTCACCATCCTTTACCCTGTTCCATATTTCTATTCTTTCATTTTGTGAAAATTTAGAGTGATAAACGCCTATATGCCCTCCAAAATGCTTTTGCAGCCTGCGAATGGTTTGAGAAGTGAGTGCTATCTCCGGCAACATATAAAGTACCTGCTTTCCGGTTTTCAACTGCTCTTCTATCAGCCTGATATAAATCTCCGTTTTGCCGCTGGAGGTAACCCCATGCAACAGGCAGATATTCTTTTGAACAAGCGATGCTTTAATGTCCGAAAATGCTTTTGCCTGTGCTTCAGACAGCTCAAAATCTACATTAATGTTTTTAGGCGACCGCCTCACCCTGTCAACATTTCTTTTCTCAGCGATCAAAATTCCTTTCTCCACCAGTCCCTTAAACTGCGCCTCGCTGGCGCCTGCCTTTTTCAGCAAAGCAGCTTTGGTTACATCGCCTTCAGCTTTTTGAAAATGCAGATAGGCCAGCAGCAGCTCCATTTGCTTTTCGGCACGCTGCAGGCGCTTATCCTCATTCAGCAATTGCTCCAAAGCCGCTTCTGCAGCGTATTCAGGCGCCAGTATTACGAAAGTTTCCCTTTTAGGATTGTAGGTTTCCTTCAACGCTTCCCACACATAACAAATGCGCTTTTGTATCAACCGGTTAATAACAGGATACACATGCGTAGCATCCAATACCTGCTGTACTTCGGTCAGTTTTAGTTCCTTTCTAATCAGTAAAGCCTCTGCCACCAGGTATTCTTCATTATCCAGATCCGTGAAATCTTCTCCTGCTTCCTCATTAAAAATCAAAACCGTTTCGCTGCTCAGTTTAAAATGAGCCGGCAGTGCTGCAGCCATTACCTCTCCCTCTGTGCACATATAATAAGCAGCCATCCATTCCCATAACTGTAGCTGCTGGGCATATACCACGGGCTGCACATCCAGAACATTCAATATTTCTTTCGGCTCAAAAAATTCAGGAGCATTGTCATGTAAAAATTTTACAATACCAGCATACCGCTTATTCCTGCCAAGATTCACTTCTACCCTGCAGCCCGCCTTAACTGTTTCCAGCAAATGTTGAGGTACCTGCCAGGTATAATTAAGCGGGAGGGCCAGCGGGATAATGATCTCCGCAAAAACGGGCTTCCTATAACTGTTACTGTATAATTCAGGTGCTTGCGGCATGTAGTGCAATATACTTACTGTTTTGATATCCAGGGCGCCTTATAAGCCCTGAGCGCTTCTTCCATTTTTTGATATACGCTGTCTTTTAAGCGGGCTACATCATTCATTGTAAGGCCGTCAACAGCTATTTCTTCAAGATACACTACCCTGCTCTTCCCGGGATTTAAAGAAAATATACTGCGGTAGTGCATCCGGCTGTAAGTATCCAGGAATAAAACGGGCTTAACAGGCGTTTGCGTTTCAATAGCCAGCTTAAAAGCGCCATTATAGAATTCCTTTAAAGGAGCATTTGTTTCATTAAAAGTACCTTCAGGAAAAACAAAAATTGAAATGCCTTTGTTTAAAATGTAGCGCAGTAAACGGAGGCTCAATGCCCGGTGCCGGGCGTCGCTTCTGTCAACCGAAACAATAGCATATTTATATATAAAACCAAAAACCGGCACTTTGGTCAGTTCTGCTTTGCCTAACGGCCGTAAAGGTTTTCTGAACACTTTCACCAGCATGGGAATGTCCAGGTACGAAATATGATTAGCTACAATAATATATTTCTTATTACTATTGTGTGGTGCATCATATATTTTCTTTACAAAAATAAATGTAAGCGCAAACCACACATCGGCCCATAAAACGCATAGCCGGTAGATCATATTGCCGCCCCTGATCCTGCCAAAAAAACTGGCAATGATTACAAAGGGAAATACCAGCAGCATTAAAACCACAAAGAGAATGGCCGCATAAATGCTGAACAGGAAACGCAGGATCTTCATATCAGTTGGCAAATGTAGGAATTAGTTAAAAAGTCAGCAGGTTAATGAGTTGACAAAATTTCGCAAGTTCATGCGCCTGGCCCTGGTTACCAACAGTCAACTTTTCAACCTTTCAACTTTTCAACTTAACTTTGCACCCTTATGCAGGGCACAAAAACAGTAGCTTTTCACACTTTGGGCTGTAAACTCAATTACTCCGAGACCTCGTCCATTTCCAGGATGATGGAAAATGAGGGCTTTGTGAAGAAAGAATTTACAGAACTGGCCGATGTATATGTAATCAACACCTGCTCTGTTACCGATAATGCAGATAAAGAATGCCGCCAGCTGGTGCGCCGCATACAACGTAAAGCACCTGAAAGCATCGTGGTTATTACCGGCTGCTACGCACAGTTAAAACCTAAGGAAATAGCCGAAATTCCCGGTGTAGACCTGGTTTTGGGCGCAGCAGAAAAGTTCAATATTACCAAACATATCAAAGAGATCGCTAAAGGAGACTCCGCAAAAATCTGCAGTTGCGATATTGAAGAAGTCAGCGGGTTTACTACTTCCTTTTCGCTTGGCGATCGTACCCGTACTTTTTTAAAAGTGCAGGATGGCTGCGATTACAATTGCTCTTTCTGCACGATTCCCATGGCACGGGGAAAAAGCCGCAGCGATAATATTGCCAATGTGATCAGGAGCGCAGAAAGTCTCGCTGCCGGCGGTACTAAAGAAATTGTGCTTACCGGCATTAACCTGGGCGATTTCGGTAAAGGCCCTGACGGGTATGCCCCGGTGCCGGTTCATAGCAGGGAAGAAAACTTTTTTTCGCTCATTAAAGCGCTCGATCACATTGACGGGATTGAACGGTACCGGATATCATCCATAGAGCCTAATTTGCTTACTAATGAAATTGTGGAATTTGTAGCTAACAGCAAAAAGTTCATGCCGCATTTTCACATACCGCTGCAAAGTGGCAGCAATAAGATTCTGGGGCTGATGCGCAGGCGGTACAAACGGGAACTCTATGCTGAACGTGTAGGGCTTATAAAAACCCTGATGCCGCATTGTGCTATTGGAGTGGATGTTATTGTGGGATTTCCCGGCGAAACCGATGTTGAATTTAAAGAAACTTACGATTTCCTGCACGGGTTAGACATTTCTTACCTGCACGTTTTCACTTATTCTGAAAGAGATAATACCCATGCGCTTACGTTAAAACCGGTAGTACCTATACATCAAAGGCATGAAAGGAATAAATCGCTTCGTAATCTTTCTTATATGAAAATGCAATATTTTGAAGCACAACATGCAGGACAAACACGTAAGGTATTATTTGAAAATCACAATAAAAACGGCATGATAGAAGGATATAGCGATAATTATATCCGCGTTAGCATTCCTTATAAAACAACATTGGAGAACAGCATTGTCGAGTGGCAACTATAGCTTCTTACTTCTTCTTCTTAAGCTTGTATTGCTGGTTCAGCCCGTTGATCACCTCCTTTGTGATATCGTACGCTGTATCGCTATAATAAAAAAGACCCGGCTCATGAGAAAATATAAATGAATAAGTGCCGTCTGCATTAAATTGCATTAAGTAGTCTTTTATATCTTTTATCACGCTCATATTTTTAGATGCCAGCCAGTTCTGATATTCATCTGCCAGTGTCTGCCTTTTTTCCATCATTTCACGTTCTGTGTTCTCCATATCTTCCCTCGCTGCAACGGCCTGCTCTTCAGTCATAGTAGCGCTGCGCTGCTGGTAGCCCTCTAATTTATTCCTGTACGCTTTTTGCATCCTGTTCAGCTCTGCATCAAGGCTTTCTCTTCTCCGTTCTACTTCATTGGATACAACTTTTGCCAGCTCATACTTATTTTGTATAGAGTCCATATTAATATAAGCGAACAGCAGTTTTTTGCTGGTTACAGAATCTTTGTTATTTAAAGAGGTTCCCGCGGTAACAATCGCTTCGGAACCCTTTGCAAACTGTTTATACAATAAATAAGAAACCGCAACAACCAATAAAGCATTTACGATTAATAAAGCCTGCTTCATAATTTCATCGACATTTTAATCCTGCAATATAATGATCAATTAAAGAAAACGAACATACCATTTTGTTTCTTATGAAAGGCTTAACGGTATGAGCGGCAAAAGTTAAGGGTTAAAAAGTAAACTACCAATTTTCATCCTCAGACATGCTCCCCTTAAAGCTATCAAAACCGATTTTTTTTTAAATTACAGCTGTTACTGCAATAGCCGGCGATAAAAAAGAGACTTTTAACAAAACAGGCTGTTTTTACTGTTCCTTTCAATAAGCAACTCTAATTAAAATAATATAAAATATTGACTATCAATTAAATAAAAACAAATCATTATAATTTTATCAGATCCTTAGTATTTCATTTGTTACTATTGCTAGATACCTGGCGTCTGGATGAATAATACAACAGCAAGCCGGGATAGCCGTTTATTGAATAAAACACCGGAATAGATGCAATAAATATTGCCGGTTTGGTAGTTAGTAAAAGCAGAGCATCAAGGAGGTTTTTGTTCTTGGCCAACAATACCGCTAAAATCGCATGCGTTTCACAAAAATGGCAATCACCGGCTTTAAAATTTCTCCTTATCTTTCAAAAAACTATCAGTATGATCCGATTCCTTTTTTTACCTTTTATTATGATGCTGACCACCACTGCTTATGCCCAGAATACTTACTGGCAACAAAAGGTGGACTATAAAATTGATGTTTCGCTTGATGATAAAGCTCATACACTCACTGGAGCAGAAACGGTGCTCTATACAAACAATTCGCCCGATTCCCTCAGTTTTATCTGGTTTCATATCTGGCCCAATGCCTATAAAAATGACAGCACTGCCTTATTCCAACAAATAAAGAATGATCCTACATCGGAAGAAGATATTTCCAATATCACGCGCGGTTACATAGAAGGGCTGAACTTTAAGGTAAACGGGGCCACCGCAAAAACAGAACCCCATAGTAATCCCGGTTATATTGATATTCTTAAAGTCATATTACCCCAAAAACTAAATCCGGGAGAATCGGCTACTATCACTACCAATTTTAAAGTTCATTTACCTTCTTACTTTTCACGTTCAGGCTATGCCGATGGTCAGTTTATGGCCACCCAATGGTATCCCAAACCAGCCGTGTACGATAAAAACGGGTGGCATGAGTTTCCATATTTAAGTATGGGCGAGTATTACAGCGAGTATGCGAATTTTAAGGTCAACATTACATTACCAGGTAATTATGTGGTGGGTGCTACCGGTGTATTACAAAATGCTGATGAACTGAAGCAATACCGGGAAATCGGGGCAAAGAATACACAGGCACGTTCCGGTACCCCTGTGTTATATAAAAATAAGGCTGCGAAAAAAACCCTTACTTATACCGCCGAAAATGTACCTGATTTTGCCTGGTTTGCTGAACAGGATGTAGTGATACAATATGATACGGTAAAGCTGGCTTCCGGTAAAACTGTAGACGCATTCACCTACTATAAAAATAAACCCGGAACCATCTGGAATAACAGCATAGATTATACAAAAGACGCAACCAGGGCTTATAGTAACTGGATAGGCACCTATATGTACCCAACCGTTCAGGTTTTTGAAGGTCCCAAAAACAATTCCAGCGGCGGCATGGAGTATCCCATGATCACGCTTATTACCGTGCCGGATGCAAAAAAAGAATACCTGGACGGTGTCATTGCCCATGAAATAGGCCACAACTGGTTCATGAGTATGCTGGGAAGCAATGAGCGGGAACATACATGGCAGGATGAGGGTTTGAACACTTATTACCAGTTTCGTTACGAAGCAGAAAAATACAGGGCCAATTCCGTTTTCGGAGATCAGATCCCTCCGCAGCTAAAAAATCTTCCGTTAGACCGGTTTCAAAATGCGCTGTATGCCGCTATGCAGCAAATCCCCATGCAATCAGCTATCGACATTCCGGCCGCAGATTTTAAAACATCACAGGATTATGGTCTGATTTCTTATGTAAAAACAGCCATATGGTTATATGAACTGGAAAAACGGGTAGGTAAGGAAGGTGTAGATAAAGCCATGCAGCAGTATTTTAAAGACTGGCAGAATAAACACCCCCAGCCGGAAGACATGAAAGCCTCCTTCGAAAAAGCGCTGGATATGAACCTGGACGACTGGTTTAATAAACTTAAAAAAGAAGGAAGTCTTTAGAAACATATAAAATTTTAACCGTAGAATTCTGAATGCAGGATGCTACATTTTACATATATCATTCATGATCATTTCTTTACAAAACAAAAAAGCCCTGGTCGGCGGCGCCAGCCAGGGGCTTGGAAAAGCAGTGGCTGTGCAGCTTGCAGCAAGCGGAGCCTCGGTAACTATTATGGCACGTAATGAGGCAAAGCTACAGCAAGTAATAAGCGAATTATCTGCAAGCGAAGGGCAACAGCACGATTATCTGGTTGTTGATTTTTCGGATTTTGAAAGCTTTAAAATAAAGATGGATGATTTTTTCAGCAATCATGCGGTTGATATTTTAGTAAACAATACCAACGGGCCAAAGGCAGGAACCGTATCGGAGCAAAAGGAAACAGATTATCAATCAGCATTCAGCCTGCTTTTTCAAACCGTGCAATACACTACCAGCCTTGCTGTTAAAGGTATGAAGGAAAACAGGTGTGGCCGTATTATAAACCTTACATCCAGAACGGTTAAAGAACCTGCTGATAACCTGGCTTTGTCCAACATTATACGTGCTGCAGTGGTTGCCTGGGGAAAAACGATATCACGGGATGTAGGCAAGTACAATATTACTGTGAATAATATCCTTACAGGAAATTTTGACACTGAAAGGCTGAATGAATTATTTTCGTTACAGGCCAAGGCTCAAAATACATCAATAGAAGCAATCACAAAAACAGCAGAAGCTGATATTCCTTTACAAAGATTAGGCAGGCCTGAAGAACTGGCAAACCTGGTAACCTTTTTGGCATCGGAACAGGCATCGTATATAACCGGAGCAAGTATTCCCGTGGATGGAGGTTTGCTGAAATCAATATAAACCCGGGCGAATGAAAGCCATCATTTTCATCTGCATCATTTTGCATCCTGTATTCATGATTGCCCAAAATACAATTTCGGGAACAGTAAATACTACTAATGGCGTTCTTCCTTATGCCAATATCGGCATTAAAGGGAAGAATTTCGGCACAATCAGCAATAAACAGGGAGCCTTTGAAATCGACATACCAGATAAGTTTTTATACGACTCGCTGACGTTCTCTTATTCCGGGTTCCGGGATGTAACATTAAGGGTCAAAGATATTATTAGCAGCAAGCAATATAGTTTTTTTCTAAATGCAGACACTATTACATTAGAACCGGTCGTTATCAGCAATAAGACTCCGGCCCTAAAAACAATTGGCGTAAAATCTTACAGTTCTTTTTTATTTAGCCCACCGGTAAATTCAAAAAATAATGATATAGTGGAGTTTGCCCAATATATCGCCAATACAAAATCTTCTCAAATTTTAAGCACTTCTATTATGATCCGGAACGGAAGTGGTGATTCTGTTACCCTAAGAATTAATTTCTATAATATAAAAGACGGAGCGCCTTTTGAAAAAATATGCCCGGTAAATATTATTGAACGGGTATCCACCCAAAAAGGGTGGCAAAAAATAGATTTACAGGATCACGATCTCCATTTTAAAGGGCCTTTTTTCATTACTTATGAATTAATCCCGGGAGAGAGAGAGATTACATTTAATTACGGCAGCAGGTTAGGCGGTAGTATATATATAAGGCATAACAGTCTCGGCTCCTGGGAAAAGGTAAAAGGAGGCTCCTTATCTGCATACGTTACAGTAAAACAATAATTCACAATTTATATATATTAACGTGAGTTTGGGGTCTTCTTCAAACAGAATCTAACTAGTGTCATGTGAATTAAATGCTGTCTGTCGCCCTGTCCTGTCCTTGAGACTCACTGTGACATCAGGCTGATATTACTTTTGGATTAGCCCCGGCCGTGCTGCCGCTGTTGTATCTTCATCCAACAGCTAAACCGCAAAATATTTATGCCCCATCAAATACCGGGTTCGCAAAAATCCCGTTTTATAACAAAGCCTTCCCCGCATTCTGCGTACCTTTGCCCATTAGCATATTTTCACATTTCCATATTTTCACATTAAAAGAATGCATTACGTTTCCGCAGAAGGTTTAGAAAAAAGTTATGGCATACAGCCGCTGTTCTCCGATATATCGTTTCACATAGAAGAAGGCGATAAAATTGCTTTGGTAGCCCGTAACGGAACCGGCAAGTCTACCCTTTTAAAAATACTGGCAGGCAGGGAAACTGCAGACGAAGGCAAACTATGGATCAACAAAGACGTGGATGTGGTTCTATTTGAGCAGGAACCCGACCTTGACCCTGAAAAAACGATTGCAGATAATGTGTTCTTTCATAATAATCCTATAATTACTGCGATCAAAAAATATGAATCGGCCAGCGAAAGCAATGATGCAGACAAAATAGCCGACGCATTAGTGGTGATGGACGAGTTACAGGCCTGGGATTTTGATGCCAAAGTAAAGCAGATCTTCGGTAAGCTGAACATACATCACCTGGACGCTTTGGTAAAAAACCTCAGCGGCGGACAGAAAAAGCGGGTTGCGCTCGCCAGAACCCTTATCGATATAGGGTTTGAGCACAAGCATGTATTACTGATCATGGACGAACCTACCAACCACCTGGATGTGGAGATGGTAGAATGGCTGGAGCATTTCCTGAACAAAGAGAATGTAACCCTGCTGCTGGTTACGCACGACCGCTATTTTTTAGATGCCGTTTGTAAAGAAATATGGGAAATGGAAGGCAGCAACCTGTATGTGCACAAAGGCGACTATGAAAACTATCTCGAAAAAAAAGCGCAACGTATAGAAAACGAACTGGCAAGTATTGATAAGGCTAAAAACCTGTACCGCCGTGAGCTGGAGTGGATGCGTAAACAACCCAAAGCCCGTACCACCAAATCGCGCAGCCGGGAAGATAATTTTTATGAAGTAGAAAAACGCGCCAAACAACAGGTAGTGAACGAGCAGGTACAGTTGCAGATGAAAATGAACCGCCTGGGCGGCAAAGTGGTGGAGATGAAAAAAGTGTACAAGTCTTATGGTGATAAAAAAATACTCACGGGCTTTGATTACACTTTTAACAAAGGTGAGCGCATAGGAGTAATAGGTAAAAACGGCGCCGGCAAATCTACTTTCATCAATATACTGCAAGGGTTACAGGAAGCGGACAATGGTAAAATCAATATAGGCGATACCGTAATTTTTGGCAATTATTCACAGCAGGGTCTGGAGGTAAAGAACGATATGCGCGTGATCGAGTTTGTAAAAAATATTGCTGAAAACTTTCCCCTTGCTAAAGGCGGAACCTTAAGCGCTGCACAGTTCCTGGAACTGTTTCTATTTAACGCTGATAAGCAATACACGTATATCAGCAAATTAAGCGGCGGCGAAAAACGCAGGCTGCACCTGCTTTCCATCCTTTTCAGGAATCCGAATTTCTTAATTTTAGATGAGCCTACCAACGATCTTGACCTTCCCACATTGGGTGTTTTAGAAAACTTCCTGATGGAATACCCCGGCTGCTTATTGATCGTAAGCCACGACCGGTATTTTATGGACAGGCTGGTAGATCACCTCCTGGTATTTGAAGGAGATGGCCTGATCAGGGATTTCCCGGGGAACTATACCCAGTACCGGTTGCAGGAAGAAAAAAGAAAGCTGACAGATGAGAATGTACAGTCACCAGGAAAGCCTGCGCCCAAAGAAAATACAATACCTGAAAAAAAGAAGGTTTCATTTAAAGATAAACGGGAGTTTGAACTGCTGCAACAAGAAATTGAAGCTTTAACCAAAGAAAAAGAAGCCATCTCAGCGCAGCTGAACAGCGGCAGCACAGCTTATGAAGAATTACAGAAGCTGGCGGAAAGAATCGGCACCGTCACCCATCTTTTAGATGAAAAGGAAATGCGCTGGTTAGAGCTGAGCGAATGGATAGAAGGATAAGTATGATCCGGATCGGTAACTGATATAATCAAAACTAATGAATACAAGAAATTACGGGATGGACTTGCTGAGATGTCTGTCAATTGCCTTTGTAGTATTGGCCCACCTGTACCTCATTTATCCGCCAGGCGGTAAAATGCAGGCACTTTCGATGGTATTTTCACTATTAGATGGTGTGACCATATTTTTTGTATTGAGTGGATTTCTTGTCGGTTACCGGTTATTCTCCTGCTTCGAATCTGCCGGTAATGTCAACAACGCCAGGCTTCGCCGGTTTTTTATCAGCAGGTGGTTTAAAACCTTACCCAGTTACTATACTATGCTCGTATTACTGTATTTTCTCAACTATACCTATGTTCAGGAAAGCGGTGTACAGACAAGTGAATACCTGATCTTTATACAGAACTTCAACAAAAACCATCCAAAATTTTTCCTGGAGGCCTGGAGTTTAAGTACAGAAGAATGGTTTTATCTGGCTACACCTGCTTTATTGCTACTGCTTATCAGGGGATTAAGAATCCGACCGAAATTTGCGTTTCTATACGTAAGTCTTTTATTCTGGATCGGCGCACACATCACAAGATCATACTATCTATATAATGCCAGCTTTGCCACTATGGAAGATTTTGGGCTTATTCTCAGAAACCGCGTTTATGCAGAATGGACGCGCCGGCGTTCGGCATACTCGCTGCCTGGCTATATGTGTACCGGCCATCCTTTTTTCTCAAACAAAACAGCAAACGCTCCATGCTGTTATGGATACTGATCTTGCTGTTGGTAGCCTGCAATTACTTCCTTTACCAGATCATTAAAGATGGCTTTACAGTAAATCTGGGCCACCATCCTATCCTAAGCTTATCAGGACTTCTGTACTTTGATCTTTCCCAGGGCATTATCCTGCTGCTGCTGCCCCATTTCTTTCGCATAAAAGCACCACAGAATACCTGGCGCAAAGTGATTACCTACATCAGTAAACTGAGTTACAGCATTTATCTCGTGCACAGCAGCCTGGTTATCGGCATCCTGCTGCCGTTTTTCAATCAATGGGTAGGGCATCAAAAAATGACGGTGCTAATGATTTACCTGGTGCTGGTAGCCATTTGTGCTCTGTTACTCTATTACGTTGTAGAACAGCCCTTTTTCCGTTTGAAAAAACGACTCATTAAAGGTAAGCAGCCGCCACCCGATAATTTATTGTCAACGCACCAGGCTACTGCTCCAATGTAACATTACCGAAATATTTATATCTATTATCATTCTGTTTTAATAAAAGGAAATAGGAAAATTCGTATTATTTTTGCGCCTGTTTTTGCAACGGGAAGCGCACCCATTACTTATCTCTTACTACCAGGCGGTGTTCCTTTCTCTAAAAGTACAGCAGCAAAAACCTGAAATAAACCATACAGAAAATGAAAGAGACGATAGAAACCGATATCGCCCTTATTGGCGGCGGGATCATGAGCGCTACCCTGGGAATGCTCATCAACCAGTTAGCTCCCGGTAAAACCATGCATATTTTTGAAAGATTAAATTACGTGGCAGGAGAAAGCTCCGATGCATGGAACAATGCCGGCACAGGACATGCCGCTTTATGCGAACTGAATTATACTCCTGAAGACGAAAATGGTGTGGTGCATATTGATAAAGCACGTGCCATTATGGAGCAGTTTGAAGTGTCCAAGCAATTCTGGGCCTATCTTATTGAACAGGAAAAAATCGGTAATCCTGAAGATTTTATCCGCTCCACGCCTCACATGAGCTTTGTACGGGGGGAGAAAGATGTAGCATATCTCAGGAAAAGATACGCTACATTGCAGCAAAGCAGCCTTTTTCAGAATATGCAATATTCCGAAGACCCTGAAGTTATTAAACAATGGACGCCTTTAATTATTAATGGCCGTGATGCCGCTGAAAAAATTGCCGCTACACACTCGGCTTTAGGTACCGATGTAAATTTTGGTGCTATCACCGGGGCGCTGATCAAAGCGCTTCAAAAGTCGGGACAGGCCACGCTGCACCTGCATCACGAGGTAAGAAAGCTGAACCAGCGACCCGATAAGCGCTGGGAAATAAGAGTGAAAGACCTAAGCTCCGGTAAAAAATATAATGTGCTGGCAAAATTTGTATTCATCGGTGCGGGCGGTGGCTCGTTGGAGCTGTTACAAAAAGCCGATGTGCCTGAAGGCAAAAAATACGGAGGCTTCCCTGTAGGTGGCCAATGGCTGGTTTGTAAAAATTCCGAAGTAAGCAGCAGGCACCAGGCAAAAGTGTACGGGCAGGCCGAAGTAGGCGCTCCGCCCATGAGCGTGCCGCACCTGGACGCCCGGATTATTGATGGTGAAAAAGCCATTCTTTTTGGCCCCTTTGCCAGCTTCTCTACTAAATTTTTAAAAGAGGGCTCTTACTGGGATTTGTTCGGTACTGTAAAGTACTGGAATATTTTCCCACTCATAAAAGTGGGTATTAAAAACTTAGACCTTGAAAAATACCTCATCCGCCAGTTAAGCTTATCTTTCGAAGAAAGGATGAATGTTTTGAAACAGTTTTATCCTGAGGCCAATCCTGCCGACTGGAAATTGCAGGAAGCCGGCCAGCGGGTGCAGGTAATTCATAATGATCCTGAGAATGGCCCTACCCTGCAATTTGGTACAGAGATAGTAACTGCAGCAGATGGCACCATATCAGCGCTGCTGGGCGCATCGCCGGGTGCATCAACTGCAGTTTCCATTATGCTCCGGCTTTTAAAGCAATGCTTCCCCGACAGGGCCGAGGCCAATATGCAGCGGCTTCTGGACATGATCCCGTCCTATGGACAAAAGCTCGAAGACCATCCTGAACTGTTGGCCGAAGTAAGAGCGCGCACCAGCCGTATATTGGAACTCGATGCTTAATTCCTGAAAATGTAAGTATATGTAATACGCTATATGCAATGTTCAACATCAGCAAAGTGCCACATCCCCGTAACCTTCATTAATACCGGGGATATGATTTGAATTACCATTTACATCCAAAGCTGTAGGTTATGTATCATACCAGGTATTTGTAATCCGCTTGCAGATGTTCAACGGTACTGTTTAACCAATAAAACCGTTAGGTGATCGATAATCTATTATTACAGGCGGGATCTGTGACCCGGGGGCTACATTAATAGCACCTGCTCCAATAATGTAGCTGTATTTCACCAGTCCGCTTTAGCGCCTTTTCATGCTTCTGGTTTTTACCCCGGTAAAAATAAGTAATGAAAGACCTGAGCAACTAACCGTTAGTATAAGCGTAAAGCATCAGGTCCCAGCAACATCATGCGTTTACTTTGCTCAACAGGGCTATAATTTCCTTTTGCGTGCTTAAAGATTTATCAGCATTGTAATAATTCTGGATAGCTGTTTTGATCTCTTCAAAATCAGCTTTACGCGCCGCCAGCTCCAGGTACATCTCCTGCCCTTTCTTAGGCCTTGGGCCCCAATGAAACAGGTCTTTACCATTTTCATCCCTTACAATCAGTATAGGAATCGACTTGGAACCACTGGTTAAATAGTGGTCGATCTCAGAGGCGCTGTCGCGGAGCTGAAGCGTGAACGAAATTTTATCATTCCATGTACTCATTAAATAAATGATCGGCACAATATGCGCTGCATCGCCGCACCAGGGTTCGGTTATAACCACCCATTGCTGTGGCTGATCAATGCTTTTGATTAAGCTGGCTGCTTCCGGGGTAATCGGGTTGGTCTTTATCCAGCGCTTCATACGAGCCTCGTTCATTTTGGTATAATGGTAATAATCGGGATGATCATACGGAGCCGGAGGCACATCCGCATTGACGATCTCATGCGTATAGTTGAGGTATTCGTTCCAGTTCATTGTTTTCATGCAAAAGATAACAAGATATAAAATAAAAAGTTGTACCGAAGCCAATGATCGGCGTCATTCATCTAAAAATGTTCATCGCCCGCAGGCCATAAAATAAATAATGCGAGGCGAGGACGCCTCGCACAGCAGCAGCTGCCTGACGGCGGTCAGGAACGCCACATATAGCAGTGCTTCTTTCTCCCTGCTGGTCAGACCGGGACGGTCAGACCAGGTCAACTCCCTAGTTACATTCCACCCTTACCTTCCAGTTTTCTTTATCCTTCAAAAATTCAATCAGCTCACTGTTCATTTCGACACCTTTGCCATTGGTTAACAACGCTACCTCTATTTCTTCCTCTTCATCCCTGATGGTAAAGTTAACGGAAGCCATGCCCTTATAACTTTTAAAGTTCTGCTGTACAAAAGCAATCATATCCTCCGATACATCCGCAGCAGGTAATTGTACACTGAGCTTTTTGGTAAAGTTTTTCTTTACACTTTCTGCCAGGCATATAGAAGCTATTTTAAAGTCATAATCACCGTTGAAGCGTTGTTTAAAAAAGCCGGTAATATATACCGTAGCGCCCAGCTGCAGAATAGCCGAATGTTTCAGGTAGTCTTCCGAAAATAGCATCAGCTCCAGCTTCCCGCTATAATCTTCAATCACGAAGCTGCCAAACTTATTACCGCTTTTAGCTACCCGGTGTTGCGCATCGCTTACCAGACCCATTATTTTAAAAGTAACATTAGGGTTCACTTTTTCTTTATCGTCCTTAAACTCGTTTACATACCCGATCCTCGAAATGCCATAGTGCTCCATTTCAAAACGATAATCATCTAGTGGGTGCCCACTGATGAAGATACCGGTTACTTCTTTTTCATTATCCAGCTGCACTACCAAAGGCCAGGGAAGACAATCCGGTATTTTCGGGGTTTGTACTTCCATGCTTTCGCTAAGGTTTCCGAACAGCGTGTTGGCGCTGTTTTGCGCCTGCGCCTGGCAAACCTGTCCGTACTTAATGATCTTTTCGAGCCCATTCATAGCATCATTGGGAGCTGTGTGGAAATACTGGGCTCGGTGCAGGTCTGTAAAGCAATCAAAAGCTCCGGCATAGGCCAGGCTTTCCATCGTTTTTTTATTTACGGTACGCTGGTTCACCCTTTTCACCAGGTCAAAAATGGTAGCATAGGCACCCCCCTTTTCTCTTTCGGCAATAATGCTTTCCACGGCAGCTTCGCCCACTCCTTTCAGTCCGCCTAAGCCAAAGCGTATCTCTCCTTTTTTATTTACAGCAAAACCTTTCAGCGATTCGTTAATATCGGGGCCCAGCACCGGCAGGGTCATGCGTTTACACTCTTCCATAAAGAAAGTGATCTTTTCCAGCGACCCGGCGTTATTCAATACTGCCGCCATATATTCGCTGGGATAATGTGCCTTTAAATAGGCTGTCTGATAAGCTACGAACGCATAGCAGGTGGAGTGCGACTTATTGAACGCGTATTGTGCAAAAGCTTCCCAGTCTGTCCATATTTTTTGCAGCTTATCGGCAGGATGGCCTTTTTGTACCGCACCTTCAATGAATTGCTTTTTCATTTTGTCCAGCACGGCTTTTTGCTTTTTACCCATTGCCTTACGCAGCACATCTGCATCGCCTTTACTAAATCCTCCGAGTTTCTGGCTTAACAGCATCACCTGCTCCTGGTATACCGTAATTCCATAAGTTTCAGCCAGGTATTCTTCCATTTCCGGCAAATCATAAGCGATCTCTTCCTGCCCATGCTTCCGCTTAATAAAATTGGGAATGTACTGCAACGGACCCGGGCGATACAGTGCGTTCATGGCTATCAGGTCTGCAAACTTATCCGGTTTAAGATCACGCAGGTGCTTTTGCATTCCCGGGCTTTCAAACTGGAATGTACCGTTGGTCTCTCCTTTCTGGTATAGCTGGTAGGTTTTCTCATCATCCAGCGGTATACTGTCTATATCTATCTCCTTACCATAGTTCAGCTTAATAAGCTGTAAGGCATTTTTAATGATGGTGAGAGTTTTCAGCCCCAGGAAGTCCATTTTAATTACCCCTGCTTCCTCAATCACGCTTCCTTCTATTTGCGTTACCCACAAATCTGAATCTTTGGCAGTGCTTACCGGAAGCAGCTCCGTCAGGTCTTTAGGCGCAATGATAATGCCCGCAGCATGGATACCCGTATTTCGTACCGATCCTTCCAATATCTCTGCTTCATGCAGCACTTTTGCCCGCAGGTCATCACCATTGTATATTTCACGGATCTTCCTTACATTTTCCAGGTCTTCCGAAACCAATCCTTCTTTTTCGATCAGCGACTTTTCTCCTTCCTTTGGCTGTAAAGGTGCATGCAGCACACGTTTCAGCGATATGCCCGGCTTTTCCGGAACCAATTTGGCCAAAGCGTTCGATTCAACCAGCGGCAGGTCCATCACACGTGCCACATCCTTAATGCTCATTTTAGCAGCCATGGTACCATATGTAATGATCTGTGCCACCTGGCTCTTACCATATTTCTGCACCACGTAATCAATTACCTTCTGCCTGCCTTCATCATCAAAATCCGTATCAATATCCGGCATAGATTTACGATCAGGATTCAAGAAGCGCTCAAACAGCAAATTGTACTTTATAGGATCTATATTGGTAATGCCAATACAGTACGCCACTACCGATCCTGCTGCCGAACCACGTCCGGGCCCGATGAATACACCGCTGTCTCTGCCCGCTTTAATAAAATCGCTTACAATAAGAAAATAACCGGCAAATCCCATCGTTTTGATCGTAAACAGCTCAAAATCGATGCGATCCTTAATATCCCCCTCAAAGGCATCGCCATAACGCTCCCTGGCGCCTTCATAAGTAAGATGCTTCAGATATTCCCACTGATTCAGCGAATCGGCGCTCATTGTATCACCTTTCTCCGTCTTCTGATCTGCTGTATGCGTTTTATATGCATCAGGAATGGGAAAGTTAGGCAGGAGGATGCTTCGTTTTAGATCGAGCAGCTCGATCTTATCAACAATAGCGTTGGTATTATCAATAGCCTGAGGCAGGTCGTGGAACAGCTTTGTCATTTCCTCGGTAGTTTTAAAATAAAACTGGTCGTTGGCAAATGCGAAGCGCATATTTTTCATGTTTACATCATCATCGGCAAAATCACCGCGGAATGCAGGAGTAGATTGTTTTTCACCGGTATTGATGCAAAGCAGAATATCATGGGCATTAAAATCATCCTGTTCCACATAATGCGAATCGTTGCTGGCAATAATAGGCACCTGGTATTTTTTCGCAAATTTCACTAATATCTCGTTCACCTTATTCTGGTCGGGAATATCATGGCGCTGCAGCTCCACATAAAAATCTTCACCAAATAAATCAAGCCACCACTTAAACTCCTGTTCAGCCTCGGTTTCGCCCTTTCTTAAAATGGCCTGGGGCACCGAAGCACCAAGGCAGCAGGTAGTAGCAATAAGGCCTTTATGATATTGAACAATCAGTTCTTTATCGATGCGGGGATATTTACCGTACAGGCCCTCAATAAAACCCAGGGAAGTAAGCTTGGTAAGGTTCCTGTAGCCGGTTTCATTTTTAGCCAGCAGGATCTGGTGATAGCGCTTATCTTTTTTATCTTTGGTAAATGTTTTTTCATGGCGGTTCTCTACCACGTAAAACTCACACCCCACCACCGGCTTTACCTTAGGTTTGCCATTTTCATCCAGGTTTTTATAGGCTTCAGCCACAAACTGGAACACACCAAACATATTTCCATGATCACTGATCGCCAGCGCAGGCATGCCGTCTTTGATCGCCTTTTTATAAAGGCTGCTGATGGGAGCTGCACCATCTAAAAGCGAGTACTGGGTATGAACGTGTAAATGTGAAAACTTCATCCGTAATTATTTGCTGCAATCTGCAATAAAAATCATTTTTAAACCAATCTGTTTATGCACATTAATGAATAAATCTGCACAAACGCTTTGGGATACAGACTTTGAAAATTTATCCACAGTCTGAAAACAAACAACTTTCTATTGCAAAATGTTGAGTGAATGGATGGCGTAAAAGTTGCTGCGGCGACCCTCAAAAATCATTTGATAATAAGCGATAAGGTGTACTGCGATAAAGGCAAAAACTAATAAACAGGGGTATAAATATGCGCTCCAAACACCAGAAAGCACTGTGCAAATCATAGCAACAAAATCACAAACAATTGATAATCAATTAAAATTGATTATTTAAAAAAAAATAAAATAGTTAGCACAATATTATAGTCAAACTGACGTTTTATAATATTCGAAAATTGATATTTATTCCATTCAAGACAGAATAATAATTAAAAGGACCTGATATTTATGTTACGTGTGTTTTTTTCGGGGTTGATCATTTCTCTTTTAATGACGAGCTGCTCTACTCCTCTCAAACTGAACAATTCTTATAAAACAAATACCGTGCCGGCTGAAGAAGCGTATCAAACGCAGCAAGTGGGCATATCTTCCTTCAGCCTAAAATCCTCTACGCGCGAAGAACGGGTAGAAAATGTTATCAAAGAAAGCAAAATAACCAAAATTGATGCGCCGGATACCGGAATCCCGGTTCACGCATTTGCAGCACCCACAAGCATACAGATTAAATACGCTTCTCTTCTCAATATGCTGCCCGGCATGTTGACCAATATAAAATTGTTAGAGACTATTGACGAGTGGTATGGCACACGCTACAGGTATGGCGGCACCACCAAAAGTGGGATTGATTGTTCGGCTTTTGTGAGGGCAGTTTATAAAGTAGCATTCGGTATAGATTTGCCAAGAACGGCCCGTGAGCAGTTCCGGGCAGCAGCAATGGCCGTTTCTAACTTACAAATTGGCGATCTGCTTTTCTTTAATACCAGCGGAGGCATTTCTCATGTGGGGATGTATTTGGGTAATAATAAATTTGTGCATGCTTCTACCAGCAGAGGTGTTATTGTAAGCGACCTGGATGAAAACTATTATGCTATACGCTATTTGGGTGCCCGCCGCATAAGCGAGCCTGTAACTTACGCTGTTAATTAAAAAAATATTTCAGATACTAACAAAAAAAGTTCCGGTTACCGGAACTTTTTTTGTTGGTCACATCAAGTCGTAGCTTTATTGAGCAGATTTTTTTTTACAATATTTAAAAAGCTCACCAGGTTGCCATTTTTTTCTGCCAGCCTTTCAAATTCGGTAATAGCCTGAAGTGATAACCTCAATAGTTCATGCTTCTTATCCAGCTCTTTTTTTAACAGTTTAATGATCTCTGTATATACTGTATTTTTTTCCTGCCGGAAGGAAGCTTCATTATACTCAAAAAGCTCATTGGGTGAGATACTAAAAGCGTTGCAAATATCCGGAATTAAAGCTGCATCAATTTTTGAACGCCCCGATTCCATCATACTGTAAGCATTCTGGCTTTTATTCAGCAGTGTAGCCATCTGAGATTGGGGTATACCCCTGGACTTCCGTAATTGTTTTAGTGTTTGATTAATTCCCATAAGTTAAGCATTACGTATATAAACAAAATTATATAAATAATTGATATAATTATATGAATTTTGGGTTGTTTTATTATTTACGGCTTTATAATTTTACTATGCAGGACCTGGTAATGCTAATTAACCGGGAGGCCGTTGATAACCTGAAGTTTACCTATATTGAATGATTAACACCAAAGGATTGGCAGACGCGCCATGAGGGAACAAAACGCTGTATGCCCAGTGCCACAAAGCACACAAGACGAGATTTTGAAAAACACTTTAAAAAATTAAACTTATGAAACAAACAATGGATTTAAACAAAACGGGGTTAAAGCTATTTCACAGCATGATTTGCAAACAACAAATGGAGGAGTATCGATCATGTATCCCCTACCCTTAGCGGTTTTATAGCCGGTTGCTGCGCGCCTACAAATAGGCATAACAAAGCCATTACGCTTAACAGCGTTGTTTTTTTCTTCATTTATAAGCATTAAAATGAAGAAATGGATTTGCCATTTCCCATAGGGATTAATTAAGTTGGGGGCTTCGTCAAGCTCAGCCTGACATAGCTTTGTTTTGTGTTGTCATGATGGGGCGCAATAATAAGGAAAATCAAGCCTGCCTGCGGTAGGGTAGGTTCTTTAAAATGACGAACCATCAAGCGTGGGTTTCGTAAACTTTTTCTTTTACACCTTTTCTTTTTCATGCTTTTGCTTCCCGTTCTTTTGTTATTGCCACAAAAAAACCAAAAGGTCTAGTCCGCCTTGATGCGAGCAATGCAGCAATGCCCTTGCGGTAAAAGGTGCGCTACAGGCTCTTTTCCGCCTTTTGGGCGGAACGCCATTCCGCTTCATTTTACCGTTCGCTGGCAAGGTGGACGGCACACGTTCCTTAACAGGCATTACAAACAATAACAATAAATGTTTGCTTACGCACGCTCCATCCGGTCTTGAAAAAATGGGATTAAAACACAAACTGGAGAACTGGTTACTTAAGGAAATTCCCCAAAGGAGATCTTTCGCTGCTTATGAGCAATATAGCTTTCATTGTTTACCCTTCCGGAGCAACGAAAGCGGCTTTGCGATGGTGCGGCAATAGCATTCCGTCAGTTGAGTTTTGTACCAAAGTTAAATAGAATTACTGAAGTTGAGCCTATGGGTTCAAGCCGCACTATTGCAAAAACCAATGTTATCTGCGGCTTTTATCACGGAGCGTCTGTCAATAAAAGATTTCGTGAAGCCGCCCAACCATATAAGTAGTCTCTTATTTCCTGAATTCTGTCTCTTGGATTTTCTTTTCCATTTCTGATACTCAAAGTTCCATCAAGTGAAAGTATTCTATTTGCAAGTCCTAAGTAGTCTGAATGTGCAATATCATTTTGGTCTTGATATCCTGGATTCAACCACTGGATATATGGAAAATAATTATTATCAATAAAAAAATCGATTGTAGTCGTTACGTTTGAAATATACTGCATAGAACAAAGTATAATTCTAGGTCTTTGTTCGCCAATTATATTTCCAACATAGGTTTCTCTTTCTTCAGGGCTTCCACTTACTAAAAATACTTCAATATATTCTGTGTCAGTAAGATAAAGTCTGCGAACGTTTACACCTGTTCTTACTCTTTCCTCAAACAACTTATTCCAAGTTTTTGATTTTCCTGAATTTCTGTGTCCAAGTAACCCAATTACCAAATTATTCTTCATATAGATTTTTGTAAAATTTTTAAATTTCGATTTCAATTTCAAAGTGTTGCAGTATGTATTGTAGGTAATACGCGCCGATTAGCGCAATTTATCCGTTTTTTAAACATTTATTGTCGTTTATAAACGTTTAAAAGCAGATGGATTATGTATTAGTTAGGACTTAAAATATTTAGCTCTTACATTTTGCTTGTACAATCGTTTTAGTGGTTTTGGTGTGGGTTAAAGGTAAAATATAAATAGCATTTAAAAAGAGGGTATTTTTCCCGGTGCTAAATAAGGTGTGACAGGCAGTAGTGGTTACGGGATCCCGTAAAAGGTGGCAATATCACACCGGGAATATTTAATTTTTGTGATAGTGTATCAGAAAAATGTACAAATTATTGATTCTATTGTATTTTTACCATTCACTATTTAGTACTTTATGAAAAGGGTTTTGGTTGTATTGATAGCAGGCATCTCCTACCTGGCTGCCCCGGCCCAGGAAAAATGGAACCTTAAACAGTGTGTGGATTATGCAATTTCCAACAATATATCGGTAAAACAGGCGGATGTGCAGGCGCGTTTTGACAAGCTTACCCATCATCAAAGCATCCTGGCCCTTTACCCGAGGATCAGCAGCCAGCACAGTACGGGGTTCCAGTTCGGGCGCTCTATAGATCCTACCTCCAACCAGTTTACCACCAACCAGATATTATTTGCCAACCATGGATTGGACCTGGGCCTGGACCTGTTTAACTGGTTCAGTAAAAAAAATACGATAAAAGCTAATGAATACCTGGCCCAGGCAAGCGTTGCCAGGCTTGAAAAAGCTAAAAATGACGTGGCGCTCAATGTAGCTAATGCCTACCTGGCAGCGCTGCTAAATAAAGAACAGATCAATATCAGCAAAGTACAGGTAGAACAGAGCCGGGAACAGGTACATTTGATCAGCAAACAGGTAGATGCCGGCGCCCTCCCCGAACTGAATCTTGCAGAAACGCAAACACAGTATGCTACTGACAGCTCCAATCTTATAACGGCGCAAACCAATTATATCCTGTCCCTGCTTCAATTAAAAGCGTTGCTCAACCTTGAGGCAGATGCCCCTTTCGATATAGAAGTGCCCCCGGTAGCCTCTATTCCTGTTGAGCCTTTATCGGCGTTAGACCCTGCCATTGTGTATCAATCGGCGCTGGAAAACCTGCCGCAGCAGAAAATAAACAATCTGAACCTTAAAGCCAGCGAAAAAAATGTAGCTGTAGCCAAAGCAGGCTTATATCCCTCGCTGTCATTTTTCGGCGGCCTTAACTCCCGCTATTCCAATGCTCAGAAAAAAATTGCCAGTGGCTTTCAAACGGTGGATGTGCCTGTGGGCAGCATCAATATAAATGGCATCACCTACCCTGTTACCTCATCGGTTAGCCAGCCTGTTGGATACGACAGGAATACTTATTTCAGGCAGATGAGTAACAACTTCAGCCAGAATGCAGGAATTGGATTAAGCATTCCTATCTTTAACGGTGGAATGGCCCGTACCAACTGGCAAAAGGCAAAACTGGATGTGGAAAACCAGCAATTGCTGAAGGAACAGGATACCAAGACCCTTAAACAGGATATTTACCAGGCGCATACCAATGCGGTGGCCGCTATAGAAAAATACAATGCCACCCGTATAGCAGTGGAGTCGGCACAAAAGGCTTACGATTTTGCCAGGAAAAGATTTGATGTAGGCTTGCTGCAGCCCATTGACCTTATACTGAACCAGAATAATTTATTCAGGGCTAAAATAAATATGGTCTCAGCGCAGTACGATTATGTATTTAAGATGAAATTGCTGGAATTTTATAAGGGACTGGGGTTGAAGTTATGAGTGATGAGTAGTATGCGGAACGTAGCAAGGATGTACGAAATGAAAAATGTAGAAGGTTGAACCTTGAACAAAGTAATAATCAACAATCAATACTCAATGTTCAATATTCATTGGGCATTGATTTCGGAGACAGATTGAGCATTCCTGTCCGAATGATTGGTCAGGCGGGGATTATTGCATATTGAATATTGTAAAAAAATGTCACCCTATTTTAGGCATACACAGGTATTTCGGACATATCAACTATGAACTATAAATTATACAAAAAGTGAGCAAACGTTGGCAAAAAATACTGATCATTGGAGCGGCTGTTATAGGTGCTGCTTTCATTGTTTTGGTGAATCTTAATAAAGGGAAGCATACCATTCAGGTAACGGCAGAGAAAGCCGCCTCCCGGTCTATTACAGAAACCGTAACGGCAAGCGGGCAGGTATATCCTGAGTATGAAGTTAAGATCAGCCCGGATATTAGCGGTGAAGTAACCGAGCTTACTGTTGCGGAGGGCGACAGCGTTACCAAAGGACAGGTGCTGGCGCGGGTGTATGCCGATGTGTATGCTTTACAGCGGGATGAAGCCGCCGCACGGGTAAGCCAGTCTCAGGCAACTGTAGCCAATAGTAAAGCTGCCCTGGGAGCATTAAAAGCTAACCTGGACCAGGCACAGCAGCAATACGACAGGAACAAAAAGCTGTTTAATGAAAAGGTGATATCAAAAGCCGAGTTTGAGCAGTTTGACGCTTCGCTGGCTTCTGCAAAAGCCAACTATAATGCATCTTTAGAAAATATCCGCAGCCTGCAGGCAGGGGTGCAATCTTCGCAAACAGGCCTTAATTCGGCTAATAAAACTTTAAGCCGGGCTACTATTGTTGCTCCTATAAGCGGTATTGTATCTTCCTTAAAAATTGAGAAGGGCGAGCGCGTGGTGGGTACCGCACAAATGGCCGGAACAGAAATGATGACAGTTGCTGATATGAACAGTATGGAAGTAAGGGTAGATGTAGGCGAGAACGACATTGTGAAAGTGAACATCGGCGATATGGCTGATGTGGAGGTAGACGCTTATAACGACAGGAAATTTAAGGGAATCGTTACCAAGATCGCAAGCAGCGTAAAATCGGCTGGCGCAGTAACCACCAGCACGGAAGTAACCAATTATGAGGTAAGGATACGCCTCGACAAATCATCTTACCAGGATTTACTCAGAGCAAGTGGTAAAAACAGGTTTCCCTTCAGGCCGGGCATGAATGCAAGGGCCGACATTAAAACCAGGCAAAAAGACAATGTGGTTTCTGTGCCTGTTGCTTCGGTAAATGCACGTATAAAAGATAGCGATAAAAGCATTGCTGATGCTAAAAAAGAAAATTCGGACGCCAACGCCGGTGACGCTGCCGGCAATGAAAGCGGGAATAATGATATGGAAGAAGTGGTATTTATAGTTATGAAAGATGGCGTAGTGAAAAAAAGGGTGGTAAAAACAGGCATACAGGATATTAATTATATCGAAGTTACCAAAGGCATACAATCGGGCGACCTGGTTGTTACCGGGCCGTACAGCGTGATCAGCCAAACGCTCAAAGACGGGGATAAAGTAAAAGTAGTACCTAAAGAAGCGCTTTTCAATAAAAAGTAGCCGCTGCAAATTATTCTTATGTTAAAATATCTCTTTTGTTTTGCCTTCCTGATGTATAATGCCGTTAATATAAAGGCACAAAGCGATTCTAAGCCCAAGGCTATATTAAATCATCAGGCCTTATATGTTACCGACCTTAAAAAGTCGGCTGATTTTTATAAAAATATCATTGGCCTGGAACAGATAGACGAGCCTTTCAAATTAGGTAAGCATGTGTGGCTTAAAACAGGGCCGCACACCTCTTTGCATTTAATACTGGGGGCAGAAAATAAAAAAGAATATTTTAAAAATCATCATATTTGCTTTAGTGTCCCCTCTCTTAAAACGTTTATTGAAATCATAAAAAAGAACAACATCGTTTGGGAAGATGCGGGCGGCAAAAAGGGTGCGTTCACCACAAGGCCGGATGGCATACAACAATTGTGGATACAGGATCCTGACGGTTACTGGCTGGAGATCAATAATGACCAGCAAGGGTTTCAGTGAGAAAATTTCCCTGGTCCGTTTTTATCATGGCATGTATAGCCGCATGCTATTAAATCCTACTTTCTCAGGTAATATTCAAAAGAAAGATCTTCCCCTATTTCATCTGCCGCGTCTTCAAACAGCTGTATCAGCTTGTCGAACGTTTCCAGCTGTGTCATCGACATATTAAGGAACCGTACTGATACAGGAAGCGTAATATCTCCTGTAATACAATCCCACAGGGCATCGAGATTGTTGCCAAAATGTTCGGGCAGTTGCAGCTCACGCTTTGCAATAGCGTAGAAATCATTAATAGACCCTATCCTTTCAAAATCAAATATCACCTGTTTCATTGCTTTTCAAAAGTTTTATAATGGTCGTGTGTTATATACAGGAGCCCGTCGTTAGAATATAACAGCCTGTCGGCATTTCTCCTGCCACATTGATAGTTCAGATCCGCTTCATACCATTTTCTATTTCCTGAAGAAGGCAGGCTGCGCTCTCGATTGGTAAATACATCACCGCCAATGGCTTTGCCCGGCAATACCTCACAAAGATTCCCTTCAGATGCGATCCATCCCTGCCTCCTGGCTTCGTTTTTAGTGATATAATAGTCTGGCAGCTTTTGATATTTTTTTACATAAGGCACTACTACCACTTCGCTGGTAAGTTTATCTATACTAACAGTGGTCGTATCTGTATGTACGCTACCAGGAAAGGCGTTCTTTTTATCCGAAAAAAAAACAAAGCCCAGCGCAATCAGTAGTAGTAAAATAATATATACCCGGCTTTTACTGTTTCCCATATTACAAACTTAATTAAATAATGCAGCCGGTCATAAAACTTTTATACACGCCCGGTTTCCGAGCCTCCGGCTTTTTGTCTATCTTTTAATTCATTAAATTGCTTTTATGATAAAGAATGTTTCTGTTATAGGCGCCGGTACTATGGGAAATGGCATTGCCCATGTTTTTGCCTGGTATGGCTTTTATGTTACGCTTATTGACGTATCGCAGCAACAGCTTGATAAAGCCCTTGCCACCATTTCAAAAAATCTCGACCGGCAGATAGCCAAAGAGCAGATCACGGAAGAGCAAAAACAAGCTACCCTCCAAAACATCACCACAGGAACAGATATTTCAAAGGGTGTATCTGCAGCGCACCTGGTAGTAGAAGCCGCCACAGAAAACGAGGCGCTTAAACTCCGCATATTTAAACAGGCAGATGAAGCAGCCCCGCAGGATTGTATACTGGCAAGCAATACATCATCTATATCCATTAGCCGCATTGCCGCCGCCACCAAACGTGCCGGGCAGGTAATAGGTATGCATTTTATGAACCCTGTTCCTGTGATGCCACTGGTGGAAATAATTAACGGGTACGCGACCAGCCATTACGTAACCCAAATGATCATAGCGCTTAGTAAACAATTAGGAAAAACGCCCGCCCTGGCGAACGACTATCCCGGTTTTGCAGCCAACCGCATCTTAATGCCCATGATCAACGAAGCTATTTATACTTTATATGAAGGTGTAGCCGGTGTGGAAGCTATAGATACTATTATGAAGCTGGGCATGGCGCATCGGATGGGTCCGCTACAGCTGGCGGATTTTATCGGGCTTGATGTTTGTTTATCGATCCTGCAGGTGCTGTTTAACGGCTTTGGACAATCCAAATACGCACCCTGTCCTTTGCTGGTGAATATGGTAACATCGGGCAGGCTGGGTATAAAAAGCGGTGAAGGCTTTTATACTTACACACCAGGCAGCAAGGAATTAATGGTGAGCGACAAATTCAGGAAGTGAATTGATTTCGATCAGCTGTCCCTCTTTTTTCTGCCAGCCGTAATTAAGGCTACCATTGGTAAGAATTAAATATTCAGCAGGCATGGAGATATTATAACGCAGCACCTGACGTAACACCTTTTCCGTAACAGGCACTTTATCACTCTTACACTCTACCAGCATCCAGGGTTTGTGGCCGGCATCATACACCAAAATATCAAAGCGCTTTTTTAATTCGCCCAGGTAAATTTCTTTTTCCAGGGCAATCAGCGATCGGGGATAGCGCATCACTTCCAGCAAATATTGAACAAAGTTCTGGCGTACCCATTCTTCATCCTGCAACAATAACCATTTACGGCGAATGTTATCGAAAATATACAGCTGGTTATTTCTGTGCTCAATCCTGAAGTCAGGTTTTGGATATTCGATCAAAATCATCAGTCCAAAAATAAAAGTTTAATTTAGCATAAATGAAAACAAAACAGGATATAGTAGAAAACTGGCTGCCCCGTTATACAGGAGAGCATCTGAAGAACTTTGGTAAATACATCCTATTAACCAACTTCAGCAACTATGTAACTATGTTCGCTGAATGGAATGAAGTGGAGATCATAGGCCTGGGCAAGCCCATGCAGTGCGCTACTGCTGATAATATTACCATCATCAATTTTGGAATGGGCAGTCCTACGGCTGCCACGGTAATGGATTTACTGACGGCCATTAAACCTGAAGCCGTTTTATTTTTGGGTAAATGTGGCGGCTTGAAAAAGCGCAATAAAGTAGGCGACCTTATCCTGCCTATTGCTGCAATAAGGGGAGAGGGCACCTCCAACGACTATTTTCCGCCCGAAGTACCGGCCTTACCGGCATTTGCTTTGCAAAAAGCAGTAAGCACCACTATCCGCGAAGCTAAAACAGACTACTGGACGGGTACCGTGTATACGACCAACCGCCGCGTTTGGGAACACGACGAACCTTTTAAGGATTACCTGAAAAAGATAAGGGCATACGCTATTGATATGGAAACAGCTACCATATTTACCGTAGGCTTTTACAACCATATACCCACAGGGGCTTTACTCCTGGTAAGCGACTCCCCTATGATCCCCGAAGGCGTAAAAACTGAAGAAAGCGACAAGAAAGTTACCGCCAATTACGTGGAAAATCATTTAAAAATAGGGATCAAATCTTTACGGCAGTTAATAGAGAACGGGCAAACGATCCGGCATCTTAGGTTTTAAAAAATTTATGAAATATTTTTTTATTACTTTGATTTTCTTACCCGGCATAAACACATGTCTTGCCCAGTCTTCCCTAAAATTTGATAAAAGATTGGGAGAAAGCGAGAAGCATTAGGTTGTATTTCCTGTATCGAAAGATAGCCTATACCCTCACAAGGGTAAAACAACATCATCTTCGAAAATTATAAACTAAAAAACAAACAAAAGTTTAATGAATGAAAAGAGTTAGCTCTAAAGCACTCAAAGGCGGACAGTGCCTATTTCAAAAACCTTAAAGTAATGGTAACAGACCTAAATAAATAAACTATGATACAGTTATATAAACTGATCCCTTTTTTTGCTGCCCCATTTCTATTTTTTATTACTTCCTGTAATAATAAAACACGCATCCCCTCAGGTACCGCTCCTCAGCTCAAAGCCCGTTTTGAAGTTGCTGGTTTATGCGCTAACTATACATTCAGCCTGGTTGAAGGCAGCCTGGATACCTCATTGATTGAGGCGGCCTGGACCAACCCGCAAACCGGCAAAACCTATAAAAACGCGTTCGGCCTGGTAACAGCCTGTGGTCTTCCTGCTCATTTGAAAGAGGGTGATACCTTTTATTTTGAAATTGATAAAAACGAACCTGAACAATGCGCTGTTTGCATGGCATACTATCCGGCTCCCACAAAAAAATTACATATTAAAATACTGGAAGTATTGAAGCAATAATGCAGGCACCCTTACTCTCCATACAGAACCTGTCTATTAACTTTGTAACCGAAGGTCATATCAATAATGCCCTGAAAAATATTTCAGTTACAGTTAACCAAGGCGAGATAGTTGCCCTGGTAGGCGAAAGCGGTTCAGGCAAATCTGTTACATCACTGTCCGTTTTACAACTGTTGCCCACCCCGCCTGCTGTTATTGTAAAAGGAAAAATTTTGTTCAGCGCAGACGGGAATACCATTACAGATCTGCTACCTCTTTCAAAAAGCAGCTTACAGCAAATCCGTGGCAATAAAATTTCCATGATCTTCCAGGAGCCAATGACTTCGCTTAACCCGGTATTCACCTGTGGACAGCAGGTGACCGAGGCTATACAGGTGCACAATAAAATATCCAAACAAGAGGCCAGAGCGCAGGCGGTTTCCTGGTTTGAGAAAGTAAAACTACCCGATCCTGAAGGTATTTATAAGCGCTATCCACACCAGCTAAGTGGCGGACAAAAGCAAAGAGTCATGATCGCCATGGCTATGTGCTGTAAGCCGTTGCTTCTTATTTGCGACGAACCCACAACTGCATTAGATGTAACCGTACAGAAAAATGTACTGAAACTAATTAAAGAGCTACAGCAGGAAACCGGCATGGGCGTTATTTTTATTACACACGACCTGGGTGTAGTAGCACAAATTGCTCACCGGGCCATTGTAATGTACAAAGGCGAGATTATTGAAGAAGAAACAGTGGCCAACTTATTTGCCCATCCCAAACAACCTTATACCAGGGCATTGCTGGCCTGCAGGCCGGCAAATCATAAAAGAGGTGAACGGTTGCCGGTGGTGAGTGATTTTTTAAATCCCGGTAACACTGTTTCCCAAAACAATTCCACGGTTCGGGAGGTGTACGAATCCAACGGGCCTGCCGTTGCCCCATGCGATGTTCATCATAAACCGTTGATCCGGGTTCAGAACCTTTCTGTTCATTTCCCTGGCAAAAAAAACTGGCTGGGTAAGCCGCTGCACTATACCAAAGCAGTGGATCATGTAAGTTTTGAAGTATATGAAAATGAAACACTGGGTATAGTAGGTGAAAGCGGTTGCGGTAAAACCACGTTGGGCAGAAGCCTGTTACAACTGATACCAATAACAAAAGGGACTATTTTTTACGGCGAAAGTCCGCTCAACACCTTCAGTGGCGCGCGGTTACGGGAACTGAGGCGTCACCTGCAGATTGTTTTCCAGGACCCTTATTCCTCCCTCAACCCCCGAAAAAAAATCGGGGCAGCCATTGAAGAGCCCCTGGTGGTGCACGGTATGATCAAATCCGCAGCTGCAAGAAAACAAAGGGTTATAGACCTGTTAAAGAAAGTAGGTTTGCAGCCCGATCATTATAACCGGTACCCACACGAGTTCAGCGGGGGACAAAGGCAGCGTATCGTAATTGCCCGCGCGCTGGCGCTGCAGCCCTCTTTTATTATATGCGATGAATCGGTGTCGGCCCTGGATGTAAGCGTACAGGCACAGGTATTGAATTTATTGAACGACCTTAAAAAGGAATTCGGATTCACCATTGTATTTATCAGTCACGATTTAAGCGTGGTACGTTATTTCAGCGACCGCATTATTGTAATGAACAAAGGAAAGATCGAAGAAATGGGTGCGGCTGATGCTATTTATGAAAATCCTAAAAGCGACTATACCAAACGGCTAATCGAGGCAATACCGGTATAAATAATGCAGCCGATCTCATCGCATTTTACCGGTAAAACACCCATACAGAACGAATCCTTAAAACAAATGAAGAACGTGTTTTCCCAACAGGTACTATTTTCATTGAAGCAAAATGAATTGAAATGTTAAGGGAGAGGCCATGCGTTTATAAAGCTGACAGTGATTCGCTTATTTTTGCTATGTAAAATAATGCCATGCTATACGAGCCCATTTCGGTATTTGATATGTTGAAAATTGGGGTAGGGCCATCCAGCTCTCATACCCTGGGCCCGTGGCGTGCAGCAGAGCGGTTTATAAATGAGCTGAAAAGCAAGGGTGTATTAAATACGGTAACTGCCATAAAAGTACTATTATACGGGTCATTAGCTAAAACAGGCGCAGGGCATGGTACCGATATTGCAGTGCAAATGGGCTTATGTGGGTATGACCCCGTAACTTTTGATGTAGCGCAGATCACCCCGTCTGTTCACACCATCGCAAAAGAAAAAAAGATATTCCTGGACGGAACATGGGTTATTGATTTTGATCCCGCCGCCGATATAGAATTTCTATACACCGAAACGTTGCCGTATCATTCCAATGGGCTTACTTTTTTAGCCATGATGGATAACGGTGAGGCCATTTCCGAAACGTATTACTCTGTAGGCGGCGGATTTGTAAAAAAAGAAGGCGAAGGGGCAGGGACAGGGCAGTGCGTTAACCTGCCTTTTCCTATTAATGATGCGGCAGACCTGCTGAAATGGTGTATTAAAACTGGACTTTCTATTAACGAAATAGTATACGAGAATGAGCAGGCCTGGCGCAGCGAGGCACAGATAAGGGAAGGAATGTTAAAAATATGGCAGGTGATGAAAGATTGCGTATTCCGGGGCTGCCATACACCCGGTATTTTGCCGGGGGGATTGGAAGTAAGGAGGCGGGCCGCAGCGCTTAATAAAAAGCTGATCCGCAATGCTTCCTATCATAATAATGAAGAATGGTGGGCCACCATCAGGGAGGGCGGCGCCAGCTTTACATATACACTGGACTGGGTAAGCTGCTTTGCCCTGGCAGTGAACGAGGAAAATGCCGCTTTCGGAAGAGTGGTAACGGCGCCTACCAATGGCTCGGCTGGTGTAATACCGGCTGTGCTTCATTATTACAGTATTTTTTGTAATGAGGATAATGCGGAAAACAGAGAAGATAAGATCGTAAGATTCTTAATGACCGCTTCTGAGATTGGCAGCATCTTTAAAAAAGAAGCTACCATTTCTGCTGCTATGGGCGGCTGCCAGGCGGAGATCGGTGTTTCTTCATCCATGGCTGCCGCTGCACTGACGGAAGCGATGGGCGGTACACAGAAGCAGGCGCTGATGGCTGCGGAAATAGCGATGGAGCATCACCTGGGTATGACCTGCGATCCAATCGGCGGGCTGGTGCAGGTGCCCTGTATTGAGCGCAATACGATGGGTGCCATAAAAGCGATAACCGCGAGCCAGCTGGCTTTGCAAAGTACGCCCGATTTTGCACGTGTATCGCTGGATAATGTAATTAAAACTATGTGGGACACCGCGCAGGATATGAACTTTAAGTACAAGGAAACTGCAGATGGCGGGCTGGCGGTACATGTGCCTTTAAGCCTGCCCGAATGTTGAGTAAGTGAACAGATGAGCGTTGACTGTTGGCAGACATGAGCTGTAAGATTTTAGTGATTAGACAATAGACGGTGCAAACCCATAAACCATTAATAAATGACAATTAACAGAGAACTATTGAACATAAATGAAACGTATAAGCCCTTGGCTTTTAGCTTTCGGCTTTAGCTGTGATCCCGGGATCCGGCAATTATTTAACCATCAACTAGTAACTATAAACCATTCACAATAATACAAAATGAACCGTTCTGAATTAATACAACACATCCGATCTAAAAAATCCTATCTCTGTGTAGGGCTGGATACTGATATTGCAAAAATCCCCGGCCATTTAAAAAGCAAACGTAGCGGAGTTTTCGAGTTTAATAAAGCGATTATTGATGCTACCCGGGATCTGTGTGTTTCTTATAAAATGAATACTGCTTTTTACGAAGCCCAGGGCATAGCCGGTTGGGAGGCCCTGCAGCAAACGGTGGAATATATTGGCAGTGACCATTTCAAAATAGCGGATGCCAAGCGGGGGGACATCGGCAATACTTCTGATCAATATGCGCGGGCTTTTTTTGAGGTTTTGCCTTTCGATTCGGTTACTGTAGCGCCTTATATGGGCAGCGATAGTGTTCAGCCCTTTTTAAAGTACGAAGGAAAATGGGCTATTGTATTGGGTTTGACCTCTAATAAAGGGGCTTCGGATTTTGAATTACAGCCTTGCGGCGGAGGCTTATTGTATGAAAAGGTACTGCATACTGTTTCGCAATGGGGAACGGAGGAGAACATCATGTTTGTGGTAGGCGCCACCCAATCAGCGGCTTTTACAGCTATACGCAAAATAATACCCGGGCATTTTTTACTGGTACCGGGAGTGGGGGCACAGGGTGGCAGCCTTAAAGATATATCTGAAAAAGCAATGAATGCCGATTGTGGCCTGCTGGTAAATGTAAGCAGAGATATTATTTTTGCATCGGACGGAGAAGATTTTGCAGCTACAGCGCGTAACAGAGCCCTGGCTTACCAGAAAGAAATGGCGGGATATTTAAAATAGCTTCGGGGAAAATTATCTATATTTGCGCCTCGGAATTTTCCGGGAGGGGCTGGTAGCTATCCCGATAACTATAGGGAGGATAGCGCAACTCCGTTCAAAGCAGTAGGTCATTGGTTCGGTGCCAATAACATACAATTGGCCCGGTAGCTCAGCTGGATAGAGCAACTGCCTTCTAAGCAGTAGGTCATTGGTTCGAATCCAATCCGGGTCACATTGATAATGAAAGACTTACAAAGTTGTGAGTCTTTCATTATTTTACGATTTACAAACAATTAGCAAACAAAGGCGTCAAAAGCTATACTTTTATCCCAGAGACTAAAAATACAGCTTCAACTCCTGAAAACCGCTACTGACGGAGCTTTCAGACGAACGAATTCGGCAAGGTCGAGCATAAAAGCTCGTTTTAAACCTGTTTTCGGCTCCGTAATCGAGTTTTTATGCTTATGCCTTAGGTAGGCGCTATCGGCAGTAGAAATCGTCTTAAATTGACCCGAAACGCTTCGTAGAACAGTTCTTTATACAGAGTGCCGTTTATGTCGTCGCTTTGCATTACGAATCTGAGAATTTTGAGGGTATTCAGACGAAAATCTTACAAATCATTTAATAACCTAATATTGCTCCTATAGGCAACGATACTTTATCCGATTTAATAAAACATTTTCCAAGGGAAAAACAACAAATGTTCCTAACAATAGCAAGCCAGGAAGGTAACGAATATACAATGAACCTTATCAAGCGGGTTAAAAATGAGAATCTTAATATATCTATTGAACAGGAGGGGCCTGACGGCTGTTACTCAGATACTATACGAGTTATCTTGTCTTAGCTCTATTATGGCAAAAGCCGCTTCGTTTAAAAGCGGCTTTAATATTCGAAACAATTACTTCCTAAACTAAATTCAATGCCCAGGTATTGAAGTATACTTTACCATCTTGATCTATCCCAAAAACACACGCGGCTTTGGTATCGTCAACCCACTCTAAATTATTGCATTCAATTCCGGCACTTTTGTATATCTGCCATAATTCTTCAAAGGCAGCTTCTATTTTTTTACCGGTCGTGTATATTTTTTCCTGTGTTTCATTTTCTATTCGTAAAGTGAACAGCTCTTTTAATATAGCTTCATTAATATCGGGTTCGCCCTTACCATTGATAATAACATAATCAAGTGTATAAAAGGTTGTATCAAGAAGTCTGCTATCGTTCAATTTTTCATTTAGTATAGTCCAAGCTTTTCTGAACTTCTGTAGTGCTGCTTCTGCTTCTTTGAATGCAAGGTCTTTTAAAGATGGGAGCGCAAATTTAGCAGCATCTTTTTTAGCAATGGATATATAATCATTTATGACTGATTCGCCGTTCGTAGTAACTAACTCTTTCCATACTTCGGGTGTGAACTTTGGTAATACAGCTAAGCGGTTGTATTCAGTTATAACATTGTTAACTGCTGGCAGCACTTTATTTCTTAAGTGTGTCAGAGATAAATTATAACCATACTCATTAAAATCAACTTGTTTGTTTATCATCTTACTAATTTTTATATTGTAAAAAATATTGTGAAATAGGTTTAATCTCAAAAGGTGGTAAATCCTGATTTGAAATGCACTTGCTTATAGTGGCAAGGCGCGTTGAAAACTCCTCATCGTCCAATATTAATGCCCCTGTTTCCTGCTGCGGCTTCGAATACCGAATTGACCACTCCATTATTTCAAGCATAGATGGCATTTCCGTGACAGTAACAGCGTTAAATGAATCAGCTCTTGTTAGGCTTGATTGAGTAGACTTGGACTTTTTTAATTGTTCAGAACTTAATAAGTCATACTCGCTTATATCCCATTTAGCTTTAGGAAAACCTAAGAGTTCAGATACTGGTTGCGTCTCTCCAGTGCTAATATTGATGAATTGTTTCCATATCCTGGTAATACTATGCTTCGTTATCATTACTACATAGCCTTTAGATTCGTCATAAATCCAATTACCTAATGGTATTTCAGAATTATCGGGAATCTGACCAGATGTTAACATTTTAATGTACATTATTTTTTGTTCTCGTGTCATAGCTCCTTATTTTTTAACCGGTCAATTACTAAGTCCAGGTCTTCATTGCTCAGTTTGTCCAAATCTATTTTGGCCTGGCTTTGGGTAGGCAGTGCAAATCGTAACAGCTTTTGAAAGAAGTCCAACTTGTCGGCTGGTTTCAATTCGTCATACTGTGCTTGCAGGTCCTTTATATTTGCTTGCAAAAAGGAATGGACTAAATTTTTCAATTCCGTTGTTGATCTATTTGGTACGCCGGCTTTGCGGCCTCCTGTTTTTATTCGTTTCATATTTTCTATTTTTATCTACTTTTTTAAGTTCAAAAATTGCTTGATTAAGCGCTTTGACAGGATCAGGGTAGTTGACCTCTATTATTGTTGCTCCGACATCATTCGCCTGGATCATTATTGTAATAATCATTTGATTTTTGTTTTATTAGATTAGCCCGGTTTTGTAATACCTCATTTTCCCAGGCATGTGTTTGCACACCTTTCCAAAGAATGAGTTCGTCCTCGAACTGCTTTTTTAATGTTTCAAGCTTTGCTGGTAATTCCGCAATAGAAATGTTCTCATATTCAAGAAGTGTATCACCAGATTTGATTGTTATATCTATTTGCTGTTTTAATTTATTTTCAGCAATACAGCGAAGCTCTTTATCTATAAGTTGGGAAAGATCGCCTAACGTAAGAGTTGATTTCATGTTATTATTTTTTTGTGTTATTAAATTCTTTGTTTTTTACTTGGCCTGTGGTATCATTCGCTATAATAATTTTCAGGGCATCTAACAGGGCTGGCAACCTATCAAGGTTGTCAGGTTTACAATGGTAGGCTAACGTCTCATTGTTTGCCAATGAGAGGACTACTTCTATTTTTTTGAAATTCTTTTCCATTCTTCAGGTTTTATGTTTAAGTAAATAGTGGATTGTCTAATGATTTGAAAGCAATTCGCGAGTCGAGATTTAGCATTTTGCAACGATGAAAGAATGTGCCAAGTGATATTTGTTTATTCCCGTTTTGCAAAAAGTCGTTGTATTTTTTATCCGTTTCTGTTGGATCATAGGAAGGATAAAATTTTGAACAGATGTGAAAAGGCTCTCTGCCATTTTCTCCCAGGGAGTTAGCAAATGCAAATCCGATTTTGTACCAACTTTCATAATCAGGGCAGAAATTCAATTGTAGCGATTCGATCAATGCTAAGTATTCATACATTCTCGCAATATCCTTTTCAGTAGTCTCTCTGTCATTGTGTTGTTGGATTGCCTTTGGTTTATAAAACTGCTTTACAAAAAGAGGTTCAGGATTTTCCCTTATTAACATGGCTCGATCATGGCTGACATATCTAAGGTCATGAACGTTGGCGCCTTTAGATGTATCAGCTCTCAAACCATAGTCGGCGAATACGTTGAACAGATGTTCTACATATTGCCTTTGCTTACTGGGTTCTGCTATTGCAATTAGCAAATAGAATCCTCTACCCGAAACAGAACGGCAGGCCAGTCCTACAAAAGGGTGCTTAAATACCTCTTGCATTAAATCATCTATATAATATTCTTCGCACGTTGGCCAATCGAAGTCTATTTGCACCATACCGGTGTGTGCAATTAGTCGAACCCGATTCTTTGCACGAGACAGAAGCCATCCACTTGGTGTAAAGAGTGGAAGGCTGTTTTTTATCTGTTTTTTTAGTGAATTGTAATTTGCATCAAACGGGCTTGTATTACGTAGCGATATTATAGCATTAGCATGTGTAGGATGAATATTAAACAGTATATCACGATACATAATAGGTCGTCCAATAACGTCGCTTGTATTCTCATAACATGATACAATATTATTTAACCAAGACATTTGCTAATTTTTTTAACATTTAAAAATAATGGAGGGTAGTTTTCCGATTTTGCGAAAAAGGAAGGTGGGGAAGGGTAGCTGCTTATATATAGCAGCAGCTACCCTACCTTACCCCGGGGTAGAATTACCCTTAATTACCCCTGCCTACCCCAACACGATATTTGCCGTCAGAACCATGCTCAACCCAGTTATTTAAAACACCTGTTTTAAGATAATTTTTTGCAGTTCGGTCGCTCATGCCGCCTACTGCCATAATTTTATCTATAGTGTCATTATGGCCCAATGGTTCCTGGCCTGTTAAGGCTGCACGCACAATGCCCTCAATCTCCAATAATTTTTTTTGTGATGTCGACACTGTTATTGGCGCATTTACTTCAATATGGTAGCCTTTTTCTTTATCATATTTGAAATAAATAG
The DNA here is from genome assembly GCF_054779315.1 of Niabella aquatica. Classification (NCBI taxonomy): domain Bacteria; kingdom Pseudomonadati; phylum Bacteroidota; class Chitinophagia; order Chitinophagales; family Chitinophagaceae; genus Niabella; species Niabella aquatica. The sequence continues at coordinate 135,384 of NZ_BAAGYM010000011.1, forward strand.
GCTGTAAATCTCCAACGCTCGCTTTGCGCATAATCTTTGGCTTTGCAACACTGATTTCGTCTTTCTTCTCAATACTAATCAGCCCATAACATTTACGTTGTAATTGACTGCCGAAATGCCCGCGTTCTTTATCAGAGCCAGGATTTTGGTGTACTACGACTATAACAGGACAATGATATTTTATAGCCAGTTGGGTAAAATATTCAACTATTCTATAGGCCTGTTCCTCATCATTAACCGATGTGATATAATCTGCGCCGCCATCAATGAAAATACTATGTATGCCATTGAACCTTTGGTTTACAGCTTCGCAGATTGCATCAGTGATGGGTTGATAATTTTCAATCGTTAACTTCCTTACATTGTACGCATGTAAATAGTCTGGAGTACTTACTAAACCGGCTCGCTTTTGTGCAGTTCTAATATTATTCTGTTGGTCAGATTCTGTTTGTTCTGTGTCGAAGTATGGAACTCCTTTTCCTAATGGATTTGGCGCAACCTTGATCTTTCCTAACATTTCAACTATTCCGGTACGACTTATTGCGCCAGCAATCAAGGAATTAATAAAACTTGTTTTACCGGCTTTTGATTGTGCGCTAATACCTGTGATGTTGCCTGCCGCACCAATTCCCGCACCTTCCCAAGTCATGACGGGTTCATTGTTAGGATAAACCTTTTCTGTCGTCACTCGCCAATCCTCAAATTCTTCTAACTTTTTTTCGTCTAATTCACTTTCACCTGTAAATTTTTTAGTATCAGTTACGGGTGCACTTCTTTTATTACCATTCTTGTATATTTGCGGTAGACCTTCAGTTAAATCTTTTCCCGCACTTTGCTTAGTACTCATTGTGCGGGATTTTATTTAGAAGCAATTAATTTATCAATGTGATTGTCTACTTCAGTTTGGGTGTATTGTTTACCATTCAGAAGCCAAGCATCAATTTCTGATTTTAGAAAACGTAGTTTTTTCGAATCCTTATAATAAGGAATTTCATTTTTGCTGACCTTATTATAAATAGTTTGTTTAGTCGGCCTGTCAGGAAGATATTCACAGAGCTGTGGAAGGTTAAACCACTGAGGAGATGACGAAGGAGGTTCATCTTTTTTCTTTGTATCAGAAAAGTAGGTTTCGAGTGCTTCCCGAATTAAGCTGCCAAGCTCCGGACGAGAAAGTTGAGTTAAGATTATATGATCCATTTTCGAAATTTTAAATACGTAATTGGCAATAGTGCCATTTGCGATTCGCTGTTCGAAGATGAAATAAAAACTAAGTAAATTATAGTGCTTTTTCGATGGGTACAGTCAGGTGGTTTTGTATAAGTTTATGATAATCAATTATTTAAAATGATTGAAGAAAAAGGTACAGTACGGTACAGTAACATTTTTATGTACCTTATTAAAAAGTGTTGTTTAGGATTGTTCTCTTACTTCAGCGTTTGTAGTAGAGTGAAGTAGAAATCTATCATTTGAGCTTTTAGAAGTCGAAGAGGCTTTATTATTTGATTGTCATTTTCACAAATGTAAAACAGCAACAATGAAATAGTAGTATTAAGATGATGATTGCCATTGAGACCGCCTTTCATAGGATACCTTGTTAACGGCAGCTTTAATTTTCATGATGTAAGTGAAATTTCTTTATAATATTCCTTTGTCAATGAGAAACTGTTTTAGATAAAATGAAAATTCTTTGTCTATGTCTGCACATTCAATTACTTCTTGTCGCAGAATATCTTTCAATGCGCCAGCCGGTTCATTTTCATACTTATCAATTAAATTTTGAAGTTCTTTAATTGCATCAGTTCTCCTTTCTATTAGTTCCTTTCTATTTAGTCTTATTTCGCGGTGTGTCAATTCACCACGTCTACTGTTGTTTATATGTAAAACAATGGGTCCAAAAGCCCGTAAATGATCGTCAATTTCATCTTTGTAAGGATTTAGGAGCTTGCAAGTTTTATCAACTGTATCACTTTTATAATTGTTGCACCAATAGCAAACAAATGAAAGATTATCCCATGCGAATGTTAGTCTTGGATAAACTGCTTTGGGTATTATATGTTCTATATCGCCAGGGTATTGATGTGTTACATAACTTTCACAGTAGGCACACTTTTCGTTTGTTTCAAGCATCACAGCTTGCTTAACATCGTGATGTCTGTATCTACCCTTTACATGATCAGGCGCACTTGTACCAGCAAAAACATGTTGCATTAAGTCAGTCGTCCACTGCAAACCATTATTAATTAAAACTTGTGGCTTGGGTCTCTTGGTCAGTTTTATCATTTCTTTTTGCTTTGTTCTAAAAGGTTTGCTACTGATGTAGATACATATTTTTCCAATCCAACTGTTTTTAATTCCGATTTGAAAGCTGTTAGGTTTTCAGGTGTAATTCCTGTTTCCGAGTATTTTGAAATGATCGTTTCGATTTTATCATCAACCCAATTTGGCATTGTCGTTTCTATCCCTAAAACCTCTCGAAGAATATCGTTAGCACTTCCTGATTTCTCAATGTTCTCTAAAAGTAAAGATTGGACACGATTATCCTTGTTGTAATTCAGAACATACACATTTGAGTCTGGAACAGAACTTATAATAAAAGGATTATGGGATGCAATTATAAATTGAGTATTAGGAAAAGCTGTTAAGAAATTAGGTAGTAATGTTTTTTGCATTTCAGGATGGAGATGATTTTCAGGTTCATCAAACGTAATAGCAAATGCAGCCTCACTTTCGTCAAACATGTAAATCTGCCACGCTAAATCAATGATTGAGGCTACACCACCCGAAACTGCATCAAGTGCAAATTCACCAGAAGATGTTTCTAAAATAACTTCAGGGATTCTAATTGCAAATTTCTGAAATCCAAGTTTTGGTGGCAAAACGGTTCTCAAAATATTTTCAAATCCTTCAAATAGCTTTATTGCCTCTTCATTCTTTGTTACAACCTGATTTCCGTAACCAAAGGTCGCTAAAGAGATTAATGTTTCCTTGATGTAGTAATTTTCTGTGTGGTCGGTTCTATTACCTTGATAGCGTTGAACACTTGAATTCTTATATTTATTAAAAGCACTTTGTTTTGATACAACCTGAGTTGATATGTTTTGAACTGCTTGGTATTTGTATATTGGGCGATTAGAGGGAATGTGAATGCCTTTAATAAATTTTTGCCCTTGTAAATTTACATTGTATGTTGAACCGACAATAATCGGGACTTGCATTGAGCATATAGTTCCATCATCGTAGATAATTTGTCCAATCTCATGTTGCTGCTGCTCATTTTCCTTTTCGCTTTCAAATAGAAATTTCCAAAAATCAGATATAAATTTTAAGCCCCCAGTTTTTTTATCCTTCTTGGGGGTTCCAACCAATTCAGTTGGCCAACCATAGTGGTGATTTAAAAGATTGAGTATAGTAGTTTTGCCTGCACCATTTGCCCCAGTTAAAATTGTTAATCTTGGATGAAATTCAATATCAACTTTCTCAAACTGTCGCCAAGTATTTATTTTGATTGATTTAAACATTTTGTATAGTTATAAGCCGTCATATCAAAGCTATCAGTGCCCCTAAACTTAACCAACGACTCCGCGCAACCGTTTTGCGTTAAAATTACATAGAATTATCGAAGTTGAATCTAACTTCGTCAGCTGCACTATTGTAAAACCAAATTTCTACATTCGCTATATTTTAGTCACTTGTCCAGATGTTATATTTACGGTATAACTAAAAGTCCCTTTCTCGCCACCGTACGAAGTGTAATTACAATTTACAGTTAAGATTTCTCCATTTCTGGATATTTTCTTACTATCAATGCGAAGGTTGGTTGATATTTGCCCTGCAATTGCCTTCTCTGTTCTCCAAAGTTCCTTTTCTACCTTATAGTCCCACTTAATGAAATATGGGTCATCTAAATATATGGCTTGGTCATAATCTACAAGATAGAAATTATCTCCCTTAAAACGGCTACGACCATTTTCATATAACTTGGCTATCGGATTTCCATCAATGTCATAAATTGTATATTGATTTTTATTATAGTTCACATCATTTATGTTTACGGAATACCCATCATTATATAATACGCTTCCATTGAACCAAATGATAGGGTGAAATCCGTCTCTTACATTCTTGTAATCGGCTTCAATTTTCTTCAAATATGTACTATTTTTAAAAAAGTAACGATTTTGCTTTATTCCTATACTATTCTCATTAGCCCGTATCAAGGTAAATGAAATGTTTCCGCTATTATAAACCGGGTAAATCAATGTTTTGTTGAGTACTGTTTTCCGTACCTCGCCGTAACCGAGGTTTTCAATTAGTAATGTGTCAAGTAATTTGGAATCCACCCAATTTAAGATTGATTTTTTTATTTTTTTATCGCCAATGTTAATCCAAAGCTTTCCTTCTTTACTACCATAAAATAGAATTTTCGTTGTATCGTCAGAAAAGCCCCCCAAGGTTAAGTTTGCTATTTCATCAGTTTTTATTCCGTATTCTTTTGCTATTCCTTCTTGTTCCGAAATAATAGCATGAGGAATCGAAGGTTCGTCAGTTTTCGCCTTACTACAAGCATTTGTTAATAAAATAATTCCTATCCAAAAGCAATTAGTTAGCCGAATAAAATACCTTAATGAAAATGTTTCATTAATAACGTTTTGGAATTTTTTGATGTTTGTTTTGCAATAAATTTTTGGATGAGATAGCAGCAGAAGTAGTGGAACAATAATTTTTTTCATACTTATAATTAATACTACCGCCCCAAGTAATCATTAAAAATAAAAAAGCGTGGGACTTTAAGCATGTGAGTAAGAAGGTACTGGTATACCCAACATTCCACAGCAAAGCCCACGCCGTAGCGTGAGCGTTTTTGCTTTGAGAATGTTGAAAGATTACCAGTTTTTCTTACTTCAATAGCTAACGCCAATATTTTTCGCCTCAAAAATAGCATAAAAGAGGATATACTTACTGACATTCTATTATTTCCCAATTTATCTTCTTGTTCTTATCTTCCCTTCTAAAACTGAAAATATGGAACATCCAATTCATCAATACACATCAATCCATAGTTTAGCGCACATTTTGAAATCAAGAAAGATAAGATTTACGCGACTTGATTGTTTAGATGACAAAGTAGAAAATGAGGGTATTCCACCGCCAATCGCAAAAACATTCTACGTTAGCTGCTGGGTCGAAAACAAAGAAGAGAGCATAGAAATGTGGAGTCTATATGCAAAGTTTACAGGGGTTAGAATTTCACTTGCAAAGGATATGTTTCAAAAGCATTTTATACCTTATGCTGATAATGGGGGGTGGTATTACGGCCAAGATGGATACAGGCCACTTCCCTTAGACCAAATACGAACTGATGATTTTATAATTACAAATCCATTTGCGCAAGAAAGCGATTTTTATGTCAAAGTAAATTACTCCGAAAACCCAAAAGCCCTTCGCGGAAATTTGTTTTCACATTCAGATCGGGGGTATGAGATCAAAAACTTTAGAGAAATAGCAGCGCATAAGCATACAAGATGGCAATTTCAAAATGAACATCGATTCTATTTGATGATTATGCCTTTAATACCTTTACACCTTTGTAATGGTGATAGAAGTAAACAAATGCAACAAATTGCCATTTATGATAATCATTCCAATGCTTTTTCTCACTTTGACTTACCTCTTTCCAATGACGCTATTGACAATATAGTTGTAACTGTGTCTCCAAATGCACCAGAAGCGGATTATATTATAGTTGAATCATTACTTGAAAAGTATACTAAAAATGGAAAAATTCGCGAAAGTGAGTTGAGAGATATTATAGCTCCTAAGTAAAAAATCATTTGGTTTCCTAAGCGTTTCAGCTACTCTGTAGGAAAATACAAACCTGCGAAAAGGGTTGTTTTAAAGCGATTACATATTTATTTATTATACAGATTTCGATGAAATTATAAAATTCCGATACGCTTGATCCATCGATTTTTTAATCTCGGCGCGACCATTTGGCCCATCTTCTTTGCCTTTCAGTAATTGATTGCCTATATTTTTATGGAATCTCCGGTCAGCAAAAATGGCTAAATCTTTGTTTGGCTTTTTCCCTCTTGTCTGTACAATTTTGTTTGTAAAAATACTTTTCTTGTTCTGCCATAACCAGTCCACAAACGCAGCAATCCTAATAGCTGTTTTTCTTTTCCCAAGTAATTGTTCTTCTAATTCAATATATGAGCCCAATACGTCAGGGTTAATGTAGTCCTCCCACTTGTCATTTTGGTTTTCATCTTTATAATGATTTTTCAAGTAGCTGTTTAAAGATTGTTTTGCTGCTTTAAACCTATCTTTTATCGCTGGATCAAATTTAATATTTTGGGCCCATTCTGCTATTGCAATAGGAACGCTTGTGTTATAATTTTTAATTGTTTCGACAATAGCAGAAGCTAATACGATATTCTCAAGCTTTCCAATTTCGCTAAGTATTAAATCTCCTTCATCCTTTGCAAATTCAGTTATAGGTAAAGGTTTTTCGTATAAGCTTACCTGGCAGAAATTCATAAATAGTTTGTCGATTTCTAACAGAATTTCAAAATCTGGCGAATCACAATCTATAGTCGAATCCGTTCCTGCTACTCTTTGGTATTCTTCCAACACTTCTTCTTTAAACTCTTTTAAAATGGTTTTATTAGAATCTGTTTCAATATTATCATTCATACTATGCAGTTTTGTTTTTAGGAATTAATACATCAGTTGCATCTTTGATCGTCTCTTTATCGAAAGAGTCAAGATAATTTTTAGTTGTTGTCGCGCTGGAATGACCCAAAGCCTCCCGTATCAATTCTATACTTGCATTATTCTTTTTTAAGGTTGTTGCAAAACTATGCCTTGCTGAATAGGTTGAAAAGTGCGGTAGTTTCAAGTCTTTAGCCACTTGCTTTAGTTTTTTATTCGTATAACAAATAAAATTCTTAGCGGTTTTGTGAGCAGTTTGCGAATCCATCTTATTATTGAGAATAGGGAATATGTAATTTTCAGTATTTATACTTGGATGGCTATACTTCCTAATGATCTCCCGCGCATCGTCTTTTATGTGAACCGTAATCGTTTCGCTTTTTTCTTTAGTTTCTTCGGTTTTTTTACGAGTAAACACAATATAATCACCTTCTATATTTTTCCATCTCAAAGATAGCAGGTCACTAAAGTTCATGCCATTACAGAGATAGCTAAGCTTCCAGAAATCCACGGCTTTTTGTACTGCCGCGAGCGGACTTGTATAAAAATAAAGTTTCGTAATTTGCTCAAACGTTAGCGCCTTTTTTATGTTCTTTGCCGAAGGCGGAGCGTATTTCTTTTTTTGTGAGCGACGTACTCTGAATGGGTAATGATCTTGGGTTATCAATCCGTCTTCAATTGCTTCATTGAAGATAGTTCGCAAAGTGCGCGTATACATGGAGATGGTAGTTCTGCTTTTATCTGATTTGAGCATCCCTTTTTCATAAGCGTTTAAAAGTTCAGGTGTAATATCGGCCAGCTTTAAGTTTAATTTAAACTCATTGATAGAGTTAATTGCATTTTGGTATGTTTCTGCAGTACCGAATTGTTCATTCGATTTCAGATGTTTTATTTTTTCATTATAAATGCTGGTTAAACTATTATTAGCTTCTCTGTTGACAAGAAAAAGCCTTTCAAACCCTTCAAATGTAAAAACTTTCATACGCTTGATGCAATCCTCGGCCTTACTTTCAAACGAACGGAAAGCCATGCGGTAAAGTTCTTCTGTATTAGTACGTTTAATGGGCTTAGCAACGGGCAATCTTTCATCACCCACTTTCTTTTTTACAATTTCTACTCCATTGTAGATACGGTTAAATTCCTTTTCCGTAAATGTGCGATCAAGTTTCAGATCTTCGGCTATTTTCCCATCTTCCGCATATTTTCTATGATCTGTGGGGTAGTACCTGGATACTCGATTAGCTGTTATCCTAAGTTTAACATAGTAACCGCCATCAGATGATTTAAATCTTGTGTTAAGATAGATTTTTGCCCTTGCCATAAAGATATTTTAAGATAATTCGACATGTCAGGTATTTAGTGACAAACATTTTGCAAACAACTGACAAACAAATTGAATAATTAACTAAATAGCAAAAGTAAAAAAATTATACGGTAAAATAGCCTTATATATTGATTATTATGGATTTTCGTATAAATTTTCGCATGTTTTATATGCTGATAATTACTATTAAAATGTGCCTTCTAAGCAGTAGGTCATTGGTTCGAATCCAATCCGGGTCACAAACAGAAGTCTTATATGATTAATTATCAGTTAATTGTATGAGGCTTTTTTATTTGGGGTAAACATAGGGACAACATTTGATTATTCTCTTTCACTGCCAATAAATATATCCAATAGCAAGAATGAAGATACTGCAATTTTACTATTGTCTATATTAACGATTCATTCTCTTTTTTTAAATTCAGCCAGTTTTTTACTCAATGGAAGAATCATATTATAGCTCATTACACTTACACCAGTAATAGGTGTTAAAATACTGTTTAATACGAACAAGATGCCTGAAATCCTGGCAGTTATCTTTATAAATCCAATTTCCACAGGCTTCTCCTGTACAAAATTCACATTGAAATTTCGTCAACATCAATCAAATATTGGGGAATATCTTAAAACGGACTGATATTGAGTATAACCTTACCTTCTGTAAATCTAAAAGGGATAACCAACCGTGGGTATTTATGAACCTGATCATAGAAATCCAGGCTCCAGCGAAAATTGAGGTTAACAACATTTTCACTATACCTGTACTTAGGACATAAGCCACCCTTTTTTTTCTTAACATAATATATCAGTTCATAGCCTCTCTTATCCTTTACAGGAAATTTCTTGATTTTACATGTAAGTATACCAATTGAACAGTTCCGTGTGTCTGCTATCTTTTCTTTAAAGTAGGAGTAGAATACGCTTTTGTTGAGAAGATCTGTTCCTACTTTCTGTGACTTTAATGCAGGTAAAAATGCTGATGGGGCTAAATTTATGCAGCTTGTTATCAGCGAATTTAAAATGTATTTTAGTTCTTTATCCATAAAGGACGAAACAAAGTTCTTTACTTTTTCTTTTTAAAAAGGAATGGGCTGGATGGGGTATGGGTCTTATTATTATCTGCCTTTTCTCTATCAGTAGAAAACTCAACCTCTTTTTGGGAAGACCTTTTTGCTTTTTGCTCAATGTTAAACTCATAACAGTTAAACTGTAATGTTTCTTGAGGAGCGATTAAAAAGGTTCCTAATCCAATTTCGTTAACGAAAGTTATTTTATATACCGAATTGCTTATTTGCTCCACCTCGGGCTTTCTCAAAGCTGATACTTTGGTTCCAAACGTTACTATTCTACCCTTTGAAGTACTTTCTCCTTTGTATAAGACTAAGTTCGATGGCTGCAGCGACATCGTTGAAGGGGCATCCCCCCGCTTAATTTTTATATAAAATGAGGGGCGTTTATCGTTAATAGTAAAAGAAGCCTTTTTTCCGATAAGTTTTGCTTTGGAAGAAGTTCTTCCCCATACAATGTCAAAAGGCATAATATTTTTTAATGGCAATAAATCAAAAACTCCAGTCTCCGGGTTTTTATAGTAAACACCTTCTGCACTAAGTTGAGATATATCCCTCGGTGCATCCTGGTCAATATCCAGCGCCGTGTTCGGCTTATTTTGTTTAATCGGTTCCTTTTCAAGTACAGGTTCAGTAATTATCGATACTTGATTCATCATTAGCAATACGATAGTATCCGGAATGTTTTCCTTTTTAAGCTGAATAAGAGCATCCGTGTTTAAATCAAAGCTCTTTACCGGCGCGGTTTGTATTTTTTTTAGTATGACTTCTTTTGACAAGCCGCTTTTATACATTTTGATTATACCCTCGTTTTTTAGGGCTTCTGTGTTTTGGCTATAAACTGTAATGAAATTTATTGCTGTAAGTAGTGTAAGAATGTAATTTCTCATTTAAACTTTGCTCTTGATAATTATTTATTTAGGCATACCATTTACAAATGGTATCAGTTACAACTTTTAGAAATACTGACGATAATGGTAATTAGCACTCCTAACAAAATCTGTCCCATAATCATCTGCCCCGTTTTTATACCGCCTTCTTTAATAGCAACTTTAGACATACTAACTGTATCATTTACTAATTCAACAGCTTGCTTTTTCACTTTCCGTATCCAATCCTTTAATACTTCATCGGAAAAGTTGTAGTCGTATGTATAACTACCAGCTGTTGCATTTGCTCCTGAGTAAATTTTATCTTCCTTTTTAGTATTGAATTCATTTTTGAAAAGAATGTATGTTTGGTCATAACGCTCTTTTCTTTGCATATCAGAAAGAAATAAATAAGCTTCATTAATAAGTATCATTTGTTCATGTGCTAAAGGGTTGTCGTTAATATCTGGATGCCAATTTTTTGCTAATACTCTGAATGCTTTCTTTATTTCTTCCTGATTAGATGGAAACTTAATTTCAAGAACTGCATAATAATCGGTAAACATTATCCTTTCTTTTGGTTATCTGGTTTCCATTTCCATATGGCGGCAGTTGCAGCTATAACACCTGTCATAACAGCTATTCCTAAACCTCCGCCATGTTTAGTGCCCGTAGCATCTCCTAAGCCAACACCAACTACTGCCCCGATAATCCATACAATGACTATTAAAATCAATTTTACTCCTGTTCTCATTTTTTTAAAAATTTTAGTTTATAGATATTTTTAATGATGACTTTATTTTGAGAAAAGCAGAACTCCATTTATATCCATCTTCTCTGTTTTCAAATGTTATAGAATACATTCTGTTTGTATTTTGTATTAGGTAGGTTTCTACAGTAACAGCCGGGTTAGTGCCTACTTTTCTCTTATAGCCAAATTTAATGGCCTTGTAGCCATTAATAGTTGTTGCCTGTGCTTTGTTCCAGGTAATAATGACAGCATTCATTGAAGAGGCTTCATCCTTTATCTGATTTTTAAAAAAATTATTTACATCATTTACATCTCTTAGGGTTACCGGTGTTGTTATAGAATTAAAGTCGCCGTAAGAAGTTCGAATCATAACCCTTGCATAAGTATCAAGGCCTTCACTAAGATTGTTAAGTCCTTTTTGTTGAAAAACAACTTTAGAGGCAGCAACCCCATTTATGGCTTTTACATTATCGGCGTACTTTTTATACGCTCCACCTTGTATTTCCATACTTGCCGGGCAATAAATTTGCCCCATTCCTTCAATTATCACAGAAGATTGCGATATGCAGATAATTGTAGAAAAAAGACATACAGAAAAAAGTATTAATGGTTTTGAAATATGTTTAATCCATAATAAATTTCTCTCTTGCTTTGCTTGCTTTTTCATAAGTTTCATAATTGTATATTTTTCTGCTTTTGATTTTTCCTTTATATACCGAACCACTTGGAGATCTTTTGTAGGATTTTACGTAATCATCAAGAAGTTTGTATTTGTTATTCTCATCAAGCTCAAATTCTGACATTTCCAGTATATCACTTGTTACATAATAATTTTTAATTTCTAGACCGTTATCTTCGGAAACCTCTAGAACAACAAAAATGTATTTTGTAGAATTTGTTATAGATGATTGGAGAGCTTTATTATCTGATTGAATGCCTAATTTCATTTCCTCAGCAGCCTTACTAATAGCTTGGGCAGCAGAATCTGCAGTTTTCTCTACATCCCTACTCAAACTATCGAGCAGAGCATCTGTATAATACTCATTATCGCTGTAATTTTCATTACTGCTAACTGGATTTTGACTTGTGTTTGCTTGATTATCTGATTCTTGAGGATTGTTTACGCAGCCAATAACTACAAGTGCAATAAAGTAAAGAAATGTTGCAGCTAATCTCATAAGAAGTTTTTAATAGCAAATATAGGCAAATATGCTTATAGGTTTATTTGCCTTATTCCCGATTTTTATTTTTGTGAATAAAGAGGAGCGGAAAATTCTGGTTGATTTTGGCAAAAGGCTTAGAAGCGTTCGCCTAAGTAAAGGTTTTACCCAGGAAAGGCTGGCCTTTACCATCGGTGTTGAAATTTCTCAAATAAGCCGGATTGAACGTGGAATTATCAATACTTCGCTACTTAATTTGATAAAAATATCTAACACCCTTCAGATTCCACCGCAGGAACTATTTGAGTCCGCTCAATAGAAATATTTAGTTACCATTTATAAGTAGTTGTTGTTTTTATGCCTCCATAGCTGTTGCTATGGGTGGTGTTTTTAATGGTGCCATTGCTATTATAATTCGTTTTATAAGTGGAGTAATTACCATTGCCATAAGAAGAAGTGGACGAACTGGATCTTATATTTCCGTTAGTATAAACATTGGTGGATGAGCTGTAGCTATTTCCATAAGCAGATCGGTTGGTATTTACATTGGTAGAACGGCCGAGTGTGCTATAATTTTGGCTCGAAGAGTAGCCACTTCCATAATTTAATGTCGAATTGTAATTGTTCCTGTAACCGGATGAGTAAGAGGAAGTTTTACGCGCCTGTCCATAACTAAAGCCTGTTATTATTGATAATAATAAACAAAGCAACATTACTTTTTTTGTCATATTGTTAATTTTAAGCTGTTACGTTATCTGTAATTTCGTTATCCTGCCAAAAATAATATTACCGGCTTTTCTTTTTTACGGTTTCCCGTATAAAAAAATTTCTGCATTATTAGTTGGCATTGAAATTATATTACAGGCAAAGTAATAGCAAAAAAATAATGGATGGAAAGTGTTGCAATATTGCAAACCTTATAAATCAGTTTCCCAGGTAAGCAGACTTCTGTCCAGATCTATAGATTTTATTATATCCTTCCCAGTTATATAATATTTACTGGCATAGTAATCTGAAAATTCTTTTTTAAAGGACGCTTTAATGCGGCTGATATGTGTCCGTAGCGCTTTTTCATCAGAGTTTCCAAGTTCCTCTATACTCTCTTCCATTTTATCCATATCCAGCCGGTAGGAAATTCTTTTATAAATGTCCAACAACTCTTTTTTATAAAGATCCCAATCCCCCGTATAAACCCCTTTTGGGTGGCGCAGGATAAGGAAATAGATAGCTTTGGTTAAATGGCTTAGCTTAATTTCCCGGTTCTGGTAATCGGGTAGCAGGATTTTAAAATCTTTGTCAATAACCATACGGCTGATTTTAGGGGCCTTTTTCGATGCCTCCTCAACAATTTTTAATACAAGTGGGGCAATCCTGAAAAACTGGCCGTTTTCTTTTAATGCATTCAGCGCCACTTTAATATTACGTACATGGTTCGCAGATTCATTATCAAGCTCGGTATCACCATAAAAATCAGGATCCTGAGCATAGCATATTTTTGACGCGTGCCATCTGGAAATTATAGAATAAAATGAGCTTACAAATTCATCTATCGACTCATTCTTTTTCTTACTTATGAGACAATACTTCCTGCCTAAGACTCCTATAAAGCCTGTTTTGATCGGTCCTTTATAATTGTAAAAGCTCAGAATCTCGTTTCCGGCAAATTCACTTTCAGTATGGTTTGTTTGATCTTGAAGCTTAACATTATTCCAATCGTGAAAGGGAAAATAGTAGTGCAGATTAAAAGCATTTATATCCGGGGACTGTTGAGATAATCTTTCTACATAGTTCCAGCGTCTAGCAGCAAATGCTTCGGCAATTTCTGAATGATTGTTTTGGATGTAATTCCGATACTCTAAATTGTTTGTTGTGTCAAAAAAGCAGATAAGATTTCTTTCATGCACTTCAAAAAACTCGTTTTCCATCAGCCAATGGCTACCTAACTTTTTCGCAGGTCGACCGCTGTTGACGTTATCCTTCCTAATTTCATCAACGTAAAACCAATCAATTTCATCTTTTGGGCGATTAGTGTAGAAACTTGAACGCGTTTCTCTTATAGAAAGCAGGTGCTCTCTATATTCATAATTACTATTGTCGGTCTTTTGTTGTTGTTTCTTAAAAAATTTGTGCCACATTCTAAAGTTTTAAATTACTATACAATTATAGACGTCTTTCAAAATAATGCTATTTTGAGTTAATGAAATTTAATCAGTATTGTGGAGATTGCGCTGATTACAATAAGAATGCAGACGACAATCAGTAAGGCTTTAATAAATTTCACTTCTTTATTTTGTTGTTCCAGTCTTTGAAATAAAATTTTTTGGTTTTCGCTTTGCTTGTTTTCAATAGATTGTTTAGCTTCATTCAATGCTGAATTAACTGCCTGAATGTTTTTGTCAATAGTTGAAAGTCTTGTTGGAAAATCAACAGTTTCCAATGTCTTAACTAAATTGTCGGTTGCTTCAACAATCTTTTTGTACTGCTCTAAGAGGCGCTTTGTTTCAACAAGTTTTTCCTTGTTTGTTGTGTCAATTTTGTTGCCCGTAGTTTCAAACTTTAAAACTCCGTCAGTGATTTGTATTTCGGTGTTTTTCTTTAAATCATCTACATATTGTTTGTAGAGATTGAAAATTTTGTCTGTATAGACCGAGTAATTTTGTTGAACTTTTTCAAGTTCAGCGATAATGCTGATTGAATTTTCTTTAGCACCGTCAATATAGTCGGTTACTGTTTTTAATCGTGTTAGTTCATTTTGAAGCAAACCTAATTGCTCGTTAATCTGTTGGTCAAGCATAATTTCTTGCAAATTTTTTATTAAAGTTTGTCAGCCAATTAGAATGTAAATTGAGATACAAGGCACTTTCAACTTCTTCAATTTTTTCTACCGCTTCCAAATCAAATCCGGTTATTTTTTGTTTAAATGTATCAACCTTTTGTTTTACTGAATAAATATCTTCTTTAGTTGTTTCTTGTGCTTTCAGAAATCCATTTACAAAGTCTGTTTGTGCTTCTTGTATAAAATCTTCGTTTTCCTTTTCAATTAATAGAACTGCAAAAGATTTCAGCAAGATGAATGAGAAATTATCACTATGCTCTACCAATAGTCTTATCGTTGCCCCTCTTAAATGTTTAAAATTATTTATTTGCCCTGCTTCGGTTCTCATTAAATCCATATACCTTTCTACAATATTAAAATTTGCCTTTCTACCATTATCTGTATCATTTGGCAACCACTCTTGACGAGCATATTTAGAGTTCATATACAAATCAATATATTCCTTGAATTTTCTACTTCCATCATCTTGTAATCCAATAATGCAAGCTTGTTCCATTGCGTTTATTGCTGCCTTTCTTTGAATGGCCGTTTCTTCGTAAACGAACTTTATTAGAAATCCTAAACATTTTTGAATTTCGGTATTGCCTTTATAGGATGGCAGTCGTTCTAATTTTTCATCTGTTTTTTCGGGGCTGTTGTATTGCAACAAATACTCTTTCAGCTTTTGTGTATAATATCCGTTAGGTTTTTTAGTTATGTGTGCTGATATGGTTTTGGAATTGTAATCAACCGTATAATCGTCCACAACTCCAATGATTGAAAGTCTGTATATGGCTTTATATGTGTCTTCTTCGTTTCTGATTTGAGTAAATAAATTCTCAGTGGTCGGTTTTAGGTTTTCGGGTATTGAAATGGCTTGTCTGTCATTTGCCTTTTCAAATTGCTTTTCCAAGTTGGTAATAAATTCAGCTTTATCATTGCAAAAATTCTGTGCTTCTTTTACCATTCTTTCGGTAAACGCAATTCCATTCTCTATAAGATATTTTGCAATTCGTTCAATTACATTGTTTGTAAAAGGAATGATTACTTGAAAATCATCTCTTGAATTTGTGTCTGCTAATAATTTTTCAATTCCAGGCTGTGATGCGGCTTCTGTGAATTGAGTAAGCCACGAAAATGCAGTTAGTCCGATTGGCTTTTCTGTTAATATGATATTCTGAATAAAGTTAGCGATTTTACTTGCCTCTGGTTGCGGATTTTGTGCAGGATAGAAAGGCAGGTTATCCCTGTCTAAATAAATACTTCCAAAATTTTGATTGATATACAAAACTTGTCTGCCTGTATTACCTGTTATGGCATTAAGTCTGACAGAAACCGAAAACTCTTCAAAAACAAGTTCTTCTATATAGTTTGTAACTCTGTGAGAAGGAAACTTTATTTCGGTTAGAAGTTCAGCTAACAGGCGTTTTTCCTTCGCAATTCCTTTAAAGTTGTTTCTATGGAAACTTTGTAAAATGTCTTTGTCAATAGAAGCCGTTCTTTCTTCAATTACTTCTGTTATTTCTCCGTCTTCCGATACGGCTTCTGTTTTTTCAGAAGTTGTAACTTCCTGTTTGTTGAACAAAATCAAACCTAAAGCCAATTTTCTATCACGACCGCCACGACCTGCTTCTTGATAGTAGCTTTCAATGGAACTCGGATAATTGAAATGCACGACATAGCGAATATTCGGTTTGTCTATTCCCATTCCAAACGCTTTTGTTGCTACCAACAAATCCAAATTGTGATTTACAAAAGCCGATTGGCTTTTTTCATTTTCATTATCTCGTTCCTTTATTCCGTCACTTCCTAAAAAAGTTCCGATTTTAATATTCTCAAATTGGTTTGACAATTTGCTTGCATTGTCCATTACACCGAAATACCAATTTCTATGTGGGCAGAAAACTAAACCTGCATTGCTTTCCCTTTCTTGTTGTTCATAAAATGTTTTAGGATTAAAGTTGGGTAAGCGAATGTCTCTTTCCTTGCCTTCTGTTTCGTTGAAGTGCTTTTTGGCATCTTCAATTATCTTTTCAGTGTCTGAAAATTCCTTGTAATATTCGGGTATCTTATTTAGCTGTTGGATTAGCTGATATTGTTTTGCCTCGCCCAACGCTTGTCTATTTCCCCAACCTAAACCGTTTTCAGGTTTGATGTCGGCAGTTATATCAATAATTTTAAATTGAATTTCTGGACGGTCTAATTTTTCAAGCCTTACTATTGCTGTTTCTTCGGGAATACCAAGTTCTCGTTGAATGTCAGAAAGAACGTCATACGATGCCGTAGCAGTTAAGGCAAAGAAAGGTGCAGATTGTTTTTGTTTTGTCAAACAATGCTTTCTAAGATTAACCCCCAAACGCAAATAAGATGTTCTAAAATCGTGTCCCCATTCCGAAACGCAATGAGCCTCATCAATCACGCAATAACTGAAATAATGATTATACAAATTGCTTGTTTCAAAAAGCTCTTTTCTGAACGTATTGTCCTGCAATCTTTCAGGCGAAACAAAGGCAAAAATGGTTTGTGCTTTTTTGATTTTCTCTAATGCAATTTTCCGTTGCTTTTGATTTAAGGAAGAATTGATGTAAACCGCTCCGTCAATTCCGTTTTTTAAAAGCCCCTCAAATTGGTCTCTCATTAACGATTTAATCGGGTCAATAATTATCGTCATTCCCGGTTGCAACAACGATGTAAGTTGATAAGTCAAAGATTTACCTGAACCTGTTGGCAACAAGCCGATTACGCTTAACCCTTGAATGGCTCTGTTAATGATTTCAACTTGCCCTGCTCTGAAACCTGTTTTTCTGAATATATCTTGTACAAACTTTTTTAATACCTCAACCTGTTCTTCATCTTCAATGAATTTGTTTTCTTGAGTATTTTTTTGTCCAAGAGGTTTATATTTTATCAAATCTGTAGTTCTAAAACTCCGGTGTTTTTTTGGCGAATGTGCAGAACGGATTAAAACCTTTGTCGTGGCATTAACACTATCATTTATTTTAGTTAAACCGTTTCTTTGAAGAATAGAAATATCAATCAGTAAATCGTATTTCTTGTTTTTGTCAATGTTGGTTGTAGAACGAAGACTTGCGTTAGCAAATCTTTCGTTTCTTTCAACAAACACATTGATTTTGGGCAGCTTTTCTGCATCGCCTTTTAATTTCAGAAGTGAGTTAATCAATTCCTCAAAATCTTCTATTGCTAAATTACCGCAAGGAATGTCTTGCTCAATTATGGCAATGTTCCATTCATTCGCATTGATGTTTAGTTTGCCTTCAAAAAGTAAATGGATAAGTGTCTTTTCAATTCGTGCTACTGCAAAAGGAATTAAAGACAACTCCAATGCAGTCAATCCTTCTTTTTCGTCATAAAGCGGATTTTCAAAATTTTGCTTAAAAACTTTAAAGCAACCTAATTCTTCGAATTGTCTTATGCATTCTATTTTTTCTGAAATAGTATCCCATTCAGTTGTTTTAATGCGTAATGCTTTACCCCATTTTGCTTTTTTTGTTGCTTCATCTCTTAACAAATCCAAATGAGTTTGTTGACGGTCATCTGTATGTTGGCTTCCATCAATTTCAACTACAAACCCTCTTCTCTCACTTATTTTATAAGGAAATTCTACTGTAAAGTCTAACTGCTGTTGGTTGAATATTTGTGTATGTCCATTCAGATATTGATCTACTTCATCTTCTATTGTTGTTGAAAAGCGTAAAACATTTTCCAATTCTCTTTGTGGCTCAAAAAGCTGTATCCACATTGGCGAGGCATATTTAGGCAATTGTTCATAGAGAAATTCTTCTTCATATTTACTTCCCAACTGTTCCCAAGAGGGCATTTGATACTTTGAAATTTTATTATCTTTCAAATCAGGGTCAATAATGTGTAATGCTTTAAATAGTTTTTCTGGAAATGAATCTTTAACTATTAATTTTTGCTTAATGCTACCAACCTCGAACTCTTTTTCATCTCGCTGAGTTAAGCCCAAAACATCCAAAATTTTGCTTTCCAACCAAAGTGTTGGTCTCGTTGGCAAACCTCTTGAAATGATGTTGTGAGCAACTGAAAGTATTTGTTCAAAGTTTGAATTGTCTTTGAGTTCAGCAGTTGAGTTTACGTCAATGTCAAAATAGGAAAGTTGCGTCAAAAGTCCTTGAACTTCTGTCGGTGCGTATTTTGTTTCTAATGTTTCCTTTACGCAATCAAGTATGTATCCTGCCTGCAACTGTTTCATATTCAGCTAATATTATTTGATAAATATAAAAAAAAGGAAATAAATGGGCATATTTGCCAAGCGCTTTTTATTGACACCTCATAGCACCAATTTTAGGGGCTTTCGGGGCGAGCCATCTAAAAAGGGAGGCGCAGCCAATGCCACGCCCCGGAAAATACAGCATACCTTCTCTCAAAAATTGATGGTGATTAAAAACTGTGCGTAGTGGTACCGGTTGCCATTGATAACATAAACCAGTTCGCCTCTTTGAGAGCTTAGCACTTCTTCTACGATGTAGGTTTTTTTACGCCCCGGCAGGCTATTAACCGCAGTAACGAGGAAAGGAGTAAATACCTCCCTTATGCTACCTTGCCTGTTAATGACCATTACACAATTATTACTGCAATAGCGAAGAATATTGCCTTGTCGGTCTTTGCTCATCTGCATCAATTTAAAAACCAGTGATTTTCTTTTTGCAGCATGGCTGTTCTTAGCCCATCTACAAAAGAAAAAGCATTAACCGATTTGGAAGCAAAAGCATCTATATACGATGATTTATTTGCGCCGGTAAACAGGTTGTATAACCTCCACAGGTCAATAGTGCCGATATCGTTACAACCAAAATCCCTGTTCCTATAATAATTGCCCACCACGTTGCCTATTTGCACTTCACCGAACTGCATTACAGGTAATTTGTTCTGTATGGTTTTGGGCAAATGATGGTACATCCTGCATTTGCCTATTAAAGTGGCAAATTGTTTTTCCGTCAGCTCCTGCCTGCCCATACTTTGCAGGCTGGTAAGTAGCAGTCCATAGTTAAACTGCTCAAATAATAGCTTTGCGTACATGCCAAGCTGATCGAGGTTTTTAATAGCTATATTTCCCAACAAACCATCTGTGCTGATACAAAGATTGGTGCATACCTTATTCTGAAAGCCAATGAACAGCTTAAAATGCTGCTCGGCTCCGGATCTGCTATACAGGTTGTCCTCTGAATAACTTTTAACACCGCCGATTGTAAGAGACAGCTCATTGCCAGCTACCTTATCCCTGATAGTAGATACTTCTATTGCAAACATCATCCGTTCATAATAGAGCGTTCTTTCGTGGGGTAATAGCTCTTTGGTTGGTTTGTTTTTTGCAGATGGTATCCGGCCTTGTATCTCATGGCTTAGTCGGATAACCGGATCAAGTATTTGTTCCTCATAAAAAACTTCCGCAGCTTTATCCATAACTACCTCTATAAAGTCGGTATGGGAGATCAGCGCCTCGCCGTCTTTGGCAAAGGAGGGGATGATGTGATTTTGTTTCATTTCAGAAAAGGAGCAGGGAATGGTATTGGCCTCAATAAAAACATTATTTGTACAAATACTATCACTTACGGCATCAGTTGTATTTACTTCCTGCGTTACAGCCTCTATTGGCGCTATGACGGCGGGATAATTATTCACTTTTATAAGGTCCATTTTATGATGGCTTTATGGATGATGAAAAATGGTTGGATGCAGCAAGCAGCATTCTTTTCCTGTTGTTAAATTGCTGTGTGTATTGCTCCTGCATTGGAGGAAGTTGTGCGTTGTATAAATTGACCAGTTCTTTTACGGTCTGGCAACTATTTATCATAACAGCCAGGTCGTCTGTCTTCCCTCGGTTACACCAGTCTTTTATCTGAACGCCGGTATTAACCGTTATTTTAAATTCAGGCTTACCTGTGAATAGTTGTGTCCTGTCTTTAGATGCTTTGGTTATATGTTGGCCGTTGATTATTTCTAAAGCAAGGGTCATTTCATAATCGTAACCATTGCGTATTTCATCATCAAGCCCCGCCTTTTCAACCTTCGTTTTGTTATTTTCAGTAACAAGGTTGTAGGCTTGCTTTTTACGGGTAGTGGTAATGATGTGGCATTTTGATTGTAGGATCGTGTTTAACCATTTTTGATATAATGGCGTTGCCTTTGCCCAGTCCTGATACCTGCCTCCTAATGCCGCCTGATACTCCAATAAACCGCCTTCACCATTCCATACATGGGAAACGGAATCTATAATTATAACTTCCATTCCGGCATCTTCGCAAATTTTAATAGCTTGTATGTAGCGTTCAGGAGTAAATGGTGGGTTTAAAGGAATGGTATTGAAATTGCCTAAATGGCTGTACAGTGATGCGCTGCGGTTTTCGGTATCTATTACGCAGATGGTTTCCCAACTGGAAGTAAGACCATAAGCAATTTGCAAGGCTCCATACGTTTTACCAAAACCGCTGGGGCTTGAAATGTTAAGCCGCAGCTTTACCTGTTTTCGTTCTGCTTTTTGAATGTGCATGATTAAGATTTAAAATGAATAAAAAACGCAGGCCTGTTATTGACCTGCGTGTAATAAGTGGGTGCGTTAAATCAGGTTAACTCCGGCTCTTTTTCTGCAATAGTGGTGCTTTGCGAATGGGGAGGCAAGTATGTGTAAGTGTGTGAAAGCACAATGACTTCACCGGTTTCAGGGACAGTGTATTCATAAGGATCAGCATCCACCCTGATGATAGAGCCAGGCAATTGTCTTCCGATGAGTGCTTTGGCCTGCTGCTCTGTAAATGTGGAAGGGATAAAACATTTTTTTGAAGTAGCATAGAAACGGCCCGTGTTCATGCTTTGGACCAGTTCAACATCTCCCTGTAGTTCTAACGACATAAAATTTCCTTCGCCACCTTCTCTGAGGTGGGCTGCAACGATTGTTACCATTGTTTATAATTTTTTGGTTAATAAAAATGGCCGCCTGTTTTCAAGCGGCCTGATAATAAAGCAGGGGGGATGTCCTGCCCCTGCCCGATGCTGAGCGGGGTTAAGTGGGGGGAGTACTTTGGAAGAGGGTGATTAAAATCATAAATGCCCGCTTTTACACGGGCATTCACTTTATGGTTTAACTATTCTGCCGGGTTCATACCCCATGATTTTACATCCCATTTTAGGAGTTGGTTGGGGTAGCCGTTATCTTGCACCCAATGCATGGCATTGGCATAAAGAGTATAGAATTGTTTGTTTTTATCTGTTGCTTTAATCTCTGGTGCGCGGTACTTCATTATCCAGTCAATTATATTGGCGTTGTCGCAATATATCGGCGTTGTTAATGTATTGCACTGACAATATTTCAAAGCTTCAACTATAGCAATATATTTGGCATTGTTTAAAGTGCCGTATTTTACTTGCTTTTCAAGTACTACAGTCTTTGTAGTTGTATGAATTACGCGAATAGTTGTCATTTTTGTTTTAGTATCAACAATCGCCGTAGTTACAAAGCTATCTGCCACAAATGCTTGTTCTGTTTGTTCTTCAACAGGGTTGATTATCTTTTTTGAATTTGGGTAATACTGGTACCACTTACCTGCAAAAGCTTTATTAGCTTTTTCCTCGCTGTCAAACTTTTTATATCTGCTTCCTTCGTAGCCTAAAGTTTGCTTTTGACATTCTTCCCATGAGTTAAATATACCAGCCTCACGGCCTACCCATACGACGTAAAAATTATTCTTCATTTTCTATATTTTTTTGCCAACACTCAAAGCTGAACTTTGGCGTTAGGCCGGTTGTTGTAAAAATTGTTTCTTCAAAAATTTGCTTAATTAAAGGCATGTGCCGTTCTGTACTGCAAATGCTATCATGGATCGTATAAACCGGCATATTGGGATATTTGTTGATTAACTTCGATACAATATTATCCAGCACGACATGGCTTTCTATCCTTTGTAGCATTATGCTAAATAATTTATAAGGTTTATCTGTTATGCTCGATTCCTGAAAATACTTTTCCCCCTTTTTAATCGCCGCTATTACTTTATATACAGATGGAAATATTTGGCTGAAAAGCTTTTTCGGTCTGGCATCTTTCTGGCCCATAAACTTATTGGATGAAAAAATGGTTGTGAAAAGGGAGGTTTTAACCTCATCTCTTCTTAATGAAACCTGTAGCGTTTGTTGATAATGTTCCTGCATACCTTCATATAGCTTACCTGATAATATTTTTTCTTTATAAAGGGTATAATCTGCCCCTAATTTTGAGATGCATTTTATGATATAAGTATATTTTGCGGCAGAAAAAGCATTTTCCATCCCGATTGTTTGGAGGTTGATTTGGGAATGGTCTGCTAGCTCTCCAAAATATCGCCGGTACACTTTTTTATAATCCTCCGTCATGTCGGGACAATACCAAAATGTCGGGTTCATTACTATTAAGCTGAAAAACGGTTGACTGTTTTTAATATCCAGGCTAAATAGGTTTTCCTTGGCCCCGCCAAACCTAACGAACTGCTTAAAATCTTTGGGCAACCTTGTTAATAAGGAATGAAATCTATAACCTGTTATATCTCTTTTTCCATCAAACACCTGATCCTCCCACTTGTCAATTTGCCATAATTCATATTTATGCTGTTCCTCAACATCTTTAGGACTGGGCTCTGTACCCTTATACCATTTACCTGTTGAAGTTTGCAGCCAGACTTTAGCTGTAGGGTTTATTTCAGGAGTAGCTATTCTTTTCTTTTTCAGTTGGTCAGAATAAGCTAATGCTCGGTCAACATCAAAATCTAAAAAGCAAAAAAGTTCATTTAATCTATTTTCAAAATTATTCTTTAACTCTTTCTTCCCTTTATAATTAATATCATATATAAATTTCCCTATCTTCTTTCTTTCTATCTTATGTAAAAAATACTTTTCGGCGTAAAGCAGTGCATATGAGTATTTTTTGCATCCTATTTCGGGCATATAATAATGATTAACTTTTAAGACTTTGACATCTTCCAATAAAGCCACATATGCCACATAATCCTTGCTTATGCGTTGCAGTATGGGAGAGTAAATTTCAACTTCATCCTTGCCCAAAAAATAATACCCTCTCATGCATAGTTCTTGAAATAGGGATATAAACCGCAGCATTTTATTTTCAGCATAATTCTGTATCGAATCGTATCCGTCTGCATGTATATCTGCGATTGTTAAATGTTCTGGTAATAGAATTTTCATATTACGAAAAGTAAGCCCCGGTGTTAACGGGGCCATTTTTAAAATCATGCTGCATTATCTTTTATTATTAACTCGTGTACCTGTCCTTGTTTTGGAAATTCCCGTATCTGCAAATGCTCCGGAAAGTTTTCAAAATCGCCTCCATGCCTTTCGCTCATTTTCATTTTCTTGGCCAGATGTGTTCCCAGTTGCTTTATAAAAATGGCAGTATTGGCTTTCCTGCATTCTTTGACCAGTTGTTCGATCCATTCGATTTCACAAGGGCGATACCGATATTTGCCTGTTTCATTACCAGATTCGCCACCAATGATGGCCCAGTCAAGATTTATTACAAGTTTTTTGTTACCATTTGGCTCCCGTTCCCAGCAGTATTGCTCCAGCGCATCATCGTAGAAGCTAATTGGCGCATGAAGAGGCTCTATAGATACGCAGCGGATCTTCGTTGGGATTTTCATCAATTCCGGTATGCGCTTATTAGCAGCCTCCTGGCTGCCTATGCTGGTTCCGATCCAAACATTCGGCCATCCATCTCCCCAGTCTTCGGGCAGGTGATCTACGACCCTTTCAGGTCGTTTAGTAAGGATTTGAAAGGTATGTTGAGGACATTTTCTGATTATATCCCACGCCTCGAACCTGTAGCTATCAATTTCAGGATGAAAGAAATCAGTTAGAGAGCAGGCAAATATTTTGCTCGGATCTTTTATTTTTAATGGGCTATAAAATGCCCCTTTTGTTCTAGTTACATTTTTAACATCAAAATTAAATAGGCCTTCGCCCATCCTATACATATAGCAATGCTTACAATCCTGATCGACCTTAGTGCATCCCCTGGCTATGTTCCAGGTGTGGTCCGTCCATTGTATTTTAGTTGTTCTGCTCTTTTTAATATTTTTTTGACCAAAAAGATTAGAATAGCTCAAAGTAGCTAATAAATAGTAGTTTACAAGAGTGGGAAACTCAATCGGTAACGAATTAGTAATGGTGCTTAATGCACTCCCTTTCTTCTGATTACCTTGTAAATCAATACTGCAAATGTAATAATTATGGCGAAGCTATCACTATAACTTCGCTTGTTTTTTGTGTATCATATTTGCATTTCCCGTCAGTATTTCGGTTGATACCCGAAAAAAATCTTTCCCAACTTGGGTGCAACTGTGGAAATTGTTTACTGATTATTTTCAAATTTTGGCATATCAACAAAAAGGTTACTCCGAAACAAATGGTGATAACTTCTAAAAAGAATATGCTATGGAAATCGTGTTGAGTAAAATATTATCGCAAATCCGACATCAGGAAGACAAACTTTCTTCCCAAATGATGCAAACGGCGAAAGAGGCTTATCAAATGACGATATTCCTAAAAGAAATGCTGTACGCCATAAAAACGGAAGTGTTACAAGCCGGATTTAAAAATGAACAGCAGGAAATAGACTTTTTCAGGAATATCAAGCCGCAGGTTTTAGGGAAGCTCATTTATTACAATAAGGTATTCCGTATTGAAACGACTTGTCCCGTGAGTAATGGCAAGATGTATTATAGCTATTTCGAGAACGAATTAAAATTGCTCAAATCAGAGTATAAAGAAAGTATATGCAATACGGATTTTTACCGTTATTATCGTGCCGGGAGGACTGACCGCGACCATAGTTATTTCAGGCTCGGGCAAATCAATTACCACGATGGGCTGAATAGCGGCGTATTTGAAATTGACCTTAATTTTTCAACCTACTATGATAACAAGATAGCCTATATTGTTGCCAACGAGTTACTCTATACCTACCTGCTTGCCAAAATAAATCTCGAAGAAAATCCCGATATGGTTCTGATAAATGGAGATACCAACAAAGATATTTCCTGGACTAACTCACAAAATGCACTTATCGAACTGATATATGCGCTGTATGTTTCAAATTCAATTTCCTATGGGAAAATCGGTATCCGCAAACTGGCTTTGATTTTCCAAGTGCTGTTCCGAACTCCCCTAAACGATATTCATCACTCTTTCCACCGAATGAAAACAAGAGCAGGTTCCCGAACTGCATTTTTAGACCAGCTTAAATTATCCCTCGAAGAGTATATGGATAAAGACCTCTGATTAATACAGGGCTTTTGTTTAAAGGCAGTACATTTTCGTGTGCTGCTTTTTTGTTTACATCATTTGCCCATATATACCAATTGGCAAATCGTGCCAATATAATGTCATAATCAATTCCAAATCCTTTGAAACCCTTATAAAACAAGGGTTTTCTCTAATTGCAAAAATTTTGAAAAAACCGCCAAATCAATTGGCAAGGATTGGCAGACAAACCCTGCCACCTTTAACAATTTTGCATAGTAAACTTTAAATGCTGTGCAATGAAAATAATAACCATTGAAGAAGATGCGTGGCAACAGCTTAACAGCCGTATAAACGCCATAGCCGAATATCTGAAAAGACAGGAGGATAAGAGTTATGACGACCTGTGGCTCAACAACCACGAAGTATGCCAATATCTGCACATTAGCGAAAAAACCCTGTGGCGTATGCGTGCCAAAGGTGAGATAGCTTATTCAAAAATCTACGGTCAGTATTTCTACACCATTGGGGCTATCAAGGACATGCTCAACGCCAATGCCATACAAAGCAGCGATGAATTTGTACAGGAGCTTATGACAAAAGGCAAAAGCTATTTAGAAAAAGGCAGAAAGCTAAAAACAGATAAAAAGTAGGTATGAACCCTTAAAAGTATATTTCTATGAATATTGACAGAATGGAATTTTTGGCGTGGATGGAACGCCTGATGGGTCGCCTTGATATTTTGGGCGGAAATATAGACGAGTTGCAAAAGAAACGTAACAGCATAGATGGCGAAGAATTACTGGATAATCAGGACTTGCTTCAGATGCTGAAAATCAGCAACCGTTCCCTGCAACGGTATCGCTCTATTGGCAAACTGCCCTATTATACCATAAGCGGAAAATTGTACTACAAATTGTCCGATGTGCATCAATTCATCAGAGAGAGCTTTAGCCCTCCCGCAACCAAGCAATAAGCCAATGAACGCCAACGGCTGCCTTTGAGTGCCACTTCGGGCAATGCTGTAAACGCTTCATTTACTTTCGGCGGTGAACTTTAAATTTTTCAGATTATGAGCGAAGAAACAACAAATACGCAGGAAATGCCCGAACAGCTATCGGACGTACTGCTCGTGCTGGATAAAGAAAAAATGAAAATCCAGGCGGTAAAAAACATTGACAAAAACGGGAAAATGGAAACCGTTGAACCCACGAAGAAAAACCAAAACCAGTTTATGCGTGTGGACAAAAGCGGTGATTTCTTTTCCAACTTCTTCTCCAATTTTTTCAGTCAACTGAAAAACCCTACCAATTTTTCATTTTTCAAAGTGCCTGCACCTATCGCCGTTGAGAAAGCACAGGAAATACAAAAGCAGGTAGATAAGCCAACTCCCGAAGGCGAAAAAGTGATGAAAGAACACGAGGTAAAAACGGAACCTCAACAGGATAAAAAACAAGAAAATCAAAAAAATATGGAAACAGCACAGACAACGCCGGATGTAAGCGAATACCGCTACAAACCGGAGCAGATTGATTGGGACACAATGACCAATCTCGGATTAAGCAAGGAATACCTTGAAAAGAGAAACCTGCTTGAACCTTTATTGAAAGGTTATAAAACCAATGAACTCGTACCGATAGGGGTTAATCTTGGAGGTACTATTCTCCGCACAGATGCCCGACTGTCATTACAGCAAGCCGAAGACGGAAAAATTGTTGTGGGAATACACGGCATCAAAAAAGAGCCTAATCTACATTTTGAGTTTTTTGGACACAAATTTACGGATGAGGACAAGAAAAACCTGCTTGAAACGGGCAATATGGGGCGTGTGGTTGATTTGAAAAATACCAAGACAGGAGAATTGATGCCGTCCATTATCAGTATAGACAGGCTGACAAACGATGTAATTGCACTGCGAACGGATTTCATAAAAATTCCCGATGAAATTAAGGGCGTGAAATTGGACGATGCCCAAAAGCAAACCTTAATGGAGGGTAAGCCCTTAAAGTTAGACGGTATGATTTCCACAAAAGGAACGGAGTTCTCGGCAACGATACAATTTAATGCGGACAAGCGTTATGTGGAGTTTTTGTTTGACCGCAACAACACCAACAGGCAAACTCAAAGCAACGGGCAGACTAATCAGCAAAGCCAACTGCAGGAAGCTCCAAGAACTTTCAGAGGAAAGGAACTTACGGATGAACAATACAAGGATTTTAAAAACGGGCAAACTGTTTACATCGACGGGTTGAGAGATAAGAAAGGACAACCGTATCAGGGTTATATCACTTTCAATGCCGAAACCGGAAAGACAAACTTTCAGTTTCCAAGCCAGGTTAAGGCACAGGCAAAACCTGCCGAAGCCAATAAAACGCAGGTTGCAGTCAATTCGGAGGGTAAAACCAACGAAGCGACCAAAAAAATCAATGAGCCTTTGAAGTCGGGGCAGCAAACACCGAAAAACAAACAACAGCAGGAGAAACAGGAGAAACCACAAGCTCCCGCAAAATCCAAAAGCAGAAAAGTGTAACGTGATATGAAAATAATAATTGCAGAAAAACCAAGCGTAGCAAGAGAAATAGCAGGCTTGTTGGGTGCGTCCGAGAAAAAGGACGGCTATCTGACAGGTAACGGCTATTTTGTTACGTGGGCATTCGGTCATTTGATAGGATTGGGAATGCCCGAAGATTACGGTATTTCGGGCTTTGATAAATCGTCATTGCCGATACTGCCAAACCCGTTTATACTAACCGTCCGGAAAGTTAAAAAGGACAAAAGCTACCAAGCCGATACAGGGGCATTGAAGCAATTAAAAGTCATTAAAGAACTGTTCAATAAAAGCGACAGCATTATCGTGGCTACCGATGCAGGACGTGAGGGCGAACTCATCTTCCGGTATATTTATAAGTACCTGAAATGTAACAAGCCTTTTGAACGCCTTTGGATTAGTTCATTAACCGAAAAAGCAATCAAGCAAGGCTTTGATAACCTCAAAGACGGAAAAGACTTTGACGGATTGTACCAAGCTGCACAAGGCAGAAGCCGTGCCGATTGGCTCGTTGGCATCAATGCCACGCAAGCGTTAAGTATTGCCGTAGGTAATGGGGTTTACTCATTGGGCAGAGTACAAACGCCTACACTCGCTTTGATTTGCAAACGCTACCTGGAAAACAAAAATTTCACGGTCAGGAACTACTGGCAGATACAGCTATTGCACCACAAAGAATTGATAGATTTTAAAAGTATCTCAAAAACCAAATGGGACGACCAAAAACTTGCCGATGATACGCTGAAATCTATTCAGCGAAGCGGAACGGCAACGGTTACATCGGTAGAAACCAAAAGCGTTACAGAACAACCGCCTTTATTGTTTGACCTTACAGGATTGCAGAAAGAAGCCAACAAACGGCTCAACCTTTCTGCTGAAGAAACCCTCAATATTGTCCAAAGCCTGTACGAAAAGAAATTTATCACTTATCCACGCACCGGAAGCAAATACATACCGGAAGATATGTGGGCGGAAATCCCTACCCTCGTAAGAGCCTTGCAGGACAGGGAAACCTGCAAGCAAGCCGTTTCTAAAGTAAAATGGGGACGTTTCAACAAGCGTATTGTAAATGATTTGCGTGTTACCGACCACCACGGTTTATTGATTACAGACAAAATACCGTCTGCATTGACTGCAAAGGAAAATGCCGTGTATGATATGATTGCCTTTCGATTGCTCGAAGCTATTTCGCAAGCCTGCATCAAAGAAATTACCGATGTGGGGTTACAGGTTTTACACTATGATTTTACGGCAAAAGGCTGTAAGGTTATGGAAGCGGGCTGGCGTTCCGTTAAAGGCTGCTTCTCCGATGATGATACCGAACCCGTACAGGATTTGCCCGAACTAAAAAAAGGCGATGAACTCAAAATAAAAGGAGCCTCCGTATTGGAAAAGAAAACAAAACCGCCTGTACTATTTACAGAAGCAGGACTTTTGTCGGCAATGGAAACAGCAGGCAAGGAAATCGAAAATGAGGACGAACGGAAAGCCCTGCAAAATATCGGTATCGGTACGCCAGCCACAAGAGCTGCCATCATTGAAACCCTGTTTACCCGTAATTATATCCAACGGGAAAAGAAAGCCTTAATCCCTACGGAGAAAGGATTGCAGGTATATGGATTAGTCAAAGACCGAAAAATTGCGGACGTGGCTATGACCGCCGAATGGGAGTTGGCTTTGCAGAAAATCGAAAACAACGAAGTTGATGCAAGGGTATTTCTAAGGGAAATGGAAACCTACGCAAAGTCTATAACAGACGAATTGCTACAAACTTCTATTGCCAATGAGAACCTGCCTAAACTGACCTGCCCGAAATGCAAAAGTCAGCAATTGATTATCCGTGACAAGATTGTAAAATGCCCTGACGAACATTGTAATTGGGTACAGTTCCGTAATGTATGCGGAGTGCATATCAGCATAGCCGATGTAACAAGCCTTGTCAATAATGGCAAAACCCCTCTGATTAAAGGAATGACGAGCAAAGCCGGAAAGAAATTCGATGCTTATATCATTCTGAAAGAAAATGCCGAAAGCTCCTTTGAGTTTGAGAAAAAGAAAAGCAATAAACGCAATGGAAAATAAACTAACGATACCTAAAGAAGTCAGCAATCTGATTTATACGATAAGAGATAAACAGATAATGCTGGATAGCGACCTTGCTACATTATATCAGGTAGAAACCAAAATATTGAACAAAGCTGTAAAACGGAATTTAGACAGATTTCCCGATAAATTCTGCTTTCAACTGACCGATGAGGAAAGCGATTTTTTGAGGTTCCAAATTGGAACCTCAAACGTAGGGCGAGGCGGAAGACGTTACCTGCCCTACGTTTTTACTGAACAAGGAATAGCGATGTTATCTGCTGTACTCCGTTCAGATGTCGCTGTTAGGGTTAGTATAGAGATAATGGACGCATTTGTTGAAATGCGGAGAATGTTAATCAGTAACGCCTCTCTGTTTCATAGGCTGGATAAAATCGAAATAAGGCAATTAGAAACCGACCAAAAGATTGAGGAAATCTTTAAGGCTTTGGAAAGCGACAAGCTCCAAAGCGAAAAAGGTATTTTCTATAACGGGCAGGTT
Source organism: Niabella aquatica (assembly GCF_054779315.1). Classification (NCBI taxonomy): domain Bacteria; kingdom Pseudomonadati; phylum Bacteroidota; class Chitinophagia; order Chitinophagales; family Chitinophagaceae; genus Niabella; species Niabella aquatica. Next base: position 166,481 of record NZ_BAAGYM010000011.1, read on the forward strand.
TTTGATGCCTACGCCTTTGTATCAGATATTATCCGAAGTGCAGAAAGTTCTATTATCCTGCTTGATAATTATGTGGACGATACGGTGCTGACTTTATTGGGCAAACGCAGTACCAATGTAACTGCGACCATATATACCAAATCTATCAGCAATCAATTACGGCTGGATTTGCAACGGTACAACAGCCAATATCCTACCATTGAGATTGAGCTATTCCCCGATGCCCACGACCGATTTTTGATAATCGACCAAACGGAACTGTACCATATCGGAGCTTCGCTTAAAGATTTGGGTAAAAAGTGGTTCGCCTTTTCCCGAATGGATATAGAAGTCGGCAGAATGCTCCAACTCTTAAACGACAACTAAGCCTCTGAAAATTCAGAGGCTTTTTTATGCCCTATTGCAACAAATCCTGCCTTTCAACGCCAAATCCTGCCACTTCTTCAAAGGCTCTTACTCCCTGCTCTAATTTTAGGCTTCAAGCAAAATTCTAAACAAAAATTATTATGAGTACACAGCAAAAAGACTTGTCGTATTTCAGATTACGACTGCAAGAACACCTTAACAGTAGCTTTCCCGAAAAAGCTCACGACCAAAAATTTATAGACCAGCGTTCTTCGTGGGCTACCAATGCTTATGAGGGTGCTTTCCGTTCGGGAAATGCTATTGAGCGATGTAACGAAATAGCCAACTACATACTTTTTGAGAGTTTGCACTTCTCCAAGTTTGATACGGTTTTCCAAGTGGTATGCAATGAGTTTGATACCATAATGGCTGACGAGGAACTGCGCCTGTTCGCCCTTAAAATGTTTCCTGTTTGTGAGTCTGTTTTTTACCGATACGAACTAACCGATGATTTCGCTTACACCTACGAGTATGATGCTCTTTATACCGAAGTAACCGGAACTATCGCAATATGGATTGAGGAAAATGGGCTTCAGTAAAAGGCAACATCTCCAACAGAATATTGATGCCTTACGGATTGCTTTTACTTTGGAAAAGGAGAAACGCCAAGCCACCGTAGGCGAAAGACTGCTAATGATGCAATACAGCGGATTTGGCGGTCTTAAATTCGTGCTAAACCCCATTGAGAATGAAATAGACATCAACCATTGGCGGAAAACAGAACACGACCTTTTTCCTATAACGCAGGAACTCCACCGACTACTCAAAGAAAATTCCGAAGACGATAAACAGTACCGCAGGTATGTGGACAGTATGAAAAGCTCCGTACTGACGGCTTTTTATACACCGCCGCAGGTTATAGATGCCATTTCCGAAACCTTGCGTGAAAGTGGTCTGAACATTCAGAAATTCCTCGAACCCTCCGCAGGTATCGGCTCGTTCATACAATCTTTTTCAGAAAATCAAAAAGCAACTGTTACCGCCTATGAAAAGGATTTGCTCACAGGCAAGATTTTAAAACGACTATATCCCGAAAGCAATATCCGCATAGGCAGCTTTGAGGACATACCCGAAAAAGAACAAGGTACTTATGATGTAATAGCCAGTAATATCCCTTTTGGCGATACTGCCATTTTTGACCTTTCCTACTCCCGAAGCAAGGACACGGCAAAAGTACAGGCTGCCCGAAGCATTCATAATTACTTCTTTTTGAAAGCTAATGATATGCTTCGTGAGGGCGGTTTACAAGCATTTATTACCTCGCAGGGAATATTAAACACCCCAAAGAATGAGCCTATTCGCAGGGCGTTAATGGAAAACAACAATTTGGTATCAGCTATCCGTTTGCCCAATAATCTGTTTACTGACTATGCTGGAACGGAAGTAGGAAGCGATTTAATTATTCTGCAAAAAGACAGTACAAAGCAAGAGCTTTCTTGGAGGGAAAACCGTTTTTGTGAAAGCTATATCAATTCTGATAATGTATCTGTTAATGTGTTATTGGAAAAACCTACTCGGGCTGTTCACACTGACCGAAAATTAGATACAGACCCCTACGGAAAATCTGCTATAATTTACACACACAAAGACGGGGTTGAGGGCATTGCAAAAGACCTTAAACAAATGCTTTCCGATGATTTTGGGAAGCATCTGAATTTGTCTTTGTACAAAGGCGAACGGAACGATGAGCCTATCGTACAAATTCCAATACAGCCAACACCTATACCTCCGGTTATTGAGCGTGAAATCAGGCAGCCCGAACAACCACGTTTTACGCAACCAATCAGCGTACAGGAAAGCCCACAGGAATTAAAGCAGTTGAGCATTTTCGACCTGTTTGATAACACAGATGAACCCGTAGCTGTTCTTGCTCCGCCAAAGCGGGCTGTACAAAACAAAGTACAAACTTCCAAAAGAAGAAAAGCACCAATAAGCCGCCAAAATGATTTGTTCAGTGGAATAATGCAGCAGCCTTACACTCCTCCTGTTTCAAACGGCACGGTCAATAAACCGCCACAAGTCAATGGCGTTAAGCAGGAAGTAATCGGTGATTTGTTTTGGCAAATAGACGGTATTGCCCAAGTTGAAAATCCTGCAATTATCAATATTATCCCTGAACCTGCATTATACGGTCAGGAATTACAATCGTTCCACCGAAACGATTGTCTTGTAGCAGATAAAAACTGGGTGGGTCATCTACAAGATATAGATATAAAAGGTGGCATGGCAATGTTCCACCCTTTGCAATTACCGCCTTTACAAAAAGCAAGAGCCGAAGCGTACATTGCTGTTCGTGATGTTTACCACGAGCTTTACAGCAAAGAAGCTGAACTACAAACCGAACACAAAACAGAAAGAGAGCACCTTAACCGCTTATACGATGCCTTTGTAAAAAGATACGGAAACCTTAACAATGCCGATAACATCAAGCTGATAAAAACAGACAGTGCCGGAAAGGAAATACCATACCTGGAGCGTATGGTTGGCGGTGTGGTACACAAAGCGGATATTTTCAGCCGTCCCGTAAGTTTCTCTACGCTAACCATAGCAACAGATAGTCCCGAAGAAGCGTTAGCGGCTTCGCTGAACAAATACGGAAGCGTGGATTTGGACTATATGTCCGAAATCAGCAGTATGTCTGCCGATGCGCTGAAAGAAGCCCTGCACGGGCGTATTTTCTACAATCCTTTACATAAGGAATACGAAATCGGCGAACGTTGGATTGCAGGTAATGTCGTTGAGAAAGCACAAGAAGTAAGCAACTGGCTTGAAAGCAATCCCGATGATGCAGAAGCCAAACAGAGCCTTACTGTTTTAGAGGAGGCCCGACCAAGACGGATTGAATTTGAAGAGTTAGACTTCAATCTCGGTGAACGCTGGATACCGACTGGTATTTATGGCAGGTTTGCTTCGCACCTGTTCGATACAGACGTGAACATTCACTACTCCGAAAGCTCGGACGACTTTTCTGTTTCCTGCAAACAAAAGAATGTTCATATATGGGATAAATATGCGGTCAAGGCGCAGAGCCGGACGTTTGACGGAATTGCCCTGCTTAAACACGCACTCGTAAATACCGTACCCGATATAACCAAGAAAATAACGGTTGATGATAAGGAAGTAAAGGTGCGTGATATGGAAGCCATACAAATGGCAAACACAAAAATTGACGAAATCCGTACCGCCTTTACCGACTGGCTTCATGCCCAAAACAATGAGTTTAAAAACAGGCTTACCGACCAATACAACGATACCTTTAACTGCTTCGTCCGCCCGACTTATGACGGCTCACATCAAGACTTTCCGGGATTAGACCAAAAGGCATTGGGCATTGAAGACTTGTATTCCAGCCAAAAGGACACCGTTTGGATGATAAAACTGAACAACGGTGCTATATGCGACCACGAAGTAGGTGCAGGGAAAACATTGGTTATGTGTACGGCTGCACAGGAAATGAAACGTTTGGGCTTAGTCCACAAACCGATGATTATAGGGCTGAAGAGCAACGTTCACGAAATTGCCGAAGCCTACCGCACTGCTTATCCACACGCTAAAATTCTGTTTCCGGGCAAAGAAGATTTTACGCCACAAAAACGATTGCGGATTTTCGGTGATATTAAAAACAATGATTGGGACTGCGTGATATTGACACACGACCAGTTCGGTATGATACCGCAATCGCCCGAAATCCAGAAAGAAATCCTCGAAATAGAACTGGACAGCGTGGAACGAAACCTCGATGCGATGCAGGCACAGGGCAATGAGGTAACAAGGGGAATGCTTGCCGGAGCCATCAAACGGAAAGAAAACCTCGAAGTAAAATTAAAAACTTTGAAACACGATATTGAAAATCGTAAAGATGATGTGGTGGATTTTAAAATGATGGGTATTGACCATTTGTTTGTGGACGAAAGTCATCAATTTAAAAACTTGATGTTTAATACCCGTCATAGCCGTGTTGCTGGATTGGGTAACGTGGACGGTAGCCAAAAGGCAATGAACCTTCTATTCGCTATACGTACAATACAAGAACGAATTGATGCGGATATGGGTGCGACTTTTCTTTCGGGTACAACTATCAGCAATTCGCTTACTGAATTGTATTTATTGTTCAAATACCTCCGACCACGAGCATTAGAGAAACAGGGTATCAACTGTTTTGATGCGTGGGCGGCAATCTATGCCCGAAAAACAACCGATTATGAATTTTCGGTGGCTAACAATATCGTAGCAAAAGAACGTTTCCGTTATTTTATCAAAGTGCCGGAGCTTGCACAGTTCTACTCCGAAATCACGGACTACCGAACGGCAAAAGATATAGGTATTGACCGACCAGCAAAAAACGAAATGCTGTATAACATACCGCCAACTCCTGACCAAGCTGTTTTTATCCAAAAGCTGATGGATTTTGCCAAAACAGGAAATGCAATCCTGCTCGGAAGACCGCCGTTATCGCCATCAGAAGAAAAAGCAAAAATGCTTATTGCTACGGATTACGCACGTAAAATGTCGCTGGATATGCGAATGGTAAGCGGAGCTTACGAAGACCATCCCGACAATAAGGCTTCGCATTGTGCCAATAATATTGCGAAGTATTACCACAAATTCAATGCACAAAAAGGAGCACAATTCGTGTTCTCAGATTTGGGAACTTATAAACCGAACGAATGGAATGTGTACTCCGAAATCAAACGCAAGCTCGTGGAAGACCACGGCATCCCTGCACACGAAGTACGTTTTATACAAGAAGCCAAAACGGACAATCAACGTAAGGAACTTATCAAAGGAATGAACGAGGGCAAAATCCGTGTGCTGTTTGGCTCAACGAGTATGCTCGGAACGGGTGTCAATGCACAGAAAAGAGCCGTTGCCATTCATCATTTAGATACACCGTGGCGACCAAGCGACCTTGCCCAGCGTGATGGTCGGGCAATCCGAAAAGGCAACGAAATTGCCAAATTCTTTGCCGATAATAAAGTAGATGTGATTATCTATGCCGTTGAGAAATCATTGGACAGTTATAAGTTTAACCTATTGTTCAACAAACAACTTTTCATAGACCAGTTAAAATCCAATAATCTCGGTAAACGAACGATAGATGAGGGCAGTATGGACGAAAAATCGGGAATGAATTTTTCGGAGTATGTGGCTATTTTGTCGGGCAATACCGACCTGCTGGATAAAGCGAAAATAGAAAAACAGATTGCAGGGCTGGAAAGCGAAAAACAGGCGTTCAATCGTTCTAAATCGAGTGCCAGATACAAATTGGAAGATTACAAAGAAGAACTTAACAAAACGCAATCCCGCTTTGACCGTATGAGCCTTGATTGGGGAAATTTACAGCAGCGCATACAAAAACGGAAGGACGGCACGGTTATCAATGCTGTTCAGTTGGACGGCTTGCCACCAAACGTAAACGTAAAACAGATTGGCGAAAAACTCAACCAGCTTGCGGACAAAGCCCGTACGGGAGGTCAATATGAAGAAATCGGAAGTTTGTACGGCTTTCAACTCTTGGTAAAAACGGAAGTATCAGAAAAAGAGGGCGTGGATATTCGTGTAAACCGCTTTATGGTGCAAGGCGAGGGAAATATCAAATACACGTTCAATAACGGTGTAATGGCAAAAGACCCCGAAACCGCTTCATTGAACTTTTTGAGGGCACTGGAAAAACTGCCAACCTATATCAAAAAGGAACAGGAGAATATGTCAGAGTTCCAAAAAGATATACCGATACTTCAAGAAGTGGTCAATGGTACGTGGGCTAAAGAAAAGCAACTGAGCGAACTGAAAACCGAATTAGCGGGTATTGACCGAAAGATACAGCTATCCCTTGCACCGGAGAAGAAAGAAGAAGAACCTGCGGAGCAAGTCGAGCAGAAGCAAGAAGCTCCAAAGGTTTCAGAGAGCATTGTAAGGACGAAAGGTATTCATTTACCACGAGGGGTATTATAACATATTACCTCTCGTGCTGTTCGTCCATTTTCCTGACAAGGGCTTCTCGTAAACTGTCAAGGAATTTCGTCTGATTTATCTTGCGGGCTTTCAATTCCAGAAATGTATGATAGAAATCTCCTAAATCAATATTAAAGGTCTGTTCAAAGGTTTTGGCAATAATTTTCACATCTACATTACCATTGTTGAGAACCCCTTGTGCACACAAAGCGTAAATCAATTCGGTTAATGCAGTTTTGCTCCCTGTCCAATTCAGAGGGGAGCTTTCAGAACCCTCTTCTATTTTAGTATTACTATTTAGCTGTTCTTCAAGGTAAATTTGTAGTCTGTCATTTGCGATTATTTTTGCTACCTTATAATCGTGAGAGGTAGAAAATCTATGGTCTGTTTCAAAAAAAATAGTATCTAAACTTAATTTGATGTCGTGCTGTCCACGTACAAAATATTTGTGGTCAAGATAGGTGCTGTTTGTCCAGTAATATTTAAGAAATTCAATGTTGCCGTCACTGAACCTTTTCAGCTTTACCAATTTTTCATTCAAACAAGCTTCCATAACCTGCTTTCCGCCGAAAGGTTTTTTGGCTTCTATCTTATAAATAGTATTGTAATAAATGAGTTTGGCAACGATAACAGGCTTCTGATACTTAAAAAAATAAACTTCTTCTTCCAAATCTTTAAACCCCTCTTTCAGCACGTATTTTTTTACTTCAGACAGGCAGTTAACAATCTTAGATATTATGGTTTCAATCCGCTGTAAAGGGTTATTAGCATCAATCTCTAATTCTTTGATTACTGTTTCTAATTTGCTCAATGTTTTGTTATAAAATTTTTCCATATAGTAAACCAATCTGTTATATAGTATAATTTGGGCTTTCTTTTAAAATTTTGCTTTTTTACAATATTCCTTTTGAAAAGTTTAAAATTTATGGAGGAATAAGGTAATCCGTCATAATCTATTGGTTTACATATAAATTACCGTTACGTCAATCGTTTTGTCTGCATTTAATTCAAAACTTGCTTTGGAAAAACCGGGTCTGTTTCTTAAACCTATTGTTTGATAATTGGAAAATCCAATTCCCTCTTTGGGTAAAAGCAAACCTTTATCAACCTTACCGTTATTGTTTTCATCGTGTAGAATGTTTACGGCGTATATTCCTTTGGGCAGGTTTTTAAAAGTAATCTCGGATTTGGCATTTACAATTTTTGCTTTTTCTAATCGATAATAATTCTTGTAATCTTCGTCAGGAATTGAACCGTCTTTGTTGTAAAGGGCGAATTGTACAACGCCTTTTGAGTTTTGTAGTTTTTCTACTTTGACAGTCAATGAATATGTTTCTAAGTGACTTTCTGAAAATGAACAGAGGAAAAAACTTAACCCAACTGTAAGTAAAATTAAGATTGATGCTTTCATTTATTGCTGTTTTTTGTTTGAACCAAACTTTTCTTTCATTCTATCTACTCCGTAATACACCATCGGCACTAAATAAACCGTCAATGCCAATGAAGAAAGTAAGCCGCCAATAATTACCCAAGCCAAACCATTTTTCCATTCGGCTGCTGTTCCGCTTGCTAATGCGATGGGCAACATTCCAATTGCCATTGATAAGGTGGTCATCAAAATTGGTCGCATACGTTCTTTTCCTGCGGTAATAAGTGCCTCTTTGTAATGTTTTCCCTCGGATTTCAGTTGGTTGGTAAAGTCCACAATTAAAATAGAGTTTTTTGTTACCAACCCCATTAGCATTATCAATCCAAGCAAAGCGAATAAACTCAAATTGCTCAACGATAAATTCAATGCTAAAAATGCTCCGATAGCTGCAACAGGTATGGCGAACAACGCTACAAATGGATAAATGTAACTGTCGTATAAGGCAACCATAATGAGGTAAATCAACAAGAATGAAATCAGCAATACTGAACCCAAGGCTCCGAAACTGTCATTTTGCCGTTTGATGTCGCTGCCCCAAGTCATTTGTATGCCGTTGGGCAATGGGTTTTCATTCACATAAGCCACCACATCATCTGCCACTGTTCCCGAAGGTCTTCCGAGTGCATCGGCTGTAAGGGTTACGGCAGGTTGCCGATCTTTTCGCTCTAACAATGAAGGCGAATTATCCTGTTCAATGTTTGCAAATTGTGAAACCTCAATCGGAATCCCCATTGGATTGATAATGTTGAGTTGTTTTACATCGTCATAGTCTTTACGGCTGAATTTATCCAACCAAACCCTAACGGGATATTCTGTTCCGTTTTCAGTCAGCGTAGCATCGTCATTTCCTGTGAACGCCGTTCGTAAGTTCATTCCCACATAAGCGGTATTTAAACCTAAGCGTTGCATTTTGTCTTTGTCGGGGATAATTTTTAATTCAGGGCTTCCTGCCTCTACCGACAAACGGACATTATCTGCACCGGGAATTTTTTCAATTACTGCTTTCAAATCATTGCCTGTTTGCATTACCTGATTTAAGTTGCTTCCGCTTAATGTAATTTCTATCGGTGCTGAACGTGGAATTAACCCCAATGCAGTCATCGAAAAATTGATGCCCGAATAATCTTCCTGTAGCTCTTCCCGCAACTTTCGCATAAATGTTTCTGTGGAAAGATTTTTAATTTCTTTTTTAGATTTTAACTGAATGGTAAATTCCGTTTTATTGGCAGAACCCACACCCAAACTCCCAACACCTGTGCTTGGTCCGCCTACATTGCTGAAAACCGTTGCAACTTCGGGTTGCTGCAAAATATAATTTTCAATTTTTTCGGAAACCAAGTTGTTTTGCTGAATGGAAGTGCTTTTATCAAATTCCAAAGCGAACCTAAATTTCCCCTGGTCGCCTGTTGAAATGAGTTCTTTTCCGATAATTCCCTGTTGCATCATTGCTGCGGTTCCAACAAAAAGCACCAAAACAAATCCTGTAAAAATGAGCTTGTGATGTAAAACCCAATTCAACGTTTTGCCATACCAGGCAATGAATTTGTCTAACTGATGTTCAAACCAAAGCAAAAAACGATTGAAGAAATTAGTCGGTTGCAAATCTTCTTTTTTCCCGATGCGTGAAGCGAGCCAAGGCGTTAAAGTAAAGCCCACCAATAAACTTGTAAGCGTAGAAGTGATAACCACTACCGAAAACTGTTTGAGCATATCGGCAACAAAAACCTGTAAGAATAAAATCGGTAAAAATACTACCACATCAACCAATGTAATGGATAATGCCGAAAAACCGATTTCCATTCGTCCGTCCATTGCTGCCGCTCTTTTTTCTTTGCCCATATCCAAATGGCGTTGAATATTTTCTAAAACTACGGTAGCATCGTCCACCAAAATACCTATGATTAAAGACATTGCAAGCAAAGTCATCAGGTTGAGCGTATAACCCAAAAGCCACATTACGGCAAAGGCTGTAATTAATGAAGTTGGAATAGCAACTAAAACAATCAGCGAGTTTCTGAAACTTCTCAGGAACAGCAACATTACCAATGACACTAAAATTACGGCTAAAATCAAATCAAACACCACCGAATTAACGGCTGCAATGGTGTTATCGGTGCTGTCGTCCGTAACTACAAATTTTATTTCTGCATTGGTATTTTGTTTTTCAATGGATTGGAACTTTTCCCTAATCAGCTTTGACACATCAACGGCATTGGCATCGCCTTGTTTTTTTATGAGTACACCAATGCCTGTTTTTCCATTAAAACGGCTGTATGAAGTGGCTTCTTTAATACCGTCTGTTACTTCCGCAATATCCTTCACATAAACAGGGCTTCCCGGAAAAGGCATTGCTATTTGTACATTCCGAATATCATTAAGCGTATTGAATTTCCCCACCAACCGCACCGAATTATTTTCTGTATCGGTCTGTAATTTTCCGGCAGGTAAATCAATGCCCGAACGATTAACGGCTTCGACTACCTGAACCAAAGAAATTTTGTAGAGCTTCAGCTTTTCTTTATCTACTTTGATTTGAATTTCCCGTTCTTCCCCACCTAAAATGGTTATTTCTGCAACTCCTTTTAGTTGTTGGATTTGCGGGAGATAATCGTCTTTCATTCTTTGATAAAACTCCGTAGGCTGTAAATTACTCGTGGCACTGACCGACATTATTGGTAAGTCATTTGGCGATACTTTGCTCATTACGGGATTTTGAATATCGGCAGGTAAATCTTTTCGGATATTGTCAATATAGCGTTGAGCGTCCTGCATTGTTTTGTCCAAATCTGTTCCGTATTTCAGATTGGCAATGATGATAGAAGCATTGGGCAATGATTTTGTAAGTAAATAATCCACGCCTTCTAAATTGGAAAGTGCATCTTCAATTTTTCGGGAAACGGAAGTTTCTACCTCGTTAGGTTCTGCTCCGGGGTAAACGGTTCGGATTACGACAACAGGCTGATTAAAATCGGGCATTAATTCGTAGCTCAAATTTTTATAACCGATAATTCCCAACAAGGCAAACACGCTGAAAAGTACAATAATCAGCGAGGGACGTTTGATTGATATTTCTGTAATATTCATTTTCGCTAATTTTATTTAGTCGTAATATTCGCTCCGTCAAACAGATTGATAAAACCGCTTGTTATCACGATGTCGCCCTGATTTAAGCCGTCTGAAACAACCGTTTTATTGCCGATGTTTTTTGAAGTTGTGACTGCTTGCAAAACAGCTTTTCCGTTTTTCACAACATAAACCTGTGCCTGATTTTCATTGTTTATAATGGCAGAAGATGGAATGACAATACCCTGTCCCGTTTTGCTTGCGGACAATCTTACTTTCCCAAACATTCCCGATTTAATATCTGACTGATTGGTATTGGCAATCTGAAACTGTACAGGAAAACTATTGCCCATATTGGCTTTGCTTCCTGTCATTGTTACTTTACCCGAAAGGGAAATGTTGGGATAAACATCAGCACTGATTTCGTAAGTTTGATTGTTTTGGAATTGCACCAAATCATTTTCAGGAACATTGACCGTAAATCTTAAAGTAGTTATATCTGTGATTTGCAAGAGTGGAACTCCTGGTGCTGCAAAGGCTCCAACCTCGCTCAATTTTGCTGTTACCACGCCATTAAAAGGGGCTTTGATGGTTGTTTTATTGATTTGTTCCTTTAAAGTGGCTTTTTGAACTTTGGCAGATTTCAACCCCAATTTTGCCTTTTCCAATTGAACGCCTTGCACTGCATCGGCTTCTGTTAAAATGGTGTAGCGATTTACATCGTCTTGCAAGCCTTCAATTTGTACTTCAACCGATTGTAATTGCAATTTCAGCAAAGAATTATCCAACTGAATGAGTATTTGTCCTTTGCTTACATTACTTCCCACATCCACCAAAACGGAATTGATTTTACCTTGTGTTTCCGCACTGATTTTTGTTTCCCTGTTCGGCTCAAATGTTCCTGTGTATGTGTTTTCATCGTCTAAATACTTTAAACGAATGGTATCCACTTCTACCGAAATTGGTTTTTCTTTATCAAACTGATATACTTTACTTTCCATTGTTTTTTTGTTGTTTGCCAATTTGAATATTACCAAACCAACGATTGCAATTCCTACTATTATCCAGATTATTCTCTTCATCTTACTTGTTTTTAATTGTTCCCGTTATTTTTTTGAGTTCTAAATCTGCGTTCAGATAATCAATGACTGCGTTCAGATAATTTTGTTGTGCTTCACGCAAAGCATTGTCAGCTAATAGAATATCCGTGAGGTTTGCCGTTCCTTGTTTTTGTTGCAGAATGGTTTGTTCGTAAATCGTTTTGGCTAAATCAATTTGATTTTCCGTATTGGCAATGGTGTTTTGGGCGATTGTTCTCTGACGGATGGCATTTTCAATTTCCATTTCGGTTTTATCAGAAATTAGTTGGGCTTGAAGTTCATTATTGTTGATTTCCAATTTTTTCTGATTGATTTTTCGTTTTGTAACTGTACCGTTGAAAAGTGGGTATGTCAGTTGCAATCCTGCAAAGCCTATGGGATAGAATTTCAGAAAGTCATTGGGCGTTTTATCGTAGCCAAAACCTGTTGTACCGTAGGAAGCAATTAAATTTAGCGAGGGTAGAAACCTTGATTTGTTCAGTGTATTTAGTTCGGTATTCAATAACTTGTTTTGTGTCTGGATAATTTTCAAATCCAATATATTTTCAACATTAGTTTCCGTCAAGGCTTGCTGTTCGATTTCCGAAACAACTGTGATATTTCGCTCCAATGGAATACCGATATTCAGTTTCAGTGCATTTAAAACCTGTAAATATTTGCTGTAAACATTTTCTCTTTGTGTACCCAATTGCTCGGCTTGTAATTTTACTTTGCTTACATCCGTCCCTTTTGCCAATAGCTGTTCTTTCAACAGTTCCATATTCTTTAACAGCTTTTGGGTATTTATCAGATTACTTTCTAAAAAATCAAGCTGATGTTTCAGAATTTGAGCATTGTAATACAGTGTTGTTATATCAAACAAAACCTGTTCTTCCGATTTTTGAAATTGAAGCTGTGTGAGTTCATTGGCAATTTTTGTGTTCTCAATCGCTCCGTAAATTTGCGGATTATACAAAGGCATTGCTAACTGCACATTTGCATTGATGTTGTGCGGAACACCGAATTGCAAATCCCTGAACTGTCCCTCCGATGCTTGCGGATTGAGTGCATTCATCGGCATTAATTGCGTGGGCAACTCTATAAAATATTTGTAATCTGCATTGGCAGTAACTTTCGGAATGAGATTGGCTTTCGCTTCTTTTTCCCTTTGTTCACCGATGCTGATATGGTTTCTGTTGATTTGCAGGGTTTTGTTATATACCTGTGCTGTATCAATACATTGCTTCAGTGTCCATACTTCCTGTGCCTGAACGGTATTCCACCCGATAAATATCAGCAGAATGAAGATAGGTTTGTGAGTATTCACTAACATAATAAGGTAAATTTTTTGTTTCTCTTTTATAAATAACGAAAACTACTCCTGCCGTATCATTGTCAGTAACATTTTAAAACGTTCAGTTGCTTTCAGCGAATGGGGAATGTTGGCAGGCATAATGATGGAATTGCCTTTCCTTAACTGATAGAGCTTTCCGTTGATGGTTATTTCAGCTTCGCCGTCAAGAATTTGAACAACGGCATCGTAGGCAGCCGTATGTTCAGAAAGTCCCTGCTCCTTATCAAACGAAAAAAGCGTGATATTTCCTGCCTTGCTTTTGGTTACCTGCTTACTGATTACGCCTCCCTGCGTATATTCAATTGCTTCTTCAAGTGAGAAGACGGTTTCTTTTTCAAATGTTGCCATATCTCTTATTTTTTGATGATTACGAATTAATCTCCTCCTATCATCCTGGAAGTAATTCCTTTTTTAGTTGAAAATTCTGCGATTGCAATTCCCATAATATGCAAAATGATAAATATCGGGAACCAATAAATACCCCATTTATGAACCGTTTCAATTCCTTCTTTCCATTCTGTAAAAAGTTCTTTCTCAATGAAAACACCCGTAACCGCAGAAATAAATACAAAAGCATAGAAATAGATGTATGTAAATCCTTGTAAGCGTTCTTTTAACAGTTGGTTACTTTTAAAAGGATTGGGAAAGCGAATACCTTTTATTACCATATAAATTATTCTTGCTAAAAAAGCGAATATCATAACGTGGGCAAATACTTCGTGCCATTGCCACATTGGCTCACGAATGCTTTTGGCAATTTCCGTCATTTGTTCCTTAGAAACAGCAGATGTTTTACTTTGTATTATTGCCACAATATTGTTTTTATTCATCCAGTACATTCTTAAAAATCCCGTAATGAATAAAACGGGCATCGCTATTGCCATTATCCAATGTAATAATCTGTGAAAAATTGTAAATTTTCGTAAAGGGTTCATTTTTGAATTTTTTTTGATTAATTAAAATACTTATGATATTGTAGATAAGAATATTGAAGTTGAGCTATTATTTCACTTGTCTTTGCTGCATTGCTTTCATTCTCTAATTCTTTCACTAATTCCAGATGCGGATGCAGCCATTTGTGCAGCTCATCGTGGCTCTTGCCGTTCATTGTGCAGCTTTTTATAAGTTGATTATTTTGTTCTTTCAGTTGTGTTGCTAATTCCTTAAAATCTGTTTTGTTTTCCTGAACATACACATTCACTAATTCAGCACCCTTCGATACAAAAGGCTTCATTTCGTTGTTCACTACCCACTTTTCACCATTGTTCAGCTCGATAGCTTCTGAACTTTCTTCGTGATGATGTGTTGCGTGGGTTTCTTCCTGCTGGTGCGTAGCTGACTTTTCGGAACTGTTATTGCAGCTCCAAAAAAGAAATACGCTCAACCCCAATAAAATTGTCTTTTTCATATTCTGAATTATTTATTTGTTTTCAATCATTTTTAAAATTGCTTCCAATACGGCTTTCCCGTCTTTTACGAGATTGGATTTATGTCCCGAAAGCTTCCATTTCAAAACCGTAAACCGCATACCGCCAAGTATGATAGTGGTCAGCGTGGAGACATTTATCAGTTTACTGTATTGTCCTGCTTTTTGTCCCTTTTCAATGTTTGCTTTGACATATCGGTGCATTAAGTCCATTATTTCTGAAACCTTTTTGGTCAATCCCTCATCATAATGAAAAATACTTTCGGCAAAAATGACGCTTACAATTGCAGGTTTATCGGTAAACGTTTGGAGTTGCGAATGGAAAATAGCTTTCAATTCATCTCCTGCCGTTGCATCCGATTTTACAGGAATGTTGCTGATGCGGTTTTTCATTCCTGTGATGAAATAATTGAGCAAGCCAAGCAAAATATCATTTTTGCTTTTAAAATGCCGGTATAATGCCGGTTCGGATAAGCCAATATCCGAAGCCAAAGTTTTGATAGTCAGGTTTTGAATACCGTATTTATCAATTCGGGCGGTTGCGGCTTCCATTATTTCTATCTGTCTGTCGGTAAACTTTTCCATATTAATCTTTTGCCTCTAAAAAAAGTTAGTTAGTATTCGCTAACAAAGATACGGATGTTTTCTATCCCACCAAACTTTTTACCTTATATATTAGTATTTTACTTGTCGTATTATACTTTTTTCATCCGTTTCACCCATTTATATACCTCAAACCACAATACCGACAGGGAAGCAATACTCAGAGCCGTGCCTAATTCCGCCCCATTCAGTCCGGTTAAGCGGAAAAAACCGGCTAAAGGTTCAATATATAATATGGCAAAAAGAAGGATAAGGGTAATGCCGATAACGGCGGCAAACAGGCTGTTCCTGTTCTTAAAACTTTCCAGCATACTGTAATAGAAGGAACGGTTTACGAGGCTCAATAAAATATTGGCGAAAATCAACGTAGTAAAAACCATTGCCCTTGTCTGTTCTTCATTTCCTCCGTTTTGCACCGTATATTGGTATGCGGATAATACGCCTGCGGTTATTGCCAGTCCCTGAACAATACTTATACCAAGCTCTTTCCAGTTCAGGAAAGTATCTGTCATTTTTCTTGGCTTTTGCAGCATCGTATTCTTTTCCATCGGTTCGTTTTCATACACTATGGAGCAGGTAGGCCCCATTACCAGCTCTAAAAAGATAACGTGCACCGGTGTAAATATCTGCGGGAACACCCAACCCAGAAATAACGGCAGGGAAACAGTGAGGATAATCGGGATATGAATGGAAATGATGTATTGAACGGCTTTTTTGATGTTGGCATAAATCCTTCTGCCGGATGCAATGCCGATAATCAGCTTGCCTAAATCATCATTGGTAATCACTAAAGCCGCCGCTGCTTTGGCTATCTCTGTTCCCTTGTTGCCCATTGCCACGCCGATATGGGCGGCTTTCAGTGCCGGACCGTCATTCACGCCGTCACCCAGCATCGCCACCACTTCGCCTTTCTTTTTTAAAGCGTTCACTACGGCCAGCTTGGCATCGGGGAACATCCGCGTGAACAATACTTTTTCTTCGGCGGCCTGCAAAAGCTCCTCTTCCGAATACGCCATAATGTCTTTGCCCTCTACTGCTTCGGCTGTATGGGTAATGCCTGCCTGTGCAGCAATGCTTTTGGTAGTATCGGTATTATCGCCGGTAATCACTTTTACCTTTATTCCGGCATCGTAGATATGACGGAAAACTTCCTGAATACCTTTTTTGGGAGGGTCGTAGAATACTGTCAAACCCAGAAAATCAAACCTGAAATCCTGCTGTTTTGCGGGGAAATTATCACCTTCAAAATGCGACTGGGCTACGCCCAAAATCCTGAAACCCTGTTGTCCTAATGCTTTAATGATATTCCGTATTTTGGTTTTTTCGTTCTCCGAAAGCACAGAAACATTCAGAATAGCTTCCGGTGCACCTTTTGCCGCAATAATCCGCTGGTTTTCGGCATTTTCAAAAAGGTGCGTCATCATTGGCGGTTTGCCGTCCAGCGGATACTCGTGTATCATTTGAAACCGTTTCCGCTCGTCACCGGATTGTGTTTGCTCATATACTTTGTGCAGGGTTTTTTCCATTGGGTCAAAAGGCACCGGCTCGCTGCTCCACATCGCATAATCAATCAGTGTGGACAGTGCGGCATCGCCAAAATCATTCTCATCAAAAACCTTATCCGAACGGTAATCGTAAAGATGCTTCAGCTGCATCGTATTTTCGGTAATGGTTCCGGTTTTATCGGTGCAGATAACTGTTGTGCTGCCCAGGGTTTCCACAATGCTGCTTCGTTTGACGATGATGCCGTCACGCATCAGCTTCCACGCACCCAATGCCATAAAAGTGGTAAATGCCACCGGAATTTCTTCCGGCAGAACAGACATTGCCAGCGTAAGCCCGTTGAGCAGGCTGTCCGTTAAGTTTCCTGTGTGATAATAACTAAAAACACATACCATTCCGAAAATAACGATACCTATAATAGCCATTGCTTTTACAAACCTGCGGATTTGAAGCTGCAAAGGCGAGGCTTCTTCTTTTATTTCCGAAATAGAAATACCGATTTTACCAAGGCGGGTTGCTTTTCCGATTTTCTCTACTTCAAAAACGGCTAATCCCGATACGGTTAAGGTTCCGCTATAAATATTCCGGTCTTCGCTTTCGCTGCTTTTGAATACAGATAAGCTTTCGCCGGTTAAGGAAGCTTCATTAACAGAAAAATCGTTGCTGTGTATAATTCTGCCGTCAGCATTAATCATTTTTCCTTCTTCGGTAATGCAGAGGTCGCCAACAACAATTTCATTGGTCGGAATTTCAACTACCTGTGCATTTCGGATAACCTTGCTCAACGGTTCATTCAGCTTTTCCAACGCCTCCAATGCCTTTTTGCTGCGGTTGTCCTGATAAAATGAAATAGCGGAAACCGCCACAATGGCAAGAAACATAAACAAGGCTTCGCCATAATCGCCTATGATAAGGTAAATAACCGAAATAGCGAAAAGCAATATCAGCATCGGCTCTTTCAGTATGTTCAGGAGCAGTTCCAATGCGGAACTTTTGTGCACCGCATCTATTTGGTTATAGCCGTATTGCTTTCGTGAAGCGGTTACCTCGCTATCATTAAGACCTTTCAGATGGTCGGGAATATTATAGGACATAAGTAATTGGATATAAATATTTAAAAATAATCATATTTATTTGACGGCTTACTGAATTTCTCTTTTTACTTCAGTTACCCACATTTCTATTTCTTTCTTATCCGCATCTGATAGCTTTGCATTACTGTGAATAAGCGTATAAGAACTTAATGGCATTTCATCTTTATTGATAGTTTCTACCACTTCATCCAGCTTGTGCCGCTTTTTTTCTGCCGTATAGTTATTGAACTCATCAAAGTTCAAATGCCTTTTTCCATCGTTGATATGATTGGCTAACCACCATTTTACAGGCTGTACATTGTTATACCAGGGATATTCGGTGTTGTTGGAATGACAGTCGTAGCAGCTCGTTTTTAATAATCCCTGTATCTTAGGAGATACCGTGTAGTGTTTTTCAATCGCATCTTTAGATGCTATCGCAGTACTGTTTTTTTTCGTTCCGAAAAACTGGATGATGATGAGCAGCAATACAACTGCTACGGCTATTTTTTTAATGTTTGATTTTTTCATTTTTAATATGATTTAATTTTTTATTTGCCTCCTTATATTCTTAATTAAAATGTCTTTATAAGATTTAAACCGATTTGCTTTGATTGATAAGTTGGCAGAATGACAAATGATTGTTTTTCGTTCTTAGGTGAAAGCCATTTAGAAGTCATGGGAAATAACCAATAAGCCATTTCAGTGGATAAGATACCAATGCCTGCTCCTGCAACCACATCGCCCACCCAATGTTTATCGTTAAAAATCCGATATATCCCAGTAGCTGCTGCAACAGGATACCCAGAAAGACTTAGCCATAGATTTGTATCTTTATATTCTCTGAACATAAAATGGGCAGAAGAAAAAGCCGTTGCCGTATGACCTGAAGGAAAAGAGAACCTATTGGAACCATCGGGACGTTCTTCTTTAACCAAATGCTTGGTTGGCAGTACAAGAGCTGCGGAAACCAGTTGAGATGTGGCATAGATAATGGTCCTGTCCTTAAAATTGTGCTTTCCTTTTACACCGGCAAGGTTAAGGCCATAGACCGCTACGGCTGGTGCATACTGCATATAATTGTCAATTTTGGCTCCGGGCATAATGTGTTCGCTGCTTTCGTATTTTGTTGACGTATTTAATTCTTTCAAGCCATCAACGGTAAGACTAAGAACGCCATACGAAACAAATATCGCCGGAACAATAAGTTTTTCAGGCTTAAACTTATATGCTTTATCATTCACCCTAACATTCAATGTATCTTGGGATTGGGCTCTAAGACCTATGGCATAGAGTGAGATTAAAAAAATAATTAAAGGTTTCATTCTTCCTCCGCTTTGTTTTTTAATGCCATCAGCAAGGTATAGGCTCCTTTTTGGGCAATACTTTTACTTTTCAGCTCATCACCATTTATAATGGCTACCCAGCCGTTGCCGGTATTGCCTGTTTGTATGGCTATCATTTTAAACCGGTTTTTATCCAGTATTTCAAACACATATTGTTTGCCTTCAAACGATACCACGCTTTCTTCGGGAAGTACCCAAGCCCTGCTTTCGGGAATTTCTATTTCGGCGTTCATATACATTCCGGGTATCAGCTTTCCATCGTCTTCTTTAAAATGGGCGTGAATTTCAACAGCTCTGTCGTTGCTGATATTTTTACCAATCAGGATAATTTCGCCACGATACTTTTTTCCGGTATTGGTATTTGTATAAGCCAGCAGTGGCTGACCGGCTTTAATTTTATCCCAGTCCTTTTCAAATACTTTCAGGTTGAGATGTAAATCGTTGGGGTTTACCAGCTCAAACAGCACATCGGATGGCGAAACGTATTTGCCCACATTGACAAAAACCTGTGCTACAAATCCGTTAAAAGGGGCATAAATATTGGCCGTCTGGCGAATATTGCTCACTGAAACCTGCTCGGGATTGATGTGGATTAAACGCAGTTTTTCCGCCAATGCTTTCCCGCTGATTTGCAAAGTCTGGTAATCGGCTTTGGCTTGCTGATACACTTTGTCGCTGCTGGCTTTGCTTTGGTTCAGCTCTTTCTGCCGAAGATATTCCGCTTCCGCATTTTGCAGTTGTGCTTTTGCCGTAAGGTAATCCTGCTGCAGCTGGATAAACTGGTTGTCTTCCATTACGGCAATAACTTCCCCTTTTTTAAAGTGCATTCCGGGCAATAATTTTGTTGATTTTACATAACCGCCCAATGCACTGCTTACCGACACCAGATTTTGTGGCGGCACATCAACTTTACCGTTGAGTTTGAGGGTTTGCGTAATGTTCTTTTCCTGTATGCTTACGGATGAAAGGACAAATGATTTCAGCTGCTCATCCGAAAGCTGAAGGACGTTTTCCGCATCTGCCGATGCTGCTGCGGTGGTTGCTTGTTCTTTGTTTCCGCATCCGGAAAGGATAATAAAAACAAAAATGATTGTTATATATTTCATCGTTTTTTCTATTTTGAAATGAAGTATTGAATATTGATAATGCTCTGGTTAAGCTGCATAACGGCATTGTAATAATCGCTCTGGATTTGAATGGCCTGATTGTTCAGCATTACCCAGTCGAGGTAATTGATTTCGCCGGCAGCAAACTGTTCCTGAGCGGTTTTAAACACCTGCTCTGCCCGTGGCAATTGCTTTTGCCGGTAAGTTGCCACCATCTCCTGCTGTGCCTGCAGCTGCTGTGCTGCTGCCTCATAACCGTTCTGCCACTGTGCTTTCTGGTATGCCAGCTCATTTTCCGTAAACCGTATTTTTTGTTCTTCGGCTTTGATTTGTGCCTTTTGTGCTTTGTGAAAAACAGGGATACCCACGCCGACTTCTACCGAGCTGAAACGGTTATTGTTCAGGTCTTTGAAACTCTGGTTGAAATAACCAACGGACAGGTTGGGCAGCAGCTTCGATTTTTCGAGCTTCACACCGGCTTTGGCTTTTTCAATTTCCTGAGCCGATAATTGTATTGCCGGATGGCTGTTCAAATCCATTGTTATATCGTGCAAATCCGCTTCCATAACAATGTTATCGGAAACAGGCTCATACCGTATTGCGGTATTGAGCAATAACTGCATTTGTATTTTAGCCAGCTCTATTTCGTTTGCCAACGATTTTAGCTGAATGGCTATATTTTCCCGTTGCAGTTCAGCTGCTGTTTTTTCGAGCAGGTTGCTGGCTCCTTTTTCAAAACGAAGATTTGCCTTTTCGAGGAACCCCGCATACATTCCGTCCGACCGGTTCAGGACTTTTTCCTTTTCCCGCAATACCAGAATATGGTAAAACAGCCCGGTAACAGTTTTCCGGATTTCAATCTTATTGAGATTAACAACAATAACAGCAGCGTTCCATTCTTCTTTCAGGAGCTTTTTCTGGTTGCTGTACACCGTAGGGAAATTAATGGATTGCGATATGCCGAACCGGTTGTCCGTTGTAGCACTGTTTATTTGTCCAAATTCAGAGGTAACCGCCATTTGCGGTATATTGGCTCCCGTTGCCATACGTTTTTCATAGTATTCTGCCAACAGGGTTTTGCTCTTTGCAGACAGGTTGTTTTTAACCGCCATTTCCACGGCATCATTTAACGTAATGTTTTGGGCAAATGCCGAAACATTCATCAAAAGGAAGACCATAACGGCTGCACTTTTTTTACCCGGTTTCAACTTTGAAAAGTCCATTTTATCAAAAAGAATGTACAGCACAGGCAATACGAAAAGCGTCAGGAATGTGGCTATCATCAGCCCGCCAATCACTACGGTTGCCAAAGGTCTTTGCACTTCTGCTCCGGCTCCGTTGCTGACCGCCATTGGCAAAAAGCCCAGCGAAGCTACAAAAGCCGTCATCAGCACCGGACGAAGCCTTGTACGGGTTCCTTTAAGCACAATATGGGTAAGGCTGTTTTCGCCCGACTGCCGTAAACGGTTGTATTCGGCAATGAGCACAATTCCGTTCAATACCGCCACTCCGAACAGAGCAATAAAACCTACTCCGGCACTGATGCTGAACGGCATTCCTCTTAATGCCAGAAAAAATATGCCGCCGATTGCAGAAAGCGGAATGGCACTGTATATCAGCAGGCTTTGCTTTACGGAGTGAAAGGCGAAATACAGCAATAAAAAAATCAGCACCAGCGATACGGGTACGGCTATCATCAGGCGGTCTTTCGCTTTGTTGAGGTTTTCAAACGCTCCTCCGTAAGTAACATAATATCCGGGAGAAAATTTCAGTTGCTTTTCGGCTTTGCCCTGCAATTCGTTCACTATACTTTGCACATCCCGGTCACGAACGTTAAAACCAACCACTATTCTTCTTTTGGCATCTTCCCGCTGGATTTGTGCCGGACCGTTTTGTATCGAAACATCGGCTAACTGGTATAAGGGTATCTGGTTGCCGTTGGCGAGGGGAATGAGCAGGTTGCGAATATCTTCCAGACTTTCCCGTTGATTTTCATCTAAACGAACCACCAAATCAAACCGTTTTTCGCCTTCATATACTTTTCCGGTGCTTTGCCCTGCAAATGCCGTGTTTACCGCTTTGTTGATTGCAGCAATATTCAGATGGTATTGTGCAATACCTGCCCGGTTGTACTTTATAATAACCTGCGGCATTCCGGTAATGGGTTCGATATATACATCCTGTGCTCCTTTTACCGTTTTGATGATGTCGCCAAAACGGCCGGCGTAATCAGACAGGCTGTCCAAATCTTCTCCGAAAATTTTGCAGACCACATCCTGTCTGGCTCCGGTCATCAGCTCGTTGAAACGCATTTGTACGGGAAACTGAAAGCCTGTACTAATGCCCGGAACGGCTTCTAAGGATTTACCCATTTTTTCGGCAAGCTCATTAAAGGTTTTGGCGGATGTCCATTCCTTTTTATCTTTCAGTATCACCATCATATCGCTGGCTTCCATCGGCATCGGGTCGGTGGGCACTTCACCGCTGCCGATTTTGGTTACTACTTTTTCTACTTCGGGGTATTGCGATTTCAGGATATGGGCAGCTTTTTGAGTATAATCAATGGTGGTTTGCAGGTTGCTTCCTGTTAAAACCCTTGTGTCTACCGCAAAATCGCCTTCCTCCAATGCGGGAATAAATTCGCCGCCCAATCGCGAAAGAATAAATACGGCAATCATAAATAAAGCAACCACGACAGCAATCACCATTTTGGGGAATTGCAATACGCTTTGGAGTGTAAAATGGTGCAGCTTTTCCAACCGCCGCATCATCTTATCGGAAAAATTGGGCTTATGCTTTGTTTTCTTGCTCAAAACCAGCGAGCTCATCATCGGTATATAGGTGAGGGAGAGGATGAATGCCCCAATCAGTGCGAAAGCAACGGTTTGTGCCATTGGCCGGAACATTTTTCCCTCAATGCCTTCCAGTGTGAAAATGGGCAGGTAAACAATGAGAATGATGATTTGCCCGAATACGGCACTGCTGACCATTTTGGAAGCGGACGAACCTACTTCGCTATCCATTTCTTTTTGTGAAACACTGCTGACAGCTCCGAACTTTTTGCCGTGATGCAGCCTGTGCAGCACTGCTTCAACGATGATGACGGCTCCGTCCACAATCAGCCCGAAATCCAATGCTCCGAGGCTCATCAGGTTGCCGCTTACGCCAAATAAATTCATCATAATGATAGCGAAAAGCATGGACAGCGGAATAACGGAAGCCACCAGCAAACCTGCCCTGAAATTTCCGAGAAACAACACCAGCACGAATACCACAATCAAAGCACCTTCGGCAAGGTTTTTTTCAATGGTGCCGATGGCGTTATTGACCATTTTGGCACGGTCTAAAAACGGCTCTAAGACTACGCCTTCGGGTAAGGTCTTCTGTATGATTTTAATCCGCTCTTTCACGTTTTTGATAACCTCATTGCTGTTGGCTCCTTTCAGCATCATTACCACAGCTCCCGATACTTCGCCCTCATCATTGTAGGTCATTGCTCCGTAGCGGGTAGCGTGTCCGGTTTTTACTTCGGCAACGTCTTTCAGCAATACTGGGATACCGTCTGAAGTAGAAGTAACCGAAATGTTTTCGATATCTTCCTTATTGCCTATTAATCCCTCACTTCGGATATACAGTACCGTTGGCCCTTTTTCGATATACGCACCACCGGTATTCTGGTTGTTGTTCTCCAATGCGGTAAACACATCGTTAATCGTGAGGTTGAGCGATTGCAGCTTGTTGGAGTTGACGGCTATCTCATACTGTTTCAGCTTTCCTCCAAAACTGCTGACTTCTGCCACGCCTTTTACGCCCAGCAACTGCCGCCGGACAATCCAGTCCTGTATGGTTCGTAATTCGGTGGCATCGTATTTATTTTCGTAGCCTTTTTCGGGACGTACCACGTATTGGTAAATTTCGCCCAGTCCAGTAGAGATAGGTCCCAGCTCGGGTGTTCCCACGCCTTCGGGAATTTCGCTCCGAACGTTTTGCAGACGTTCTGCTACCTGCTGCCTTGCCCAATAGACATCGGTATTGTCATCAAAAACAATGGTAACTAATGACAAACCAAAACGGGAAAAACTCCTGATTTCGGTAATGCCGTTGATATTACTGTTTGCCTGCTCAATGGGAAAAGTAACCAAGCGTTCAATGTCAGTCGCTCCCAGCGAAGGGGCTATCGTAATAACCTGCACCTGGTTGTTGGTGATATCGGGTTGGGCATCAATGGGAAGTTTGGCGGCTTCGTAAATTCCAAAGCCGGCCAGGGCTAAGGTAAACAGCCCGATAATAAGTTTATTCCGTATGGAAAACTCAATGATTTTATGTAACATAATTATTGTATTCTGTTAATATTCAATTGGAGTAAATAAATTACAGGTACAACACGGTTTTACCGTGCCGCCTGAAAAGCATAGCGGTTTGAACAGAACGTATCTCTCTGCAAAACATCTCTGTTTCCTATAGTGGAAATAGCTGCTGTCCGTGCAAAAGCAAATTCAATTCAATCAATCCAAAAAAATTAACAGGATTTGGGAGGCTGCCAGATAGAAGAAAGGAAGTCGTTAGCTGTATAATTTTCGTCAAATGCCGGCATTTTCTGCTTCGGACATTGGTAAAGTTTATTTTTTATTTCGAACCGGAAAGGCGGTGTATGTACAAAACAGTAGCCCGGCACATTGGTGTGTGCCATAAAAGGCAGCTTCTGGTCTTGCTCATAATCGTCATCGTGCGGATGGTTTTCCAGGTGGTTGCCGTCGTAATGAAGCACCATAAAATCCCAAAACGACATTTCGGGTTTTTTGGCTTTATGCTCAAAAAAGTGCTCTACCAATACGGGCAATTTCAGCAACTGGTACAATTCAGTTGTTGAAAACATATAAGTAACCAAAAACAATATGGCGAGTGCTTTTTTCACTGAGGCAAAGTTAATTAAAGTTGTAACGTGTTTGGTATAAGTGTGTTATTTGAAATTGTTCAAAATAAAATTAATTGGAGCTCTATTGACTGACTTTTGAAAAGACATAAAACATTTCAGTTGCTATCTGCAAACTTCTTTCGGAATATATCTTTGATTGTTCCGGTGTGTTGTCTGATATTTTAGGGTCTTCAAATGTGACAGGTATTCGTTTTTCTGCTCCTGCAATAAAAGGGCATCCGCCGTCTGCCTGCGAACAGGTCATAATAGCTGCAAATGCTGATACCGGGTTAAAAGGACTATCGTATTTTTTTGAAAAACCAATTACAGGCAAAGCATTATTGCTGTACTTTATGGCGTATACAGGATTGCCAGTTTCTGCAATTTTGAAGATGCTAAAACCCTGATTAGTCAATGTTTCTGCCACTTTTGGGAACAATGCCGTTTCTTCTGTACCGCCCGAATAACAATGTACATCCGGTATCCTATAATATGCTGCTGCTACCTGTGCCCAAACCTGCGATAAATGGCTTCTACGCGAATTGTGGGTACAAATGAAATTGATATTTATTTCCAGCTTATTGTCTGTTTTTTGCTGTACAAAATCTATCAGCGGTTGTAATATGGTTTTACGTTTTTCACTGATATTCTGGAAGTTGACAACCTTGTTTATTGTTTCCACTAAATGCTTATACATTGTAATTGTGTTTTAGTGTTTAGCAACATCCCGAATTTGGCGGGCAGCATTTTTCCGGTTTTTCGGCATACACTGTTATACTGCGAATGATAGTAGCATTGGCTTTGTATAGTGCTGTTTCTTCATCGTTCAGATAGTTTTTTAAAATATCATCGGGTACAATAATGGGTTTGTCTTTCTGGATGGTTACGTTGTTAAATCCTGCCTGTGTAATGTGGTTTATATATTCGTCTTTATCTATTGCTCCTGCTACGCATCCTGCATACATTTCTGCTGCTGATTTTATTTGTTCGGGCAATGTTCCGGTAACGACAATATCTGAAATGCTGAAATGTCCGCCGGGTTTTAATACTCTGAATATTTCTGCAAAAACCGCTTGCTTATCCGGTACAAGATTTAATACGCAATTACTTACCACTACATCTGCCACATTAGCGGTAACGGGCATTTTCTCAATATCTCCCTGCCTGAATTCCACATTGTTAAACCCTAATTTTTCTGCATTGGTGCGGGCTTTGTCAATCATTGCTTCGGTAAAGTCAATGCCAATTACCCTGCCGGTTTCGCCTGTTTCGGCCCTGGCTATAAAGCAGTCGTTACCGGCTCCGCTGCCTAAGTCAATAACGGTATCGCCTTTTTTGATTTTTGCAAACTGTGTAGGCAATCCGCATCCTAAACCTAAATCGGCATCGGGATTGTAACCGTCCAATGTGCTGTAATCATCACTCATAATGTTATAGACTTCTGTACTGCAACCGCCTGCACCGCAACAGGATGAAGCGTTAGTGTCTTTGTCCTGTAAGGCTATTTCGCTGTATTTCTGCCTTACCATTTCTTTGATTTCTTCGTTATTGTTCATTGTATTTTATTTATCGAGTTAACAACATTTTTGATTGGTTACGGTAAGAATGATTTTTCCAAAATATTCTTTCAGTATGTTGAATGTTTTTTCATCAATGCAATAGCAAATTGAGTTACCTTCAATGTTTCCTTTTATCAACCCTGCGTTTTTCAATTCCTTTAAATGCTGTGAAACGGTAGGCTGTGCCAATGGCAATTCATCCACAATATCACTGCATATACAGGCATCAACTTTTAGTAAGTATTCAATAATGGCTATTCTTGCCGGATGTCCCAACGCTTTTGCGATGGTTGCAATCTGGTTTTGCTGTTCTGTAAAATGGTCTGTTTTTGTAGCACCCATTGTAACTATATTTCAATATCGCAATATTACGATTATTATTTGAGCTGAAAAAATAGTTGTCAAAATATTTTATAAAAATCATCCTTGTTGTGTCAAGTGCTGCAAATTCGGGTCGTTTTTAATCCTTTCCATTT
Organism: Niabella aquatica; assembly: GCF_054779315.1. Taxonomy (NCBI): domain Bacteria; kingdom Pseudomonadati; phylum Bacteroidota; class Chitinophagia; order Chitinophagales; family Chitinophagaceae; genus Niabella; species Niabella aquatica. The sequence goes on from NZ_BAAGYM010000011.1 coordinate 193,773, forward strand.
CACGTCCCACAATATGCCGAATGTCTGATTTTATCTTCCTGTAATTAGCTTCTATTTCTTGTTTCATATTGTCTGTTCCGTTCTCATCAACAAAGGATAAGATTTGCGGTATCTTCTGATAGGTTTTTGTTTCGGCAGCGACCTTTTCACTATCTACCACGATTTCAGCGTGAAATATCTTTTGCTCAATGCGTTCGTCAAAATTATCGGAAACAGAACCGACAAACATCCCCTGTGTGAGCGTAGATATTTTGGAAGCCGGAATTAAGCTGTCTAATTGGGTAGAAATTGAAGTTGATTTATCATTGCGGTTGATGGTCATACTTTGGCGTTTCTGCAATACCTTACCGAAACGTTCCGAAAGGCTCTTTGCCGTTTCGCCAACCACCTGACCACTGAATATATTACCTACCGTATTTTGAATTACCTTACTCTCTTTGTCGCCGTAATCACGGGTTAATTGACTAAAATCCTGAAAACCCAGGCACACAGCTACCTTATTACTTCTCGCTGTTGCGATAAGGTTATCCAATCCACGGAAATATATCGTCGGCAACTCATCTATGATAACTGAACTTTTTAATTGTCCTTTCTTATTAATGAGTTTGACAATCCTTGAATTGTAAAGCCCCAAAGCTGCCGAATAAATGTTTTGGCGGTCGGGATTGTTACCTACACATAAAATCTTAGGCTCGTTCGGGTTGTTGATGTCGAGCGTGAAGTCGTTGCCAGTCATTACCCAGTATAGTTGCGGGCTAATCATTCTTGATAAGGGAATTTTTGCCGATGCAATTTGCCCCTGCAACTGGTCTTGTGCACCGCCTTGCCAAGCATCCATAAACGGCGACAAATAATTTTCCAGCTCCGGGTATGAGGTCAATATGGTGAATACATCTGCGTATTTTTTGTTCAGCAATTCAATCGCATGAGGGAATGTGCAATACTTGCCATTTTCGTAAATTCTCAAATACCAAATGATAGCAGCTAATAAGATAATTGGGCTATCCACAAAGAAATCCCCTTGTTTCAAAATCCAGCTTTTGTTAAGGTTTAGCATGATGGTATAAGCCGCTTCGTAAGCATCAGAAATGTCCGTCATAAAGTCGGGGTTGAGTGGATTGCAACGGTGGCTCTTGCGTGGGTCGTCGAAATTTATCACGTAAAATTTGGGTTGTACTTTGTACTTGTCCCGGTGTTTCAGCAAATGATTGTATGCAATGGTAGAAAGGTCGTCGAACTTGAAATCGTAGATGTACATGGAGAAACCTTTCTCAATCTGTTGCTTGATGTAATTGTTTACAATGGCATACGATTTTCCCGAACCGGGCGTTCCCAACACGATTGATGCTCTAAACGGATTGACAATATTAATCCAACCGTTGTTCCATTTGCCTTTGTAATAAAATTTGGTAGGCAGGTTTACGGAGTATTCATTTTCCATCAACTTGGTTTCCTGCTGGAAACTCTCGTTCTCGTTATTGAAAACATCGTCCATCAGGTTGGTACGAAGTAATCGGCTCATCCATACGCCCGCCATCAGCAAGGCAATATAACCTAACGAGATAGTCAGGATATACAGGAAAGTACCTGTTGCCGGAGATAGCTTTAACAATGGTGTGTTCAGAAAGAACAACACAACGCCAACACCCAAAGCCACGTAAATTTTAGACCAGGTTATCTTCTCATTCTTTACCCCTTTCGTCCCTAAGCAACTCAAAGCCAATAAAACCAAAGCGAATGCTTTGGTATATAAAGTATGTGAAAACAAACCCGCCGTCCTGTCGAAATTTCCTAAGATTTTGTTGATGAGTTCCAACGTCCAACCACGTTCTAAAAAGAAACCGTAGCAGAACCAATAAAGGTGCATCAGCACCAAAAGAATACTTACTGCCCGCATAAAAGCCATTATCTTGGCAAGCCCTCGTAAATCGTCTTCTCCCTGCATTATTATAAGTTTTAATGTTCGGGCGTGAATTTAAAGGCTATGCGGAGTGGCTATAAGAATGTGGCAGCCAGTGGCGTTGCGTGGCAGTATTTGGCTAATTACTATTTCTGACCTCTTTGGCGTTTGCGTTTCTTCTTCATCTTGTTTGCAAAGTCCTGTTCCTCGTAATCTTCGCCCTGGGCTTCGGGTAGCAAACCGCCTAATGCTTCAATAAAGCCGTCTTCGTGTTTTTCCGTAGTTAAGAAGTCGAACAAATGGTGTGGTTCTTCCGCAGGAAGATCCGCATCATTTGATGTGGATATTTTGGGTGACTGTAAAGCAGGTTCTTTTATCTCCGGTTTGATGTTATTGTTCCAATAATCATTAAAGGCATTGGCAGAAATGTCCTTTTCTAAGCGTGAACCGTTCCAAACCGTTTTAGAATTATGGTCTATGAAAGTCATTCCATAAATACGACCTGTATCGTTCCGGCGCACCACTACGTTAATGCCCTGTTCAGCCAATTGTTTTTTAAAAGAATGCTCGTCGCTCGTTGTTTTCAGGGCAATGGTAGCGGCAGCTTTTAGGGTTTGCTTGCTTGGGTGGTCTTTTAAAGCTGTTTTGCATTTCGCAAAATGCAATTCCAAAGCAGGTAGCCCTGCGCCCTTGCCGAACAGGGAAGCCTTGAACGGATGCCCGGCTCTTTCGCCTTTTTCATTTAAGGGAATGTACAATAAACCCTGCTGCATCTTTCCCTGTAATTCTCCCTCTATTTTCTCGGCGGTAATATTGAAAAGAGATAGCAAAGCATTGTATTCGCCCAAACTTTGGTACTGGTAATAATTCGGCAGGTGTCGGACTACCGAAGCAATTTGGCTTTTTACATCGCCCGCCCGATAATCTACCGGACGGAAAACCTTCTCATTCTGATTGCGCTCTTTGTCTGTTGCGGGTATCAACCCGTGTTTTCTTTCCAACTCCCGGCACAGGTTCATAGACCGCATTTTCTCGAACTTGTCCGAAATCTTTTTGCCCTGTTCATCAACACAAACCGATACAATATGAATGTGGCTGCGGTCAATATCGGTGTGTTTGAATACTACAAAGGGCTGTTCGCTGTAACCCATTTCCCGCATATATTCCTCTGCCATTTCCCGAAATTTATCATCGCTTACTTTGTCTTTCGGGTCGGGATTGAGCGAAATATGTAAGGTATGTTTCTCGGTATTGCGGTTAGCAATAAGATAAGGAGCGAAAGACTGGGCTAATTGTGCAACGGAATAATGACCGCTTGCGGTTTCAATCATCTTATTGGCGAACAAAATTTGCCCGTTCTCATTCTCCACTTTAAGCTGATTATATGCCAACGCCCCGTATAAATTTCCGCTTCTGCCAATTTTCGCTATCATTTCTACGGCAGTTTATTCAGGTGTTTGGCTTCAAATTCCTCGCTTATCTGAATAATTTTTTGACAAAGCATCGCCATTTCAGCCGTTTGTTTTTCCAGTTTATACAGGAACGCTGCGGCTTTTTTCTCCGAAAAATTCTTGTACAATAGCTTTACAATCTGGTTATAGTTCACGCCTATGGAACGGAACTGGCTGTGAAAAGAGGTCAGCCGCATATAAAAATCAACCGTTCCTTTGTCAATCTGAATGGTCTTTATGGTCTTGTCAAAGATGCAGGACGTAATAAAATGCGCCTTTACCTGCATACCTGATTTGTCAAAAAGGGCAAGAAAACGAGCGTGTTCCTGCTCGTTAAAGGAAATGGTGTATCGGATGTTCGCCGGGTCTTTTTTCGGGCGGCGTCCGGTCTTTTTCTGTTGCTTACTGTTGTTATCGTTCATCACTAATCCATTTTAAATCCATACAAAACCCTGACTTCGGAAGGTGTTTTCCGCCCCCTGCAAAGGGCAAGTTGTTTTGAGCATCGGAAATCATTCCGAGATGCTCAAAACACAACTTGCCGTGTTCCGGTGAACACAAAAATCCGCCCTTCGGGACGGATTGATTTTAACAGGGAAAAACGGCTCGATGCCGTTGTTGTTAAATTCCGTTTTGTCATTTCGATTTTGCATAAATCCGTTAATAAAATTCATTTTACAAAGTAAAGCCCTCTTTATGAAAGCATTGCAGTGTAACAGAGTGCCAAACACTGCCTTTGAACGCCAAACACTGCCTCCTGTGTACAACAAGGAAAATAACATTGGTTCTTTGTATCAGATTTCAGGCAGGAACGCTATCAGACCATCATTCAGAGCGGATAGACAGCGTTCAGAAATGCAGACAATCCTGCAAGCCGGATTGCAAGACTGCAAGATTGCAGGATTGTAAGAAAGCAAACGTGATAGACTGACGGCAGGCAATCACGCAAGACAGACTTCCTGAACGAATGCAGGTTTGCAGGAGTACAGGAATGACGGCTATCCTGACTGATAGCAAACAGGAATGGGTGCTGTCCCGCCGTATTGCAGAGAGGCAGACAGTCACAAGTTCAGTCAAGCAAGATAGCTGGCTATCCTGCAAGGAAGCCTGAATGAAATCAGGAATGACAGACAGACAGTCCGCAGGATGGAATGCCTGCAAGAAAGTAGAAACTTTAAATTTTTAAGATATGGAAACAAAAAAGAAACCGCTGTTCATTGCCTTTTCCTCTCAAAAAGGCGGCGTTGGCAAAAGCACATTTACGGCACTTGTAGCCAGCCTGCTCCATTACCGGATGGGCTACAATGTAGCCGTGTTGGATTGCGATTATCCGCAGTACAGTTTAGTGAAAATGCGTGAAAGGGATTTGAAAGCCGTAAGGGAAAACGAACACTTTAAGCGGATTGCCCACAGGCAGTTTATGACCATTAATAAGAAAGCCTACACGATAGAGCAATGCAAAGCGGAAACCGCTTTGAGTGAAGCCGATAATTTACTCCGTTCCTCAACTATTCCGTTTGATGTAGTTTTCTTCGACTTGCCCGGAACGGTCAACTCTGCCGGAATACTCCATACCCTTATGGGAATGGATTACATTTTTTCGCCTATCACGGCTGACAGGGTTGTCGTGGAAAGTACACTGAGCTTTACACAGGCTCTTACTGATATTATAATGAAAAACGGGGGAAGCACCATTAAAGGCATCCACCTGTTTTGGAACCAGGTGGACAGACGTGAAAAGTCGGAACTCTATGATTTGTACGGCAAATTCATAGCGGATTTAGGTTTCTCCCTGATGAAAATTTATGTAACGGACAGCAAGCGTTTCAGAAAAGAGAGTGAAGCAATGGAAAAAACGCCTTTCCGTTCTTCTTTGCTACCGCCCGACCAAAGGCTGATGACTGCTTGTCAGTTGGATTTATTTATCCAGGAATTTTTAAGAACCATTGAACTGTAACGATTATGGAAAAAGGAAATAAAAAAAGAAACAGCCCTGAAATTGACGAGGAATATGTAATGTCATTAATGGCTGGCGGTGTACGCAAAGAAGGAATGAAACAGCCTCCTGTCGAAACGCCTGAAGAGCCTCCCAAAGCGGAAACCATAGGAGAAGAAATTATCAAAGAAGAAGTTAAGGAGCCTGCACAGGAGAAGCCTGTACAAAGAGAGCGGACAAGAGCCAGGAAAAATTCGGACAGTACCTACGGTGAACGTTTTCTCAATACGCACTCAATGGAAAAACGGGGCGACAAGAGCATCTATATCCGGCAGGAATACCACGAACGCCTGTCCCGTATCGTACAGGTTATCGGGAAAGATAAGATACCGCTGTATGCTTACCTCGACAATATTCTCGAACATCATTTTGAACTGTTTGAGAAAGCAATTACCGATGATTTTAACGAGAAGTTTAAACCCATTTTTTAAAGCATTTGATTATGAAAAATACAAACAAAAAAACAGACAAAGCCTTACGCACGGCTCAATACAAATCCACATTCCTTACACCTACGGAATTTATGGCAAGGAAAGGGAAAACGGTATATATCAGCAAAGAGTTTCATCAGAAATTGAACCTGCTTGTATTTATGCTCGGTGGTGGCAAGCTGACCCTTGCCGATTATTTACAGAATTTGCTTCAGCATCATTTTGATGATTTCGGAACGGAAATGAAAGAGCTTTACGACAAAGCAAACAAGCCAACCTTTTAAAAATTATAGCAATGAACAGCAATAGAAAAAATCAGAAAAATAAAGAGCGGAAAAACCTTTATCCCTCTCAATTCCTCATCAACCACTTTCCGTCAGGACGACACGGAAAAGTTGTGTATATACGTCCCGAATATCACGAACGGTTGCTTCGCATTGTACAGGTATCAAGAGCGGACAAAGCCACGCTTTACTCTTTAATAGACAACATTCTTGAACATCACTTCAAGGAATTTGGCGAAGACATTATTGATTATTACAACAAACAGAACAAACCAATTTTTTAGCGATGGAAATAGTAATTGTAATATGCCTGCTGATAGTTATTGTCCTGCTTTTACAGGACAAGATTGTTATTAAAAGAAAGTCGGAAAAAAAGCCGACAGAGCAGAAAGTCAACCCAAATTTGCCCGATATTATGGGTCAGCCCAAGCCTGTAAGAAGCCAATCCCTGCCAAACACGGCCAATGAAAGCCAAATAGAGGAACAGGAGATAAATCCCGATAATTTAGACATTGAATACGACAAAAATGAAAACGTAGGTATTCAACAAATTCCGCAGGAAGAACTGGACGAGGTGTTTAGTAATAATGTACCCGATTTAGCAGAGGAAGAAGAAGATTTGAACAGGTACAGAACTTCCAGTAGCGATGACGGTTTTGCCCAGGGGGTTACCTTTGAAGAACTAAACAGCGTGGGGGTGTTGCTCCAAAAAGAAACATTGGAACCAGCCCAAAAGGAAACAGCGATTGATATAGTTCAAAGATTACAGGGAACCGAATTATTTGCTCTACTCGAAAGTTCAATGCAAGATGCTTCCAAAAAGATTGCCGAGCTATTGGACAGCACACTTTCATCATCTGATACCGAAGCCGGTTCTTCCAATTTGCGGAAAAATGGTTTTGAGGATTTTGACATCGGGGAGTTTATATAGGCTTCCCTTTGTTTATCAACTTAAATAATATATCAATCTAAATCATTAAATTCAATAGTAGAATATCCATAATTATATTCGAGCAAATGAGGAGTTGGGCTTTTACCATTTGGGTTATAGTAATTTATACCTCTTGATGTTTCTGAAATCAAATGCAAATTTTTTCTGGCTCTGGATGCTAAAACGTAAAGTAACTTTTTTGAATTTTCATAGCCATTTGTGTCATTGAAATGTGGTACATAATCATCGAGAAGAGCAAAACCTATTACTGTATCATATTCTTCTCCCTTTACGCCGTGAATAGTTGAAACTGTAATTCCATCCCTTTGTTTGAAAACTTTTCTAAAATTTTCAATTTCCCCAATAAAAGGATTTCCCTCGTCAATAAGCCTTTGTATTCTACTTTCAGAACTCGCAAAAAATGATGTGTGATGTTCTTCAAGTAACGGGAAATTCTGAATTTGTATTTTTAGGCTTTCACAAATTCGTTCAAAGAAAGAACGCAAGTAAGTTAAGCCATCATTTTCATTCACTTCAATAGAATTACAGATTTTCAAAAACTCCTTATTTGATAATTTTGATACATCTACTCCAGCTGCATCAAGTTCATTCAAAACTTCTTTACTCCAACGTAAACGGCGAACGTACATATAAGGCGACGGTTCTGTTAAAACTATTCTCGAAACTTTAAACCAAAAATTCTCAATGTCCCGAGAAAACGGAGCCATTCCTGGTCCATCAAAACTAAAATCCGGAAGCCTAATCATCAATTTTCTTGTAATACTTGCAATCTGCAACCATTGAGGTGCTGCGATACAGATTTCGTTAGGGACTATTCCAACCTCTCGTACATTAAACAAAATCAGTTTCGCAATTTCTTCTATCAAATTATCTAAAGAAACCGACAAGTTATATGTAATTAAACTATTATAACCTTTTTCGTTCCCAAAAGCAACAATGGGTGTAGCAAACGTTTTGTAATAATCAAAGTAATTTATGATTGCTTCTGATGACCTATAATTTTTATCTAAACTTAATTGTGTCAAATTAAACCCTAAAAGTTTCTCCAGCTCTTCCTTTGGCATAGGGTATCCCCCTAAAGAATGGTAAATAGACTGGTTCGGGTCGCCTACAATTAATGTCTTTGAGCACCCCTTATTTGCACTTAGTATTTTTGCGATAATGTGGTATTGTATCTCTTTTGTATCTTGATACTCATCAATCAAAATAAATGGGAACAATCTGCACAGGATAGTGCTAATAATTGGTTTTGATTTTAATAATTCATAGGCATAAAAAAGTATCTGTTCAAAATCCAGTTGATTATTATCTTTTAATATTCCGAAATACTCCTGAAGAATAGCTTTTATGTGTACATTTTGGTTGTTGTTTTTCGATGTAAATCTATAATTCCCATTAATGGTAGCATAATATTGAAAATCATAAAAAGTGACTTTTGGATTACTGTATTTTTTGCATATTTCGGTTAGGAGCTTTTCGGTATCAAAGGAATTACAAACTTTAAATCCGTTTTTCAATCTTTCAGAATACAGGTGGTAAGGCTTCAATACCCATTCCATACAAAATGAGTGAATAGTACCAATCCACAATTGCGTGGTATCAACTCCTAATAATTCAACCCGCTCTTTAATTTCATCAGCAGCATTATTCGTATATGTGATGGCAATGACGAACTCTTTCTTAGATTTTAACCGGCTTAATTCATAAGCGATTTTGTATGTAAGCGTTCTTGTTTTCCCACTACCGGGACAGGCAATCAAGAGTACGCTGTCATTTTCCAAAATTGCAGTTTCTTGCTCTTCATTTAAACTACCTTTCTCCCAAACAAACATAGCCTACTTTAATTTATCTATGAATGTTAATAATTGGTCGTCTGATATTACCAAGTCTAAATCAAAAGAAAGGTCATTCAAAGTTGCTTCTTCTTTTCTATACTTCGTTAGGCTCTCCCTGCAAGATGAAAAGTCCAAAGCATTATCCTCATCAAAATGTTTGTTTATCCTGTATTCAATAATATCGGCAATAATATTGCTGGAGTACGTTTCTTTGGCAAAAAGAATGGCATCAACTATGTAGTTTGGAATTTCTGTCTTAAAAGAAATATGTTTGCCTAACATTATAGCAAACCAGCCCTTTCCTTCTTGCTTAGCCATTGTAAGCACCCGCTTTCCATAAACGGCGACATCATCATCTTCAATATCGGTTTTAGACTGGTCAATCGTGTCCTGGTCAGTATAAACTTGTTTGATAATTTTTTTTACTTCCCATTCATTCCCCGCCGTAACAAAATCAACTTCAAATGTATGTTTGGCATAAAATACTTTTATCCAATCATTCCCCGCTTCAAAAGTATCTAATTTAGCTTTACGCTCTAATCCCTTTTGTTTAGAGGCTTCAACTTTCCTCTTATATTTTTTTAATCGGTCGGTATCATCCTCATTAATTGTTGTATCACAAATCGCATCATCTAAATCTGTTAGAATTGCACATTTTCTTTTTATCCGGCTGTCGTGGAAGAGCTGGGCTACATTCTCAAACCCTGTACTTCGTATATTGATGAGGCTAATCCCAAGTTCGTCAAGACTTACTCCAAATACTTTTTTGACCATTATGGGTATTAAAATCTCCTCTGCATCTCCCTCAACCAATATCACGCCTTTGGCAAATAATAGATTGGTTCTTACAGCATCCAAATAACGTTGTATTTGATTGATGCTTTCAGGTATTAAACCAGTTGATGGTTGATATACTTCCGCACAATTTAATTTCTTCGCAAGTATGTTTATGTTCTCAACGTTACTTACTTCGGAAATTTGTGTGGAATGAGTAGAATAGATAATTTGAGTATCTCCATAATCCAATTTGTCAAATAAGGTCTTCTGAATATGATTATGTATATGGGCTTCCGGCTCCTCAATAACCAAAAAATTGGCAAATGTATCTTTTGATTTTCTATACTTAAACTCAAGTAATTTCAGCGTTAAAAATATAAGATTAGCACCACCTAAACTTAATTCGTGAATACCTCCTTCATAATCCTCTCCGGGCTCGCCGATAAAAAGTTTCAATGATTGTAACAGTTTTTCTGCTTCATTGGGAACACTTGATTTAATGGATAAGGAAGATGGAGAATAAGTAAGACCAACGGCATCCTGAATGGTTGATTTTATATCTGACCTTATATTTTGTACATCGGGCAAATCCTCAATACTTTCATTTAATTGTTCAACCAAATCGCTGATAGGCTGATAATCCTCCTCTTTAATTTCTCCACTTTTGTTTTTCAAAAGAGTTAGTAAGGGATTAGTTCTATTGTTATGAAAATCGCTTACCACATCTCTTAATGCCTGTATGAATGTGAAAGAAATTTCTTTGGAAACAGATAGCTGATGAGGAATTTTTGAGCCAAATTTGGAAGTGTCTATTGTAGATGGAAAAATAACATTCTCAAAATCGCCAACAAGCTCTTTATATACATTAGGGTCATTAAAATCTGAAGTACTTTTACCAGTAAAGAAAGTTTCGTAATTATCTTGGATGGTGATACCATCAAGTATAGCTTGCAAACCAACAATATCTCCTTCAGCCAATTCAGAAAGTTTTTGTCTGATGTCTGCTTTAGGGCGAAAAAAAAGATTGTAGGTAGCTTTCTTCACATAATCTTCTTCGGTAACTCCAACTCCGTGAATGAACAAGGATTGAATTGCTTCCTCATTATTGAGTTCATCAAATTCGATACTGATAATAATCCAATGACCTTTCCACTTTCCCTTATCCAAAGACCTGTTAAAATCTCCTTCCGTCAATTTATAAGCATATTGCAGGGAGGCATCTTCTAATAACAACCTTATTGCCCTAAAAACATTGGTCTTTCCAGAACCGTTTTCTCCGATTATGGTATTTATTCCTTTATTGAATTGAAAATTTGCATTTGCAAAATTTCTATAATTGACCAAGCTGACTTTAGAGATATACATTAGAAGATAAGGTTTTTAGATTTCAGTTTCCGAGAACTCTTCAAACACAGAATAGTTTTTTATTCCTTTAGACTTGTTTACTTTTCCCATTATTGTCCCATCAATTCGGCTTTTTAGATACGATGCCAAATCATCAAAGTGTCGAACATCAATATAATTAATCCCTGACGCTTTATATCTTTTGGACAATGAAATGGTGAAAGCAGCCCAATTGAATTTTTCTCCTTTTTTGTTTAATTCAATCTGCTTCCAATCGCCATATCGTTTTTTTAGATAATCAATATAGTTCTTCTTGGAAAGCTCTTTTCCCAATGCCCCGTTCGGTAATTCAATTTTTGGTTTTACAGGTTTGGATTTTTTTACAAACTTTGGAAAATACTTGTGTAATAAAGTCTCTGATTGTTCGATATGTTTTGTTATGGTATCCCATCCCCAATAATACAAATGAAATGGTAGCTCCTGTTCTCTTTTAATTTGATTTAGGTATTCCTGTATTTGAGCATCGTCACGAAATGTAGAAGCGAAAACAAATTTGTCAAAATCAATCGCTAAATCCCTTGCTTTTTCTAAGTCTGCATTTATATCCTGAATTAGATTTTTCCTGATAGTTTCGTCTTTTCTTCCAATACTTTTCAATTTGCATTGTATTACCGTTTTGGTTTTAGTAGAAAAGACATCAATACCTTTCTGATTTTGTCCTTTCACGCCAAATGTCTGAAAGTCTATATTTTCATATGACGAAGTATTCTCTACAAAATTGAATAAATCACAAGTGAGTTCCTCGAATAACCTTTCATCTTTTAAAGGGGGTAGTTGATATTTCGCCATTTAAAAAAATCGTTTAAAAATTGTTTCCTGCTCCGTATCTGAATATTGAGCAACTACCTGTTTAGACCAATCAAAATCAAACTTTCCAAACTTACTTTCGTCCCCGCTCAAATCAATTTCATCTTCATTGAATGTAAGGATATATTGAAAGTTATGCAGCTCGTTTGACTTGTGGTACATATAGTTTAGGACATTGGATATTGTTCTGTATGATATGGCGTGAAATACACCATCGTGTACGAGAAAATCCGGGATATTCCGTTTATCTATTCTGCTTTTTAAGAATACCATCAAATCGTATGCTACAATTTTTAGACGTTCTTGTCCTAAAGCATCCGCTTTGGGAATTTCCAGACTTATTTTAAAAGGCAACTGATTTCTCGGAGAAGTAGAGTTCAATGTGATATTAAAATAAGAATTATCAAATTCTTCATCCAAATAGATAGCATTTTCAAGAATTTGTTGAAATAATAATCTCAACTCATCAAGATAGGTTTGTTGCTTGTTTAGCTCACTAACAATATCCCTCTTTAATTCAGCTATTACAATATTTGAGTTCCCTAATATTTCTTCGATTTCGTCAATTTCTCTTACAATAGAGGTGTTTCGTTCTAAAAGCGTTTTTTCATTCACTAATCTTTCGTAGGTACTCTCAATTCTGTCCAATGCACCTCTCTCTTTTAGCAATGAAAATAATTGGCTCCTGTTCTTTTCTAATTTTTCAAGTTGTATTAAACTTTGGTCTATTGATGATTGTAATTTCTTTTCTTCCTCCAACAGATATTTATTCCTGTTCGCCAAAAGTTGCTTTTTAAAGTCTATGACTTCGTCCAAACTTCTTTTTACAAAGTTGCCAAACGTTTCTACCGTTTCATTGTAGAGCTTACGAATTTTGTCCAGGTCAATAGATGAAACCTCATTATAAGAGGATTTTAGTTTATCTAATTTCCGGTTTGTATTGTGATAAATGATAGATTGCTCATTAATTTCAGAAATAACCTGATTTAATTTTTGCTCTATCTCTTTATGATTGGCAAGAAAATTATACTCCTTCAAGCTGCTTTCAAGTGCTGTAATATCTTTTTCTATTTTTAGCCGCTCGGTTCTAAACTCCTGAATATCTTTACCTGTATCTGCTTTGACCTTTTCTGAAAGGGATTTTACGGTATTATTATACCTTTCGTATTCAGAAGAAACTTCGTTATACTTTAAAAGTGTTTTAGTCGGAAGATTAAGCAAATAAAAATTATATAATGCCTTTTCTCTTGCATTGGCATTGTAGGAAACAAAATTTAAAGGGTCAACCCTTTGCTGGCTTTGCAAATCATCTTTAACAAAAAATTCCATTAACGTTCCATACCTTTTTCCTTCAAAGAACACTTCGTTGTTCTCTGTCGGAAAAAATATTCCTTCCAAAACTTTGGGCATCTCGGATTTTTCATATTCATCAAGAGCATCTGGTCGTTTTCCAAAAAAGATTTTTTTGGTATCGGCAAAACCTCTCTTAATAAAATATTTTTGTCCTTGTATGTCAAATTCTAAAGTAATAGTGTGTTCGTCATCCCGTAAAAAATCATACTTTTTTTGATTAAATCTTTTTTCAGCTTTACCGCTTAACAAAGTAAAATCAATAAGTCTGACTAACGTGGACTTGCCGATACCATTAATACCTCTTGCTTCTTTATCCCCAGAGTATTTACCTAATATGATGTTTATCCCATTGTGAAATGGAACAGCATCTATAAGGTTGGTTTCTGAATATATTTTAATTAACATTGTCGAATAAACTTGTTTGATTTTCCTCTTGGATTTCCTTCTTCACTAATTTGATTTTATACCCTTTTTTCTCAATACTACCAATCGTATGCAAAAATGTCAAAGCATATAGAAAAAGGTCGGGCGTTCTATCTTTATCCCTGTTTAAAAACTTATTCATTATATCATCTACGATGGCATATTTGTTTTTAAACGGAGAATTGCCCATAATACTAATAATATCTGCTCCCAATACCATAAGATTGGTTTTAAGATTACTTTCTGGCTGCGGTAGTATCATAGTTCATTTTCTGTTTTTTTGCCTATTAAACACTGTTCAAACATATACAGCAATATAGATTTTACACACTTCACATATTCGTCATCGTTAATATTTCCGTATGCTGTTGTGTATTGGTCTGTCAGATTATATAACCTTTCCTTAAAGCTGCCTGAAAGTTTATTGTAATCATTTATAATCCTTCTTTTCAGCGTATTGATTTCATCATCGTTATATCCCGAAAGTATATTAGTAATTGTATTAAATTCCTCCATTACCAATACCATTTCTGAGTTCATCCCATCCCAATCTTCCTGTGCAAAATTGAGTTCTATTTTCTGTTGAGGGGGAACTAATTTCCTTTTGTCAAAATGCAAAGCCTTATCTTCTTCACTGGAAGCGTTCAGTAAATCGTTAATGATGTCCTGAATATAGTCCTGTATAAAAAAGTTTTCAATCCCCAAGCAGGCAGCAAGTTTTCGTTTTTTACTTGATACAAGTTCGTCAATAATGGAAAGAATTTGGTCTATACCTTTAATCGAAGTGTTACCATCCAAAGCCTGAATTAGCGTAAACTGCTCCGGCGATACCTCGTGGTTTACATACATTTCCCAATTTGGAAATTTATCTTTCCAGTTTTTCTGATATTTTTCAAAATCTCCTTCTTTGTTTGTTGCTCCTAAAACTTTCGTTTCAAAGTCAGTTTTGCTATATTTTCTTGGTGCATAACAAGCCAATATCTTCTGTTCAGGTAGAATAGTACCGTCATTACCTTTATCCTTATTCCTTCTGATGGGCGTATAGTTATCGACACCATATTTCAAAAGAAACAATTCATCAATAAATTCCTCGAACTCAAATCCTTCTTTGGATTGAATTTGCATTTTAAAAGCATTCTTTAGTAATTTATCCATATACAAATCAGAGTTCCAAATTAATTTTAACCGTACCCTCAAATCCCTTTTCTACTATCTCTTTAAGGGTTTGAAGTTTGATATTATTGCCATAATCAGTTTCGACCTTTGAAATATAACTCCTTTTCTTACCAACTTTTTGGGCTAATTGTTCTTGAGTTAATTGCCTTTGTTCTCTGGCTTCCTTCAGCATTTCTCCAATATGTCTGCCTGATATTTTCATCTCAAAAATGATTAAAATTGACTTTATTATGAATGTACAAATGTAATTTAAAAGTTGCATTGAACCAACTGTGAATTGCATAAAAAGCATCTCGTCATTTGTATTTCCTTTTGAAAATTTCCACCAATAAAGCCACTCACTGCCAAATACTTCCTCTGACTGCCACTTTACAGCAACGCCTTGATTTCCGAAACATCTTTGTCCCGAAAGCCCGCAAGGTGCGGGATAAACAGTAACAAATTAATGTGTTTCAATTATGGAAAAACAGAGAAAAAAAGTTTTGCTGGCAGCCGTGGCAATGCTGTCAGGAATTGGTGCGTTCGCACAGGGAAATGGTTCGGCAGGTATCAACGAGGCTACCCAAATGGTAACAAGTTATTTCGACCCCGCAACCCAATTAATCTACGCCATCGGTGCGGTGGTTGGGCTCATAGGAGGCGTTAAGGTGTATAACAAGTTCAGTTCGGGCGACCCTGATACGAGCAAAACGGCAGCTTCGTGGTTTGGTGCGTGTATCTTCTTAATCGTAGCAGCTACCATCCTGCGTTCATTCTTCCTTTAATCCTTTGCCTTATGAGTAACTACAATATCAATAAAGGCATTGGAAGAACGGTGGAGTTTAAAGGACTGAAAGCACAGTACCTCTACATCTTTGCAGGTGGGCTACTCGGCACGCTCATCCTCGTGATGATACTGTATATGGCTGGCGTAAACTCTTACATCTGCTTGTTCCTCGGAGCAGGCGGTGCTTCGCTCATTGTGTGGCAAACCTTTTCACTGAACAAAAAATATGGCGAACACGGACTAATGAAAATTGGTGCGAACAAAAGGCATCCTCGCTACATCATCTGCCGCAAGCCTGTACACAGGTATTTAAAATTCACTCCTAAATCGAAAACCCTATGAGAAACGTATCTAAAACAACAACATTGGAAAGTAAATTTCCTTTGCTGGCAGTAGAGAACAACTGTATTCTTTCCAAAGATGCAGACATTACCGCCTGCTTTGAGGTGCGTTTACCCGAACTGTTTACGGTGGCTTCTGCGGAATATGAAGCCATACACTCCGCCTGGCATAAGGCTATCAAAACCCTGCCTGATTTTACGGTCATCCATAAGCAGGATTGGTACATCAAAGAAAACTATGCTCCAGATTTAGCACAGGAAGACCAAAGTTTCCTGTCTAAAAGTTATCAAAGGCATTTCAACGAGCGACCATTCCTGAACCATTATTGTTACCTATTCCTGACCAAGACCACTAAGGAAAGAATGCGTATGCAAAGCAACTTTAGTTCGCTTTGCAAAGGTACGCTGATACCAAAGGAAATCAGGAATAAGGAAACGATACACCGCTTTATGGAGGCGGTTGCTCAATTTGAGCGTATCGTAAACGATAGTGGTTTTGTAACGCTTAGACGATTGACCGAAGATGACATTATCGGCACTGATGAAAATCAGGGATTGTTAGAGCAATACCTTACGCTGTCAAGAGAAGCCGGAACCCCGATGCAGGACATCGCATTGGGGGCTGAAGAAGTCCGTATCGGGAACAAAAGATTGAGCCTGCATACCTTGTCCGATACGGACGACCTGCCCGGAACTGTATCGGCTGATACCCGTTTTGAAAAATTGTCCACCGACCGTAGCGATTGCCGTCTGTCGTTTGCCGCACCTGTGGGGCTGTTGTTAAGCTGTAACCATATTTACAATCAGTATTTGTTCCTGGATAACAGTGAAGACAACCTGCAAAAGTTTGAGAAGTCCGCAAGGAATATGCACTCACTGGCTCGGTACAGCCGTGCCAACCAAATCAACAAAGAGTGGATAGAAAAATACCTGAACGAAGCACATTCCTTCGGGCTATCTTCTATCAGGGCACACTTCAACATAATGGCGTGGTCTGATGACCCGTCAGAACTCAAACAGTTGAAAAACGATTGCGGTAGTGCATTGGCACTGATGGAATGTAAGCCACGCCATAATACAACGGACGTAGCCACATTGTATTGGGCAGGTATGCCCGGCAATGCAGGCGACTTTCCGGCAGAGGAAAGTTTTTACACTTTTATTGAGCCAGCTCTATGCTTCTTTACAGAAGAAACAAACTACAACAATTCACCCTCGCCGTTCGGTATCAAAATGGCGGACAGGCTTACGGGAAAACCTATCCATTTGGATATTTCCGATTTGCCTATGAAGCGTGGCATTATCACGAACCGGAACAAGTTCATACTTGGTCCGTCAGGTTCGGGTAAATCTTTTTTTACCAATCATATGGTTCGCCAATATTTTGAACAGGGTGCTCACGTTCTGCTGGTAGATACGGGTAATTCCTATCAGGGCCTATGCGAGCTGATTAAAGGGAAAACCAAAGGCGAAGACGGTGTATATTTTACATACACAGAGGACAATCCCATTGCCTTTAACCCTTTCTATACGGATGATGGCGTTTTCGACATCGAAAAGCGTGAAAGTATCAAGACTTTGATACTTACGCTTTGGAAACGTGATGATGAACCGCCAACCCGTTCGGAAGAAGTGGCATTATCCAATGCTGTAAGCGGTTATATCGAACGTATCAAACAGGACGATGTTTATCCGTCATTCAATGGCTTCTATGAGTATGTAAAAGGCGATTACCGTAAGGTACTCGAAGAAAAACAGGTCAGGGAAAAAGACTTTGATATTGCTAATTTCCTGAACGTACTCGAACCCTATTACAAAGGTGGCGAGTATGACTATTTGCTGAACTCGGATAAGCAATTAGACCTGTTGTCCAAACGCTTTATCGTGTTTGAGATAGATGCGATTAAAGACCACAAAATCCTCTTTCCCATAGTCACCATCATCATTATGGAAGTCTTCATCAACAAGATGCGGAGGCTGAAAGGTATTCGCAAACTCATTTTGATTGAAGAAGCGTGGAAGGCAATCGCAAAGGAGGGAATGGCGGAATACATCAAGTATTTGTTCAAAACCGTGAGGAAATTTTTCGGAGAAGCCATTGTGGTCACGCAGGAAGTGGACGACATTATCCAGTCGCCCATCGTCAAAGAAAGTATCATCAATAATTCCGACTGTAAAATCCTTTTAGACCAACGAAAGTATATGAACAAATTTGATGATATACAGGCGATGTTGGGGCTTACAGATAAAGAGAAAGGTCAGGTGCTTTCCATCAATATGAACAACGATGCAAGCCGACTGTACAAAGAGGTTTGGATTGGCTTAGGTGGTACACACTCGGCAGTATATGCCACCGAAGTTAGTTTGGAGGAATATCTCGCATACACAACCGAAGAAACCGAAAAAATGGAAGTGATGCAGCTCGCATCGGAACTCGACGGTAACGTCGAACTCGCCATCAAGCATATCGCTATGCAACGGCGTGAACAAGTAAATCAATAATTATTAACAATCAAAAATTTCAAGACAATGAAAAAAATGTTTTTAATGGCGTTTACGGCACTAATGCTTGCCGTTGCCCCAAGTGCGAAAGCTCAATTTGTAGTAACCGACCCTGCAAATCTGGCTTCAGGTATTCTCAACTCTGCGAATGAAATCGTACAGACTTCTTCCACCGTGAGTAATGTAGTCAAGAACTTCAACGAAGTGAAGAAAGTGTACGAACAGGGCAAAGAATATTACGACAAGCTCAAAGCAATCAACAACCTTGTGAAAGATGCCCGTAAGGTGCAGCAAACTGTTTTGCTGGTAGGCGATGTGTCCGAAATGTATGTGCAGAATTTCGGCAAGATGATGAATGACCCCAATTTTTCGCCGCAGGAATTGGTAGCCATTGGTAACGGATATTCGGCATTGCTGAATGAAAGTACCGAACTGCTGAAAGAACTCAAACAGATTATAACAGCATCAAGCCTTTCACTGAACGACAAAGAGCGTATGGATATTATTGACCGTGTGTATAAAGAAGTTAAGGACTACCACAGCCTTGTTCGCTACTACACCAATAAGAATATTTCTGTAAGCTACCTGAGAGCGAAAAAGAAAAACGATGCCCAAAGAGTGCTTGAACTCTATGGAACTGCTAACCAAAAATACTGGTAAAAATGGAATGGGATAATCTTCACGAACTCCTGCGTTCGCTTTACGACGATATGATGCCGCTTGCAGGCGATATGGCAGCAGTGGCTAAAGGTTTGGCGGGATTAGGGGCTTTGTTCTATGTGGCATTAAAGGTTTGGCAGGCGTTAAGCCGTGCCGAACCTATTGATATGTTCCCATTGTTGCGTCCGTTCGCTTTGGGGCTTTGCATTATGTTTTTTCCCACTATCGTATTGGGAACCATCAATGCGGTACTAAGCCCGGTGGTTACAGGAACCCATCAGATACTCGAAGACCAGGTGCTCGACATGAACCAGTTGCAGCAACAGAAAGACCAATTGGAATACGAGGCAATGGTCAGAAATCCGGAAACAGCTTATATGGTATCGGACGAAGAGTTTGATAAAAAGCTGGACGAATTGGGCTGGTCGCCCTCCGACATTGGCACGATGGCGGGAATGTATATGGACAGGCAAGCCTACAAGATAGAAAAAGCCATAAAGGATTGGTTCCGCAATCTGCTGGAGATACTTTTTCAGGCGGCGGCTTTGGTCATTGATACCATACGAACATTTTTCCTGATAGTCCTCTCCATCCTCGGACCAATAGCTTTTGCTATTTCCGTGTGGGACGGCTTTCAGTCCACGCTCACGCAATGGCTCACAAGGTACGTCAGCGTTTACCTGTGGCTTCCCGTTTCGGATTTGTTCAGTTCTATGCTGGCAAGAATACAATCCCTCATATTGGAAAGGGATATAGCAATGCTGGCAGACCCGACCTATATACCTGATACGAGTAATACGGTGTATATCATCTTTATGATTATCGGCATCATCGGATACTTCACGATACCGACCGTAACAGGATGGGTAATCCAAGCCGGAGGTGCAGGAAACTTTACCCGCAACGTAAACCAGGCTGCAATGAAAACCGGAAACATTGCCGGAGCTGGTGCAGGCTCGGCGGCAGGTAATATCGGTGGGAAATTAATGGGAAAATAAAAACAATCAAATCATTTAAAAATGGAATTTAAAACGCTAAGAAATATAGAAAACAGCTTTAGGCAGATACGTTTGTATGCCATTGTGTTTGCCATTCTCTGCATTGGCGTGGTAGGATATGCCGTATGGCAGTCCTACCGCTTTGCAGACGAGCAACGCCAGAAAATCTATGTACTGGATAATGGCAAATCACTGATGCTTGCCTTATCGCAGGATGCAAGTATCAACCGACCTGTGGAAGCAAGGGAACACGTCAGACGTTTTCACGAACTCTTTTTTACGCTTGCTCCCGACAAGAACGCTATCGAAAGCAATATGAGCAGGGCATTCAACCTTGCCGATAAATCGGCTTTTGATTATTACAAAGACTTATCGGAAAAGGGCTATTACAGCAGGATTATTTCGGGAAACGTACAGCAACGCATAGAAGTAGATAGTGTTGTCTGCAACTTCGATACCTATCCGTATGCCGTGCGAACCTATGCCAAACAGTTCATTATCCGGTCGAGCAACGTAACCAGACGCAACCTGATTACTTCCTGCTATCTCGTAAACTCCGTTCGCTCCGACAACAATCCCCAGGGCTTTAACATCGAAAAGTTTTCGGTGGTAGAAAACCGGGATATAGAAGTCATCGAACGCTAAAAAATAAGGGATATGAAACAATCACTTGATTTAGACACATTCGCAAAAACCCTGACCGATAAAGGGTACGATGGTTATTTCCAAACGGAGGCAGCCTATGCCGACAAAATCAAAGACAGCATCAGCAGGTTTTTGGAGGCTTGTAAAAGCGGAATGGATAAACCGATGCTGCCCAACATCCTGATGCTGAAAACTTACCTGCAATGGAATGGTGACGATAAGCCAAAGGTTGAATGCAATATGTGGGTAAAGTATGAAGACGGTCTTTTTGATGTACAGAAAATGAATATTGAAAGAACAGACCGGTACGGGCAATTACTGAAGCAATCGAAATTGACAGACCTCTCAACAAGTTCGCTTCCGACAAGGAAAGAAGCCATTGCCCAGGTAAGCGAAAAGCTTAAAGAACAGCTTGCTCCCCGCAAAAGAGGGTTCAGAATGTAATAACCTCAAACAGTAATAGTATGAAAAAATTAAGGAAAAATATGGACAGGTATTTTGACAAGCTGGATGACCGTTGGCGGGCATTGCCCGTAAGGAAACAGCACCAATACACGCTGTACTTTTTTGTGGGCTACCTGCTGCTTACCGCAGGGGTTGTTCTCAAAGTATGGTATGATGCCGGAAAATCCGATGATATAGTCATTGAGCATATCGAAAACCCTGTCCTCAAAAAACGTGAAAGTCCGGCAGCCTTGCGGGACACAGTATCAACAATTTTAAAAAATCAGATTTATGAAAGAAAATGAGAACAAAAAGTCGGTTGTTCGGGTAACGGAAGGTAGCCCGAACGAAACCACCGATGTGCTGCAAGACGGCACACAGAACAAAGCCGAAAAACTCAAAAAGCCGCTCATATTTGGCTTGATGGGAATTGTCTTCGTTGGTTGTATGTACCTCATATTTAAACCGTCCGCAGACAAAAAGGAAATCGAGAACATCGGATTGAACGATGCAGTACCACAAGCTACCGGAGCAGGAATGCCTGCCGACAAAGGCAAGGCTTACGAGCTGGAAATGCTCGAACGCAAAGAGCAGGAAAAACGCAATGCACTTGCAACACTTTCGGACTATTGGAATACCGAAGACAAAGATGAACCCATAGATGAGCTTCCCGAAGAAGAGGAAAACTACGGCTATGGTGGTGGCAGAAATTCGGCAAGAAGCGGTAATCCTGCATTGAGCAGTTACCGCAATATGCAAAGCACATTGGGTAATTTCTATCAGGACGACAATTCGGAAACAATGGAACTCCGCAGACAGTTGGACGAACTCAAAGAACAATTGGCTGAACGGGATATACCTAAGCCTACAACCGTTGATGACCAGCTTGCCCTAATGGAAAAATCCTATCAGATGGCAGCAAAGTATCTTCCACAAGGCACTACGAACACCGCAGAAGCCACTCCTACCAATAGTGGTACAGCTTCAGGAGCTTCGGGTGCTAATCAAAAAGAACATTTTGTGGCGTTCACTTCGGCAAGAAAAAACACCGTATCCGCCTTATATCGTGAACCGACAGACAGTGATTTTTTGGCTAATTGGAGTGAAACCCGAAACAGAGGTTTTTATACCGCTGGTGCTACCGAGCAAGTGGTACTACCGAAAAACAGTATCAAAGCCTGTGTACACGATGCACAAACGGTTGTCGGCGAAACGGACGTAAGATTACGATTATTGGAACCTGCCAAAACGCCAATCCGCACCATTCCGCAAGGAACGATTGTAACGGCTAATGCCAAGTTTCAAGGCGGGCGATTACAGCTAAAGATTACCTCTATCGAATTAGAGGGCAACATCATCCCGGTTGATATTACGATTTACGACTTGGACGGACAGCAAGGCTTGTACGTTCCGTATTCGCCCGAAATGAATGCTCTTACCGAAATGGCAGGCAATATGAGCCAGACAGGTGGAACAAGTGTAATGCTCACCCAGAATGCCGGACAACAGGTAGCTGCCGATTTAAGCCGTGGCGTGGTACAGGGTATTTCGGGCTATTTCGCCAAGAAAGTACGAACGCCAAAAGTTACCCTAAAGGCAGGTCATCAGGTCTTCCTCGTTTCCAAAAAATAATGTTGAACTCAAATAAATAAAATAATGAAACCTGTTCCGTGCAACGGAACAAGCTTCATTACCATTAAAAATAAATATTAAAAACAATGAAAAATCTTTTTAAAACCTTTTGGGCATTTGCCCTTACTATCGGCTTTGCCGTAACCTCTTTTGCACAGGATATTGCAAATGCAAAAACACCGCTTGCATTGGGCAAGATAGAACCGTACCGTATGGAAGTTACCTACGATAAAACTTCGCATTTGATATTCCCGACCGCTATTCGGTACGTGGATTTGGGAAGTGAATACCTGATTGCAGGAAAGGCGGAAGATGCGGAAAACGTATTGCGTGTAAAGGCAACCGTAAGGGATTTTGAGCCGGAAACGAACTTTTCTGTGATTACCAATGACGGACGTTTTTACAGCTTCAATGTCTATTATAGCTCTTACCCGGAGGCATTAAGTTATGATTTACTGACAATGCAAAAAGCAGTGGATAAAGCCAACGGAAACGATGTGCTTTTTGAAGAATTGGGCAACAATTCGCCATCATTGGCAGGCTTGCTTTTGGAAACCATTTACAAAAAGGACAAGCATATTGTAAAGCATATCGGGGCTAAGAGTTTCGGAATACAGTTCATTCTGAAAGGCATTTACATCCACAACGGCAAATACTATTTCCATACGGAATTGAGAAACCGTACCAATGTGCCTTTCCAAATTGATTTTGTGAATTTCAAGGTGTTAGATAAGAAAGTAGCCAAACGCACCGTAGTACAGGAACGCCCAATGATACCGCTACGCACTTACAAACCACTGGACGGCATTAGCGGAAAAACAACTGAACAAAATGTGTTCCTGCTTGACCAATTTACCATTGCCGATGACAAGGTACTGCTGATTGAGATTTTCGAGAAGAATGGCGGCAGACATCAAACGCTTCAGGTAGAAAATTCCGACTTAATCAAAGCCCGTTTGATTAACGATATGCACCTGAAATTTCAATAACCTTTTAAAGCAGATAATATGAAAAAGTATATCTATACCGTGATGCTACTCTTTATGGCCATCGCAGTAACACAGGCACAAAGAATGCTACCCAAACAGAAAGGCGTAGAAGTGAGTGCAGGTATTTTGTCCGATGACAAAATCGGCAATGACTATTATATCAATGTAGCAATGACCGTGAACGGTAAGAACGGCAATTATCAACTTTGGGCGTTGGAATATACGCACCAATACCACGATTATAAAGACGTTCGCATACCGCAGGAAACATTTACGGCAGAGGGTGGTTACAGTTTCTTCTTATTAGGTGATAGCCGTAAGAACATTACACTCAACGCAGGAATAACAGGCGTAGTCGGCTACGAAAGCATCAACCGTGGCGAAGCGAAGTTGTATGACGGAGCGAAAATAGTAAGCGAGAACAATTTCGTTTATGGTGCTGGTGGTCGGCTGACCTTTGAAACCTATCTGTCAGACCGATTTGTATTAGTCCTGCAAGGGCGTACAAAAGTGTTATGGGGTACAGATTTGCGACAGTTCCGACCGTCCGCAGGCGTGGGAATAAGGTTTAATTTTTAAAATTTAAAACAATGATAGCAATATTCAATAAATTCAGAATGGTGTTACTGCCTGTATATGTACTCTTGGCAATCCTCACAGCTTCAGTTTCGCTGGTATCTTGTAGCAAAGATGATGAACTCGAAATACAAAACGATTTCCCCTTTGAGGTAAAAGTGATGCCTGTTCCCAAAGACGTTGCTAATGGGCAGACCGTTGAGATACGCATTACCATACAGCGAACAGGAAATTACAGCAACACGCAGTATTTCCTCCGTTACTTCCAGTTTGACGGACAAGGCACTTTGCAGTATTATGATGAACCACCGTACCTGCCCAACAACCTTTACCAATTGCCCACAGAGCAGTTCAGGTTGTATTATACTTCCGCTTCTACCGTATCACAGTCCTTTGAGGTTTGGATTTCGGACAGTTTTGGAAACGAAAAGCAGTTGAGCTTTCAATTTAATAGTAGCGACTAGAATAGTAGCAAAAAGAAGTCCTGCCACAAAGCAGGATTTCTTTTTTGGAGTGATCGAAGCTGAATTTTTGTAAATTTATAAGATGGATTTTAAGTGATTTGTTATGGTTGCATCATTGGTTATCGGTATAATATTTTTGGTTGCAGGCTTGGGACTTCGCTATTGGATTAATCGGCGGAAGTTTTATAGGCGCAGCCCTATGGGAGCAGAAGGCTTTTGATCTTATGAGAGTTCAGTTTTCATCAAACTTGTTGAGAAAATTGGTAAATGGGTTGCTTATGCACTGATTATATTCGGGTTATTGTCGTTATGGGTTTATTCTCGTGAAAAAAAAGATAATGAAGTACAAAGAGCACAAACTGAATTACCAAGATAAAAACTGACACGTAAATGTTTACTTAAAGCTATAATTTTATAACAAAAAGGGTTGGTTCATGTTTCACCAACCCTTTAATTAATTGAAAACTGTATTACCAAGGAATTTCTCCTGTTGCCGGATTGGTTTCTTCACTAAAAAATTTACCGGTCGGGCCATCATTATCAATCAGGACGTATTTTATTACTCTATTAGCAGCAACACTGACTTCGCCACCATTAAAGAATGTAAAATCGGTTTTTGTAAGTCCCGGACAAACGGCATTTACCTTAAAATTTGTATCACGCAACTCATAGGCTAATTGGATGGTGTACATATTCAAAGCCGCTTTTGATATTGCGTAAACGCCATATTTAGCATAGCTATATGCAGGCCATTCCGGATTACTTTGTAACGAAAGAGAGCCAACGCTGGTACTCAAGTTGACTATTCTTGGCTCTGAGGATTTTTTGAGCAGATCTATAAAAGCTTGTGTAACATTCGCTGTACCTACCAAGTTTGTTTTAAATGCATTCAGGTATTGGTCACTTGTGGCTTCCAGTACGGTGTAAGGATCGCTTCCTCCGTTGATGCCTGCATTATTGATGAGCACGTCCAAAGCGGAAACCGAGTTGCCTATCTGCTCCCTTGCGGTTCGAACCGATGCAAGGTCAGCAACATCCAGTTCTACGGCCTCTACATTTGAAAATCCTTCTACATTCAGTTTCTGAACTGCCTGTAACCCGTTCTCGATATTACGGCTTCCAATGAATACGAAAAATCCCTTCTCCAAAAGTTGTCTGGCAGTTTCAAAACCGATGCCTTTGTTTCCTCCTGTAATTAATACTGTTTTCATATTTTGTAATTTTAAAATTTTCAATACAAAATTGAAGTATTAGACAGTGGCATCATTTACCAAATGGTAAAAAGTGCATCAGCGGATGTTTTTCCGTATTCTGCTAAGAGATTGTTGTGTTACCCCTAAATAGGAGGCGATGTATGATAATGGAACACGGTTGGTCAATGAAGGATAATTTTCCAAAAATTCAAGATATCTTGTGGTAGCGTCCTGCGAAATTACGGGGCCTTTTCTTGACTTTTGATACATGCACAGCTGCACCATTTTATTTTTAATATTGTCCCAACCCACGATAATATGGGATAGTTCTTCCCAATTCTTTTTTGAAAATACAATAAGGCTACAATCAGTAACGGCTTGCAAGTACTCGGAAGATGAAACATTCGCCTCGAAGTTGACATAATCACATACGAGGCTGTTTTCGCTGATGAAGCAACGGGTAATTTCTTCGCCTTTATTATTGTAATAACAGCCACGAATAACTCCTTCTATTATAAACCCAACCTGCTTTGGAATTTTCCCTGCCTCAGAAAAATAATCCTCCTTTTTTAATTGCAGGATTTGTCCCTTACTTATTACAAGGTCAATTTGCTGCTGGTTGAGATTTCCAAATTGCAGAATATATTCAATCAGTTCTTCCATAGGTGCAAGTTAAAAATAATATCCTTTGGCATATTTACCATTTGGTAAAAAATGAAATGTGACAGCTAATTATTGATCTATTAAAACCATCAAATAACTGCTCTTGTCCAGCCAAATACTGCCTCTCAAAGCCAACGGGTGCAACCTTTGGCAACCCTGCAAAAAGCCTTTATAAATTCGACTTTCACAGAAAAATAATGCAAACTATGGAAGTTATTGCAGTACAAAAATCCGCATTAGACGGAATGAAGAATGATATAAAGGGGCTTTTGGAGCTGACCGAAAATGCTACTCAAAAATATACCTCGATTTTCAAAGAAGAGCAATGGCTCGACAACCAGGAAGTGTGCCTAATCATGAAAATTACCAAACGGACTTTACAAACCTACAAGGACAAGGGCTTACTGCCTTACTCCAAACTGAACCGCAAAAATTATTACAAACTCTCGGATGTACAGGCTTTACTCGATGCCGGACAGCCGTACAATACAAATGACAATGGATTTATTGACGAATGAAGCCGAAGAAATCATAGCCCATCAGGAAATGATAACACGGTTAAGATACCGTATTGAAGAAATACTGAAGAACTACCGTCCTGTAATGAACGGAGAAATCTACTTGTCGGGCGAAGATGTGTGCGGATTGCTGCATATCAGCAAACGGACTTTACAGCAATATCGTGACGATAATATTCTGCCTTACATACAGATAGGAGGCAAGATTATCTATAAGGAAACGGATCTACTCGAAATACTGGAGCAGAACTACATTTCCAATAAAACAGGCTGACTGTAACCTTTTTTACTCCTGTATGCTTTCACATAGGAACGAGTTTAGTATCTTTGTATTTGAAAATATAGAAAATACTTAAAGTGTTTTTGCTTTAGGTCTTGGTACTAAAAACTGGTAATTTTTGTAACCCCGAGACAATAAGTAAGAACGCTCACGTTATGGCGTGGGCGCTCGCTTATTCGGGGTTTGGGCGTACCAGTGCCTTAGTATCGGTAAGTGTGGTTGCCTACGCCTCTTTTTTTGTTCGTAGGCTCCGCTAATAAAACGGATATTATGAACACTGTAAACAACACCTACCCCGCCTTAGAATTTCCAGCTTCCGAATTGTCGGCTTTTGGGTTCATTTCCAACTTTTTTTCTATTTCTCTGAAAAACGGAACCATCATCCATTCTGCACCCGATGATATGCAGTCTTTTTACAACTGGCTTATATCACACGGTGTAAGGAATATTGGAGCTAATTATATGGAAAGTAAAAAGGATAAATAACAAAATATATTATGAAACAGGACAACAAAATAACCACAGCATTTATCAGTGATAAAAGCCCGATTATAGATGTAATCTGCAACGACCTTGTTGCTTCGGGAACTGATATTTTATTCCGTTCAGAGAATATTGAGGACGGATTATCGCAATTGTCAGCATTGCAGGAACTTCCCAATGTTTGTATTATTGACCTTGATTTTTACGACAGGAATGTGCTGGCACAGCTTCGGGAATTAAAGTCGAAATATTCAAATATCAAACTGATTGCCCATAGTGATATTGATACAGATGAAACGGTAAAAACTCTTTTGGGAGTTGGTTTTGAAAGTTATCTGCTTATCGGTAGTGATGCGGACGATTTTAAAAGAGCAATAGAAACGGTTTCCAATGGAAAAAGGTATTTTAGTGTGGGTGTAGCAAATATTGCTCAAAGATATTTTAGCAATAAATAATGAGACTAAAATTTATCTGGTTTCATACGGATTAATAACCTAACTCATTTTTAAAGCATTGTACATCTTCAAATATCCTACCAATGTTCTTTTTCTATGACCTTTGCAGTGTTAAGTTCAATACACACAAGTCCACAAATAATTGCTATTTCCACTAAAAAGTATATTATTCCTATGACAGTAAGTCGTGGATAATAAATTATCAAAATTCCTATCGTGAAAATGCAGTAAAGTAAATTGGCTATACTAATACCCCTTATGAACGCAGTCCAATGTGCTTTTAAGAAAAGAAAACATCCAGCTGAATAAACACAAAAGCATATAGCAATTGCCGAGAGCAAAGTCAATATTTCTTTGGATAATCCAAAGTATTCATTAAAGTTTCTTAATACTGCAAACAATAGAAACGCCGTAAGCAGGGCTCCAAAACTATCTATAATGAAAAGCAATTTAGGTTTACGTGCTAAATGGTTTGAAATATCCGATGTTATTCTAATCACTTTGGAATGTAATTTAGTTTTATGACAGCTGCCTGGTATTAGGAGGCTGTTGGTAGTTTAACGTTGGTAATTACTGTTAGTATAAATTATTTTTTAAATTTCACTTATAAATTATTGCGGGTCGGCTTTTTATCTTTTCTTAAAACCTTCCAAATCAATATTGTAAAAGTCAAAGTTAATAGAGCAAAAAATTTCTCAAAATTTGTTTCTGCTATAATATTCCCAATAGTATTCAAGCCAAAAAGTATCACAAAAAACCATAATATTAAGTTGACTATTTTCAATGGTATGACTTCTTTAACATACTCACCCTTGATTAATAAAACTAAAAATAGGAAGAGGTTGATTAACATAGAAATCATTTCGAAAACATACATTTCAGCATCATTTTTCAACCTTCCTCCCCAAGTGACCTCGTACGGAATTATTTTTAGAATGAAACTCAAATGAAAAAGCATTACAGCAATTAATAAAGAAAGTATTATTTTAATTTCGATTCTAGTATTCATTATTTTGCTTCTGAGTATAACAACAAATTTACATAATTAAAACTGCCTTAAACGATTGTCAAGGTATAAAACAAAGACAACCAAGCAGCGTTCTTTTGCTTCTTTGGTCGCTTATGTGGAAAGAAAAGAAGTTATAAGGACTTCTTATAGCCAATAATTTGAATGAAGTTCTGTAATGCTTTTTCGTCTTTTATATCCAAAATTAATGGTATCAGTTTCCCAACGGGTGTAGTACTGCTAAATGTAGTTTTTAGTTCTTCGTTTAAATCCATAGACAATACACCCTGACGAGTTTTTGCTGAGAAATAGAAGCTTGCTTTTATGAAATCATCCCAAACAGAAATCCAGACTACAGTTTTGCTTTTGTAAATAGCTTTTCCTAACCAAGCTTTCCCATCATTATAATATCTCCATTGAAAATCAATATCCATTAAGATAAAGGTTTTGCCAACATTTTGGATGATTTCAAAAATATCTTTATTAAGGATACGCTTTAATAAAACCTCATCAGGTTTTTGTTCCGGGTCTTTAAGAAGTTGTATTGCTTCACTCATTTCTGTTTGCTTGCTACTATTTGTTATAATATCCAAAATTATCTATGGTAAAATTCAGACTAATGTTATCTGTAAATTTACTGAAATAAAAAATGCCTTCAACAATCATCAAGATAAAAGCTAACGCTAACTAAGCGACGTTCTTTTGCTTCTTTCTTTGGTCGCTGTGTGAAAAGAAAAGAAGTCAATTCCAAAAACAACAAATGGGATAACGAATATCCCACGCAAATACTATCGCAACCTGTTTGGTAAAATGTAGAGGAAAAGGAATTGCGTGAATGGGTGCATTTTAGGAAAGTGGTTGCACCGTTTTAAATGCGAAAGGACAGTTCCGACCAACGGAAGGAAGTGTCTTTTCGCCGCCCGATTTTCGGGCTTTACGCAACCTTTATCGGTTGCGTTCGGTAGTCTTTCAGATTGTGGAAAAACCCTCTGTTTTCCGTCATTCCATAGCGAAACAAGTCCCAAAGTATGGAACAACCCATTTGAGCCAATGAGCCATTGATAAACAAATCCTGTTTTTGCAATGCTTCGGCAAGTGAGCAACTTGGCGTGTCGTCCTGTTCTTCGGACTGCTTCAGCAAGTCGCCAAATTCTTCGGTAACAAATGGCAGGCTTGCCACTGTTTCATATTTTTCGGAATTAGGCTGTTTTATCTCTCCGATGGTAGATAGCAATACTTGCCCTGTGTGTTGGCTATTGCCAAAATCCAACCAATATTTTGGGGTATCTCGGCAATTTCTGCGGTTGCCCAATACATTCAGAATTTCAGCAACACCAAACCTTGCCTGTACATTATCTACGCAAGTAATGGTAATGGTTGCCTGTGCTTCTTCGGGTATCTGTCCGAAATTATCCTTTTCAAATTTTCGGTTCTCGGCTTTCCAATTCGTGCCGATACAACGGTTTACACGGTTGATTAAAGCAACAGATTTGTACAATCCTGTTTCGCTTTCAAAAAAACGCTGTCTGCCTAAATTGGCAGTCGTGATAATATCATCATCCCATAACCTTACGGACAATCCTGCGTGTCCCAAAGCCGTCAAACTTTCGTTTATTTCTAACAAAGCGGTCAGCACTTTTGAGCCTGTGCCACCTGCACCGATAAGGTTTACCGTAATCGGGTTGGTTGGGTTTAACAGATAGTTATCTGTGAAATGTATTTTTGTTTTCTCGTTATTCATCACAATAGATTTTTAAGGGTTTTACTGTTCTTTTTTAATGCTTCTTTCGGAAAGGGTTTGTTTGTATTAACAAGGTCTTTCCAAAGGGTTACGATGTTCTTTTTGGTCAGATTACTGCACAATGAATGACTGAAATAGGAATTGAAAAAATAATGCTCCCAAGCCTGTATAAATTCTTCAACCGAAGCCGAATTTTTAATGTCAATGCTTACCGTTCCCATACATACGTTACCTTTTTCGTAGATGTTGAAAAATGGGGCGTAATGCAAAGGTGTTTTCTCGCTGGGTCTTCTGTCGTTTGCCAAAGCAAATACAGTCAGACTGCTTTTACTCGCTAACCAAAGCATTGCAGGTACTTGTGCTATTCCGTTGGGAATGTCCAAACCGTCCACAAAATACAGTTGCCTTTGCTGTGCTTTGGTGTACCATAGCACAGTGCCTTTATCAAGGCTCGGATTGATATGCAGAACATTGGTAGGCAAAATTCCTTTTGACTTTAAAAAGGCGGTGTTCTTTTCTTCATCGGTCTGTAAACACTTTGCCAAAACATTTGCTTCTTTTACGGTCAATGGGTGGGCATTGATAGGGTTGCCGTCCTTATCCATATCGAAATGCTCTACATAGGTTTCTTTCTCCGTGCTGTTGGTTTCGTAAAAAACCAATGCTGATTTAGGAAAATAAAGCGTTCCGAAATTTGCTGTTATGTCGGTTGCATTGTTCATTATTCTGTGATTTTATAGTTATTCAATAGGTATGAAAGGTCGTCCAATAGTTCAAACAGTCGGTTCTCAAAATCAAGGTTTCCAACCGATATTTTACTTCCGTCAAAGACTTTGTTAATGGTCGGTTCTTCCATTACTCCGTACTCGTTAAACTCGTTGTTGATACTGTCTTTAACGCTTTCATACAACCAACCTTTGGTGTCTGCGATAAAAGAAATATACTTTTCCATTCCGATAACTTCGTTTTCGCAATCATCGTTATAGGGGTCTTGTTCGGGCATTGGTGCGTTTCGGAAAATACTTGCTGTCGGGTATTCCGTGTAAAGAGCAAAGGCATTACAAGCCACGTTCCAACATTCTTTGTCGAACGTATCACGGCTTTTAAAACGGCTTAAACGCTGTTCAAATATCGTTAGATTGATACGGTTGTATAACTTCTGCTCAATCCTGTCGCCTACGGTTTCCGCTTTTCTCAATGCACTTTTATAACTTTCGGTATCTTCTGTTTCATCGTCATATTCTACCCAATCTTTGTGCGTTTCATACAGCCAATACAAATAGCTGTCTTCCTGTCTGTAATACGGTATTTGGGCAATATGGTACAGATAACTGCAAACCGAAGTCAGTAAATGTGCGGTGTGCTTCCGCTGTTTGTCGTGCAACATTTCAAAGAGTGGAACAATGGGAATGTAAAACAGCGTTGTACCTGTGTCGTATCTTTCCTCACTCGTTAAAAAGGTTTTCTTACTGTCCTGTATCAATTTAAAACCGTCCCAATTTCTAAGGCTTCGTTTCATTTGGGTATCCATATCCCACATAGCCAATGCCATATTGTAGGGATAGCCGTAATCCTGTCGGGTTGGTATTGGCTCAATGCTGTAATGCTCGGCAAGTTTGGAAAGGGATTGATAAAAATCCCTTTCCGATTTCTTACAAGCCTGTACAGATTTTGCGGTTTTCAGTTTAGGCAGAAACGTACATTTTAAAAAACCATTGGTAGCATTGCTATCGGTACGGATTTCCGTTTGTCTTTCTGTACTTGGTCTGCGTCTTTTGGTCTTTGCATCCATTGTGCGAACTCGCCCAACTGTCGGTGCAACTTCTGTTGCCTTTGCTGTTCGGGTATATTGATTGTTCCCGATATTTTGTTGCGTTGCATAGTTCATTGCTTTACGGTTTTAAATTATCCTTTTGTTCCCATTACGCTTTCAAATCTGTACTCGACTGCATCGTCCTTAATCTTCGGTGCTGATACCTTTGCAGTTGTCAAAATCGGGTACATATTGGCGTAAAAATTCATTACAGCTTCCACGCTCCAACGTGGTTCGGGGTCGGTCAGTCTTATATCCTGTCCTTTATCTTTGAGTATAAAAACTCGTTGTAATTGCGTTGCTAATAACATAATGTTTCGTTTTAATGGTTAATACTCTGTTTCTTCCTCGTCTTCGCCTGTTTCATCAATGGGATAATCGGCAGTAACTTCCGCTACCTGTGGCGGTTTGGGTGTCGCTTCTTCCATTGCACCGAAAAGGCTCGGTGTCGCAAACTTGTCCGACAATGATGTTTTGCGTTTGCGTATCTCGTCCGCTTTTTCGGGAAACTCGGTTATATCGGGAACTTTAATCCACGCTTCACGGAACTTACCCTCTTTTTCGAGTTCGTCCACTTTTGCCATACCATCTTTAAACTTCTTGTCTTTGGCTTCTTTTTCCTTTTTGGCTTTCTCGGCTTTCTCTTTCTCCATTGCCGATTGCTTTTTGACTTCTTCCATTTGTTTTAGGAATTTTTCCATATCCACCATTACGCCCGAAACGGTTTTGATAGGTGCTTTTATCTGCTCAAAAAATCCCTCGTCAAACTCTTGGGGCGTGGCATTAAA
The DNA here is from genome assembly GCF_054779315.1 of Niabella aquatica. Lineage (NCBI taxonomy): Bacteria > Pseudomonadati > Bacteroidota > Chitinophagia > Chitinophagales > Chitinophagaceae > Niabella > Niabella aquatica. The sequence continues at coordinate 227,519 of NZ_BAAGYM010000011.1, forward strand.
TGTCAATGGGGGAATGCCATTTTTTGCACTATCTCCGCATTGCTCATTGTTGAGAATAACCGATACGATAAGGTTATTCTCTGCTCCCTTAGAAATGTTCAGTTGCAATACTCCTGTAAAATCCAACTGCTGTATCTGATTGAAAAAACTTGTGTTCATCGTTCTAAAATTTTAATTGTTGTTACTTGTTTTTTGATTGCTGTCAGTTTCTCGGATATATCCGTCCAATAGGCTTTTTGCCGTTTGTCGAACTCGGAGAAACTTTTGTCCTCGTGGTTATATCCGGTATTCCGCTTAGCTATTTTGATAGCCTCTTTAAGGTCAGTGATTTCAATTTCACAACCGTTTAAGTCTGTTATATACATTGCTGTTAAGATTTTGATTTTTATGCCGTGTAAACTCCATTTACATAGTAGCCGAATGACTTTTCCCAAAGGCGTATTAAGCCGTCAGTATCTATATAGAAATGCTCTGTACGATTGCAGTAAATAATGAATATGCTCTCGTCCTTGTGCTTCTTTTCAAGGCTCTTGGCTCTCGCCAGACTTTTTGCTTCCTCTATTGTTGTCGCTTTCATAATTTTTGTTTTTAGTAGGCTACCACCGATTAAGGCGGTAGCCTGTGGTTACTTAATTAAGGTTTAGGATTTCCGCACCGTCCAAAGCAAAGGCGGTACACAATTCAAATGCTTTTTGCGATTTGAGTTGGGCAGTTCCACCCAATACAATACTCTGCAACTTGGCTTCATCGTCTTTGTAGTTCCTTACATTCTGATAGTAGCCTGTAACCGCATTGTAAGCACCGAACAATGTGCCTTTGGTCGTGTCCATTTTCTGCGTGTCGCTTATCATCGCATAGGTAAAAGCGTTATCAACCACGTTTTTAAATACGGTGGAAATTTCATCTTCCGCACCTTTTTTGATAAGGTCAAGCGTTTCCTTGTTCGGGCAAAGTGCCAATTGGATTAACTTTCTAACCTCACGGTCTGTTACTTTGACTTTCGTCCACTCGTTGAAAATGCCCTCTAATTGGTTGCTCAAAGTGTTGGCAAGCCCCATAATCTTGTGGGCGTTCTCAATACGCTGTTTTGCACCCGAAGTGTGCTTGATACGGACTACATTGGTCATATTCCGCAATGAAGCGTTTAAGGTGTTTTGGCAAACGATACGGATAGGCGTAAACGCTGCCGTAATACTTCCGCTACCATCGTGCGAAGTGGTAAGGAAAATGTATTTTTCCGTTACATCATCTCCATTACCTACACGGATATAGTCGGGCAATTTTGCTGTGATAAAAATGCGTTCTCCGTTGCCCAATGCCCCTGCGGTTTCGTATAGAATACCCTCGCCACCGCCTACGATAGCATCAAAGAAATTAAAGGCTTCACGATTTTGTACGATATGGTAATCTTTACCCACCACGCCCAATACTGTATTGTTATCGGTGCGTATGTTGGCGAAATAGTTAGGTACTTCCAATTCACTACTGCCTATTTCTATACCGTTGGCTGTTTCGATAATGCCCGAACCTTTGGTAAACAGTGGGGATTTCACGACCTCGTAATCTAACCCTGCGTGTTTGATTGCTTCCTCGCTTGTCGGGTATTGCTCTACGATTTGCCCCAAACCGTGCCACGCTTTTTGCTGTACTGAAAAGAAACTGTGCTTTCCTGTTTTCTCGTTAAAATTGATATTATGTGCCATTTTGATAAAATTTTGATGTTAAAAATTGATTGAATTGTTGTTTTAGAATGGTAGGTCGTCCTCTGTTCCCTCTGCTGTAAATCCGTTGCTTTCAGATTGTGCAGTAGCCTGTACGGTTTCGGCTCTGTTGCCACCTCCGTGCAGTTTGATTTGTGAAGTATGGAAATTCAGACCTGCCCTTGCTTCTCCGTCCTTGTTTACCCACGCTCTCGGACTTACACGCCCTGTGAGTTCTACCAAAGTGCCTTTTGTCAGTAGCCTTGCCACGTTTGCACTTATCCAATAGGCACAATCGAAGTAGGTGGTTTGCTCTACTCGTTCGCCCTGCTTGTTCCGATAGCTGTCGTTTACCGCTACTGAAAAGTTTACTACCTGTTTTTCGTTCGACAATGTGCGTACTTCCGCATTTCTTGTCAGTCTTCCTGTGATGTTCATCTTCTTTGATTTTTAGTTATTGATTTCGATTTGATTTTTTTTGATTTATTCGGCAATGAGAGGAGGTGCTGTTTCGTTTCATTACCATTTTCAATGCTTTTAATCTTCGTATCTGACATTTTTTTTATTCGTCTAAAGAGCCGGAGTATGCTATGTTTCGTTTCACGAGCATAAAAGGTTCGTGTTTAGCCGACACAAGGTTTTGGAAAACAAATACTACCCAAGGGGTGGAGATTTTTTTCCAAACTTGCGTGACCTTTTGGCGGCGTTAAGAACACGGAAATACCTTTGCTCTTGAAATGGGACAAAAAAGCATACGGCACTTTGGATAAAAACTATTGTGGAAGCCTAAGAAGATGGCATTGGAAAACGGTTCGTAGTGATTTGAAATAACACTTCCAATTAGCTGAATTGATAAATATTTTTTTACCGTGTGGCTTTGAGAGCCACCTTACCAGGGATTTTAAAAATGATGTAAATGGTAGTAGCGTAGGTAGGGAATTTTTCAAATGGCTGTTTCAGAAGTAGCCGAAAAGCTCTTTTACAGTGAGGGAATAGGAAAGTGGTAAATGTGCTTTGGCTATCAAAAAGTTTGGGCAAAAAAAACAGAGCTGTCAAGCTCTGTTCTATTAAGTTGTGTTGGATTTAATTAAATAGCTACCGTTAAAAATGCTTCTTCCATTGCCTTGAATTTCGGTGTTACCAAATCCATATCCTTGCTGATTTTCTGGCTGGTAATTTTTGCATAAATTTGTGTAGTGGAAATGTTTTTATGCCCCATCATTTTGCTTAAACTTTCAAGTGGTACACCCTCGTTCAAGAACATTGTTCCAAAAGTATGTCTTGCCGTATGAAAGGTTACTTTTTGTTCTGTAATAATTTCTGCTTTTCCAATCAATTTACCTACGTGAGTATTGCAGGTCGCATTGGTCGGAACCGGAAAGATAAATTCATTACGGGTTGCACCCTGATACTTTTCAATGATGCGTTTCGGGATTTCCATTAACCGAACATTGGAAGCAACATCTGATTTCTTTCTCCTGCTGATAATCCACTGATGACCGTCAAAGAAAGATTGAATATTGTTCCTTGTCAGTTTTTTAATATCCGCATAAGCAAGCCCGGTGAAACAACTGAAAATAAACAGGTCTTTTACAAGTTCGTACCGTGGGTGTGACGGCATACACATCATCAATTTTTCTACGTCTTCTTTTAGAATATAACCCCTGTCGGTTTCTTCCATACTAATTTCGTAATCCTGAAACGGATTATCACGTATCAAGCCTTTCTTAATAGCTAACTCCACCAGACTTAATACAGGCATTGTGTAAACCCAAACCGTATTATGTGCACACTGTAAATCGTACCGGAGGTAAAAATCAAACTCACGGATAAAATCGGCAGTCAATTCTCGAAAAGCCATATCATCACGATGATAGCGTTCTTTTATAAACGTGCTAAGATGGTTGTAAACTGTGATGTACTTATTATAGGTGCTTCCAGACCGTTCTTCTTTTTCGACCAATTTTTTAAAATCTTCATTTTGGTCGTTGAAGACTTTCAATATGGCATCATCCATTACACCCACACCCAAAAACGAAAGTTTTACTTTCTGTGCGGTTGCAAAGCCCTCGTGCTTCAGCATATCTTCGTATATCTTGTCGATACGCCCACGTATGTTGTCAAGTTTTTTGTTAATGCTCAAAGCTGTGGCACTCTTGCCCTCAACTCTTCCATATTTTAAATCCCAATTGTTAGGGTCAATTTCTAACTTTGTTCCCAAAGTTTTAGCTGTTCCATCAATGGTAATACGTGCCATAATCGGGGCGTTACCATTCTTTTTCAGTTCGTTCTTTTTCAAATAGAAAAGCAGTTTGAACGTCGATTTTTTTGTCTGCTCCATAACTCAAATGTTTAATGTTTAAAATTAAATTACATTGAGTTACAAGGGAATATAAAAAAGGGTGCAAAACACTGAAATATAATCAGTTAAGATATACTATTACCTTTGTCAATCGGTAACGAATTAGTAACCTAACCTTGTCGTTTTAAGCCCAAAACCTATCAGACACCGAGTTCCAAACCAAGACTACTATTTTATAAAGCATTGTATAGCAACGGTTCTAACCGTTTTGCTTATTTTTGCTTTTTACTAATCTTTTTTTCATAAAAATTTCAATAAGTATTAATGAATATTCTTTCTTCTTACGCACTTTTTTTCCTGTGCATCGTTATAACCCCTGATTTTTGCGTTGATATATCATATCGCTTAAAATATTGCTCAATGTGCGATCTTGTATAACGTATTGTATTATTGTTTTGGCAAAAACCAATTTGCCCTTCATCCCTCAAGGATTGAAGTGTCCTCTTCGATATTCGTAGAATCTTGCATACTTCCTCCGATGTATATGTTTGGAGCTCGTGATTTTCCAGCTTTGCCAGCCTTGCTATAATTGCATCCAATTGAATTTTTATATCATTTATTTCCATATTCCATTTTTAAATTTTAAAAAATAAAAATCCACTCCAATTAAAATGAACTAACGTGTAGTTTCCTTAATAGAAATGGTAATCCCGCTCAATCCGTTTCCGGTTTAAGCATTCATTCTCTTTGAAAAGTACTTCACATCCTAATACTCTTCTTCCCGCAAAAATTAATTAAATGCAGCCCTACTGAAAAGGCCCAAGATGGAGACATGCCCGATTCAAGCATATTTAGAAGCAAATATTCATTTGCGAATCGTTCAGTATTCGAACTATATTTCTTTCAACCCGTTTACCTTTTAAAAGCTTGGAAGGCATATAAACGGTTAGTTTCGCCAAGCATCTATATTTTAGTTTACGAATAAAGCAGAGTTTTTACCGCTTTTTCGATGTTTGTTTTATTTTTACATATTCATTTTCATTTGTTCTTAATATTTAAATTTTAAAAAGGTAACCCCTATGATTACCAATTTTTTAAATCCATTTTTTCTTATCAAATATTATACCAATTAATCAAAAACTGACATAGCTTTATCTAATTCGCTGCTTACAATTTTTGCATATATCTGCGTTACAGCCAAATTCTGATGCCCTAACAATCTTCCCACCTTATCAATTGCTATCCCTTTTGTTAAAGCTCTAGTAGCAAATGAATGCCTACTGACATGAAACGATAACGGCTTTTCTATTTCTGCCTTTTTCGCAATACTTTTTAGTTTTTTATTAATATAAGCTGTAGCCCTGCTAATAGCCCCGTCTACTGCTACAGGATTGCTAATATCTAAATTTCTGTCTAATACTGGAAAAATATAGTCGTTGGGCGTTACATTGGGGTGTTGATAGTTACTTAAAATTTCAACTGCTTTTGCCGGAAGTTTTATTGAAAGTTGTGTTTTAGTTTTTCTGGATGTGGTGTGCAAATAAGTCCCGTCATAATCTTTCCATCTTAGCATCAGAACATCTGAAACTCTTAATCCCGCAGCGTAACATGCAAACACAAACATATCCCTGTGCAAAGAAATTTTTGAACCATCATTTAATTTTAGTTTTTCAATCGCTAATACCTCCTCATCGGTCAGGTAGCTTCTGGTAGTTTTTTCCGTTTTTAGTTTATAAATACGGAAAGGGATATCCTTATGCTCAATCAATTCCTCCCGGTACGCATCATTGAATATTTTACGGATATACTTCATATCCTTGTGAATGGTATTCGTTTTATTTCCTAAGCCCCTAAGATATACCTCATATTTTTCTAAAAATGGAGGAGTTATATCCGTAAGTGCCAGTGTCTGGTTTTTATTATACTCTTTAAGCTTTTTAATTATAGCTTTATTTTTATCATAAGTGCCAATTTTTCCAGCCGTATAATTTTTTACGTTTATATTAGTAGCATATTCAAAAAAATCCACTGGCGGCTTCCCAAATATTTCATGCTTCAACCCTTTGGCAGTTGGAATTTTTTGCTGAGTTTCTGCTTCTAACAACTGTGCATGTAGTTCTGTCATTTTTGCGCTTAGTAAGGCGTTTAAGCGGCCTGAATTTTTATGATTGGTTTTGACCCTTTTGTTTTTTATATCCCACTCCGATTCCTTAATATATTGCCCTGAAGATATGTAGCTCGACTTTCTATTTTTAGTGATTCTAAAGTGGATAGGGGCTAACCCCTGATTGTTTAATTTGTCTTTTCGTAATGTTAATTTAATAGAACTTGCCATAATTTTTACATGGGATTTATCACACATCGTACCAGTAAATGGGGACAACAACGGGGACAACATTTCCGTTATTCATTTACTTTTTGATGCACTCGATTACTTTTTAATAATTTGTTAATTTCTCTAAATGAATGCTTTAGAGTGTAATCAAATGCTTCCCTATGCTATTTTGTCAGTTCAATCCGGGTCACAAACAGAAGCCTTACATTGCTGATTATTAATCAGTTGTGTAAGGTTTTTTTTATTGAGGTAAAACATTTGCAAAACATTGCCTGAAATAGCCATAATTACCTGATTTCTTTAGCTAAGATAATAAAATGAAGTTTGGTTTAGTTTGTTTGGAAATATAATTAGGCTCAGCTATATGAGGTTCGTAGTTGGTTGGGATTAAGGCAATAAATCTTTTGGCGTAACGCCTAACGCTTCTGCAACCCTGAAAAGGTATGATACAGTAAAATTAACCTGGCCTGTTTCCATTCTTGCCAATTGAGAATAATCCATACCACTGGTATTAGCCAGTGTTTCTATCGAAATCTTCTTTGATTGTCTGATCTCCCTCATTTTATTTCCAATCAGCAGCTTACCTGGAGAGCTACGTTGCCATCCAAAGACTTAGAAGTGATGCTAATATCAATATCGATTTGCACATAAGCGTTGATATAATGGAAGTAAAAGTAGCCCCACTGCTGTTTCTGCCATTTGTTAAAAATGCCTTTAAATACGTTTCCCACGATGATGACAAGCTGAATTTTGTACGAATATCCCTTGTTCAGAAAGACAATGTCAGGAGAAGACTTGACCTCCTATACCAGGGGAAATATAATATTTTCTTAAACAATGAGAATGAAAAATGGCATGTTGTGCTAAATGTTTCAATATGAGGGAATGTAAAGTATCACATAATTTTTAACGGCAACCCTCTATCAATAATCAGTAAAAAACCAGTAGGGGCAGCTTATTAATGTGTTAGAATTTTTTCTCCCAAATTTGCACAATTTGAAAATTCACTGTACTTTTGTCGAACAAAATACGAAATTAGTCTATTTGTATTATGGAAAAAGACGAAATAGTTGAACAAAACATCATAGATGCAGCTAAGGTTTTGATGCAAAAATATGGTCTGAACAAGACCACAATGGAGGATATTGCCAAACAAGCAGGAAAAGGTAAAAGCACTCTCTATTATTATTTCAAAAGCAAAGAAGAAATTTTTGATGCGGTGATCAACCTGGAAATGGATGAGCTGTTTCACTCCGTAAAAAAAGCGGTGAACGACCAGAAAAACGCTTCAGATATGCTGAAATCCTATATTGTGACCAAGATCAAAGTACTCCGAAGTAAGATAAACCTTTATCGTTTCGCCATTGAAACAGATCTCCAGACTACAAAGATCAACGAGCTTTTCTCAAAACTGAGAAGCAGGTATGACGGAGAGGAAAAAAACTTAATAGCGTCTATCCTGAACTTCGGAGTGGAAAATGATACATTCAAAGCAGATATCAAAGTTGAAATTGAGGTATTAAGCGAACTTTTGGTAACCTGTGTCCGTGGTGTGGAGCTGGAAATCGTAACACAGGGTAAACACAAAACACTGGAAAATAAAGCCGAAATGCTGGTTCATATGCTTACTCAGGGAATAGGAAAATAATACAAATTTATAAGATGCTTTCCAGAGCATTTTTTTTGAAATAAAAATAGACCAAAAAACGAAAATGGTCTATTCGTGTCATGAATAAATTAAATTGAAAAATGAAACCAGGAAGTTATTATTTAGCTATGGCAGGTCTGATCGTACTTGCCGGATGTTCACAAAAAAAAAGTACTGAATCTGTCAGCACTGATAAGGCGGTCAATGTTCAGGCAGAGCAGGCCGCTATCTACAGCGGCAACATTACTTCCCGCTATTCGGGCGTAGTGGAAGCTCAAAAAACTACGGTGCTCAGCTTCGCAGGAATGGGGACGGTCACGGAGGTTTTGGTGGAAGAAGGGCAGTCCGTTTCCAAAGGCCAATTGTTAGGGCGTATCAATGCAACCACCGCTCAAAACAGTCACCAGATGGCTTTAGCGAGTTTACAGCAGGCCGAAGATGCGTACCACCGGATGAAACCCATGAAGGAGAACGGCACGCTTCCCGAAATCAAATGGGTGGAAGTGGAAACCGGTGTAGCTCAAGCGAAAGCCGTCGTAGCTATTGCACAGAAAAGTATTGCCGACTGTAACCTGTATGCTCCGGTAAGCGGAACAATCGGCAAAAAATACATTCAGCCCGGAATGAATGTAATACCCGGCTCTCCTGCCATTGATCTGCTCAATATTCAATCAGTATATGTAAAAATACCCGTATCGGAGAATGAGGTCAACAACTTCCGTAAAGGAGCTTTCGCACAAATCTATTTTGCTGCCATTGACCAGACGGTAACCGGTACAGTAAAAGAAATCGGTGTTTCGGCAGATATGCTTTCGCATACTTATCCTGTAAAAATTGAAGTACAGAATAGCGAAAAAAGCCTTAAACCAGGCATGATCTGTTCCGTAAATACGGAAACCAATAATAACCGTACCGGCATCCTGGTCTCCAACAGAGCATTACAGGAAGACGTGAACAGGCAGCAATTTGTGTATACCATCAAGGATAACAAAGCGGTGAAAACGCCTGTACAGACCGTTGCATTGATCGGAAATAAAGTTTTGGTTCAAGGAGACATCCGGGATGGAGTGCCAATCATCATTTCCGGTCAACAGAAACTGAATGATCAGTCACTCGTTAACATCATCAATAACTAATGGAAAAGAAGAATTTCAATATCATAGAGCTGGCTATGAAGCACAAGCAGATAGTCCTTATCATCACTTCTATATTGGTATTGTTCGGTGTGTTTTCGCTGATGGTCATGCCCAGGAATGAATTTCCGGAGTTCACCATCCGCCAGGGGCTGATCATCGGGGTCTATCCAGGTGCCACATCGGAGCAGGTAGAAGAACAATTAGCCACCAAAGTGGAAAGTTTCCTGTATGGATTTGAAGAGGTTAACCGTGAAAAGACCTATTCCATTTCCAAAGAAGGAACGCTCATTGTATTCGTGGAAGTCAATGCCAATGTCAAAGACCCCAATGCGTTTTGGGACAAAATAAAATTCGGCTTGAATGAGGTCAAGCTACAGGTACCGCCGCAGGTGCTGGCTCTGATGGCCAACAATGACTTCGGAAATACTTCTGCCATATTATTATCTGTACAATCCGATAGCAAAACGTACAAAGAGTTAGATCGGGAATTAAAGACTATCGAAACCGAATTACGCAAAATTGAAGAGGTTTCAAAAGTGAAGAATTACGGACTGGTGGGCGAGCAGATCACCATTTACCCGGACAATGACAAGCTGGCCCAATATGGCGTAAAACCCATGAGCATACTGGCCGCCGCACAGTTGGAAGGAGCGGTTTATTATGGCGGCGTACTCGATAATGGCGAACAGATCACACCCATACATATTCCGGCTACCTATAATTCCGAAGCGGATATCAAAAACCAGATCGTCTATATCGACCCTCTGGGCAATGTGATCCGGGTGAAAGATGTGGCAAGGGTGGTCAGGGAATATCCCAAACCCGATTCGTACATTAAAAACAACGGAGCCAACAGCCTGCTGATTTCACTGGAAATGCAGCCGGGCAATAACATCGTTGATTTCGGGAAAAAAGTGGATGCGTCGCTGGAAATATTGAAAGGAAAAATCTCTCCCGATATTCAGGTAGATAAAATTGCAGATATGCCGGCAGCGGTAGACCATTCCATTACCCACTTCCTGAAAGAATTTGCGATTGCAATTTTTGCTGTAATTATCGTTACCATGCTTTTGCTCCCCTTCCGTGTAGCAGCCGTTGCAGGAGCTACGATTCCGATCTCGATATTTATTACCATTGGCGTGCTGTATGTTTTGGGTGTGGAATTGCACACCGTATCACTTGCCGGACTGATCGTGGTGTTGGGTATGGTGGTAGATAATGCCATTGTAGTGCTGGACGGACACGTAGAGAAATTAGACCACGACGAAAACCCCTGGGATGCAGCCTGGAAAAGTGCTAAAGAATTGTTTGTACCGGTATTCTCGGCTACCATGGCCATTATAGCCACTTATGTACCGATGGTATTCTTCCTGGACGGAATGGTGGGTGACTTTGTAGGTTCACTGCCTGTTACTATTGGGGTAGCCCTTATCGCTTCTTTGCTGATAGCCTGTCTTTTGGTTCCTTATATGAGCTATGTGTTTATCAAAAAGGGCATTAAAAAGGAGGATGAAAAACCCGGCAAAAAGTCGCTGCTTGACAGGGTACAGGAATTTTACGACCGCACATTGGAATGGGCGTTTAAGTTTCCCAAAACTACCATTGCACTGGGGTTGGCTTCTGTCGTATTAGGAGGTGTTATGCTGGCAACAGTGCCCCGTCAGTTGTTTCCGAAAGTAGAACGCAACCAGTTTGCGGTGGAAATATACCTTCCCGAAGGAGCTACGCTGGAACAGACGGCATGGGTATCGGATAGCCTGGAAACCATGCTGATGGCAGACAATCGGGTAGTCAATGTAGCTGCTTTTGTAGGCACGAGCTCACCCCGCTTTCACACTACGTATGCCCCTAATTTCCCGTCAAAGAATTATGCCCAATTGGTAGTCAATACGCATACGTCAGATGATGCACTGGCCATACTGGATGAATACGAAGCGAAGTACAGCGGTATTTTTCCGAATGCGTATGTCAGGATGAAGCAACTGGACCTGCTATCCACCTCCGCACCGATTGAAGTAAGGCTCAGTGGCGACAATAAGGATTCGCTGAAAGCAGCTGCACAGAAAGTAAAAACCGTGATGCAGCAAAATGAGCACATCATCTGGGCAAGAACCGATTACCTGAACCCGCGGCAAGGTGTACAGGTGCAGGTAAATGACGAGGTGGCCAACCGTCTGGGCCTGACCAAAGGCATTGTAGCCACATCGCTGGCCGCAGGTATTTCGGGTATGCCTATCGGTACGATCTGGGAAGGCGACTATCCGGTGTCCGTCAAGCTGATGAATGAGCCGGATAAACGGAATGACTTTGACGATATTGCCAATCAGAATGTAACCTCACCGATGGCAGGAAGCTCCGTACCAGTAAGACAGGTGGCTGAGCTGGATAATGACTGGAGCGAAGGGCAGATTATACGGAGAAACGGAACACGAACCATCACAGTCCGTGCCGATGTGAAACGTGGCGTATTGCCTTACAAGGTGTCAGGCGAAGTGAAAGAGGAAATCAAAAAACTGGACCTGGGCAATAACGTGGAGCTGAAGTACGGAGGGGAAGAAGAAAGCGAAGTGGAAAATTACATTCCCTTAGCTAAAGCCCTGTTTGCAGGTGTTATGCTTATTTTCTTCATCATCCTTTTCCAGTTCAAAAATCCAAAACTGGTATTCCTGGTAATGATGACCATGCCATTGAGCTTATTAGGAGCCGCTATCGGGCTGGTTGTTACGGGCTATCCTTTCGGGCTTACCTCCTTCCTTGGTATAATGAGCCTGATGGGTATCGTGGTGCGGAACGGTATCATCCTGATCGATTATGCGGAGGAACTACGAACCCGGCATGGAATGCCCCTTGCCGATGTCGCTATAGCCGCAGGCAAACGCCGGATGCGTCCGATCTTCCTAACTTCATTTGCTGCGGCAATCGGTGTGGTGCCGATGATCGCCAGCGGCTCTACCCTTTGGGGACCGTTGGGTTCGGTCGTATGTTTCGGGCTGCTGGTGTCCATGATACTCACTTTATATATGCTGCCGGTCATGTACCGCCAGATGTTCATTAAAAAATATGCTTAAAATGAAAAAAATAATGATACTGGTAGCGGTTACCTCGCTTTCGGTAACCGCTACCAGCCAGACTACCCTTACATTACAGCAGAGTAGAGAACTGGCTTTGAAGAACAATATCGGTATTAAAAACAGTACTGCAGAAATTGAGGTGGCAAGGGAAATTAAAAAGAATGCCTACACCAACTATTTCCCGAAAGTAAGTGCCAATGTCTTCGGGATGCAGGCCATCAACCCCCTTATAGAATACAAGATGGAAGGCGGTAACCTGCCGGTTTACGATGGCAATCCGGCCAATCTGGCTACCGCAACAGAGTTTGCTTATTTTCCGGGAGTGGAGCTGAACATGCTTCAGCGTATGGCCGTAGGTATTCTCAATATTGCCCAGCCTGTTTATACCGGGGGCAGGTTAAATACAGGCAATCAACTGGCTCAGCTCAACGTGGATGTTAAGGAAGAACAACGGGAACTATCGGAAAAAGAGGTGCTGCTCAAAACCGAACAGCAATACTGGCAGCTTATATCCGTGCAGGAGAAAGAAAAAACGCTGGCAAAATATGAGCTGCTGCTCAATGATGTACGTAAGCAGGTGGACGACGCTTTTAGAGCAGGCCTGATTATCAAAAACGATGTGCTGAAAGTGCAGATCAAACAAAGCGAGCTGGAAGCCAACAAAAACAAGCTGATGAACGGTAAAAAACTGGTTACCATGCAGTTCTGTCAGACAATAGGCGTTCCCTATGATCCGGCATTAAGGGTACAGGATGTAATTAATGTGAAGCAATCACCCGATCAGTATTATACGGACAACCAGTCGGCATTAAGCAACCGTACCGAGTACAGATTATTGGAAAAATCGGTAGAAGCCGCGCGCTTACAGACCAAGATGAAACAAGGAGAGTACATGCCAGCCATAGCGGTAGGCTTGGCCGGTTATCACCTGAATATGTTGGAAAAGGGAGCCAACAGCTATACCAACGGGTTGGCTTATGTTTCGGTTTCCATTCCTATATCCGACTTGTGGGCAGGCAGGCACAGCCTGCGGGAACACAAAATAAAAGAAACGGTAGCAGCCAATACTTTTGAAGATACCAAAGGCTTGCTTATCCTTCAAATGGAAAAAGCCTGGACTGACGTCAACGAAGCGTGGAAAAATATAGTTATCCTGAAAGAAACAGCCGTACAGGCAGAAGAAAACCTGAAGGTAAACCAGACAGGTTATAACAGCGGTGTGGTTATCTTATCCGATCTGCTGGAAGCTCAGGCATTGGTGAAGGAAACAGAAGATAAGCTTATTGAAGCCCAGACACAATACAAACTGGCTGTGACTACCTATTTGCAGGTAACGGGAAGATAATTCTGGTTTTTCGATAAGATAAAACCGATTGCTTTACTTTCGAGGCAATCGGTTTTACATGGCTTTTATTAATTTTAAAAACTGATTGTCGGTAATTACAAAGTCAACACCATTTTCCCCAAGATAACCCAAGCCAGTAAGTTACAAGCTAAAAACATTATCCCAACCATTAATAAGGTACCGTTTGCCATCCAGAATTGAGAACAGAAACGCCATAGCTACAAAAGGCCCTGTCCAGGAAAAGGTATCCGGAACAAAGCTTAAAGGCTCCAAAGCTCTTAAAGGGACAGAATCACGGCAACACCGGTCTGCTGTAAACTTAGATTTTTCATTCTGCTAAAGGATTGTATTACGGTAATCCGTTGTCCGGTGTAACTTCCAGAGGAAAGGTGGGTAAGTATTTCATTATTCAGGCATTCCAAACATAATAATATAAATGTTACAAAAGCACATGGGCAGCTATTGGGGGCATGTAGGCTTATGAGCTGATAAAGAACAGCGTAACCTTTTGTCCTTTGCTTATTTCGTCAATCGCTATTATACCTGTTTTCTTTAAAAGGAAGATAACAAGCACCGCAATCACAAGCCTGTCAATCAGTACCGTAAAAGGCGAAGCATATTTTAGCCCTGTTTTCAGCACTACGTACGAAAATCCGATGATGACTGCACTTGTGAGCAACGATGCTACGGCTGTTATTTTTGTCCGTTCGGTTTTCATTCAATTGTTTTAAGATTAACCGATACCCGTTTATCCAAACACAATAAAATGAAAGAGAGAAAACAGAAAATCAGCGAACTGTAAAAGCGTTCATACTCCTGGTGTGCCATGTGTGTTGTAAATGCTCCAATGGCAAAAGGGAACAAAAGCAATACGCCCAATGTTCTGAATTGTGATTTGTATAATCCTGCCAAAACTATCAATACGCCTGCGGTTTCGGCAATACCGATGGCTATTGTCCAAGTTTTGTCAAAGCCCAATGACTGCATACTTTGCATCATTCCGGAATGTTGTATGACTTTTTTTATTGCTGATGGTGCGATGATATACAAATACCCTGCGTAACATAACCAATAGGCAATCGTCTTAAAAGAAAAATTCATAGTCTGTTTTTAATTATTGATAATCCACGCTCAATGCCGTGCTTTCCGTTAATGCTATGCAGTTTTGCAGGTCGGCGATTTTAGCTTTCATTGTTTCGATTGTTCCCGAAGTAAGCGGGAGCCGGAAGCCGATTGTACCTGTGTTTACGGCATTGATAATAAGCTCTGCTCCTTTGATGGGGTTGCCGGGCTGTTTACCATTAAGGTTTTTAGTATTTGTCCTGATATCCCCTAATTTTTCGGTATAAACAGGCAATTCATTTTTAGCGTATCTGACAGATGCTCCGAAGAAGTCCGTCCGCAACGCTCCGGGTTCAACGAGCAATACCTTTATACCGAACGGCTCAACCTCCAGCCTCAACGCCTCGCTCATTCCCTCTATGGCAAACTTGCCCGAAGCATAAATACCGTTGCCAATTCCTGCCATAATGCCTAACCGGGAGGATATTTGCACAATCGTTCCCTTGCGTTTCGCTCTCATAGAGGGCAGTACGGATTGGCAAAGTTTCCAAACAGCAATCACATTTACATTGAACTGATTGATTACTTCGCTTTCTTCAAATTCTTCAATCATTCCGAATGCCCCGAAACCTGCGTTGTTCACCAACACATCAATCCGCCCGTATTGCCGAACGATTGCTTCAATGAACGTTGTTATCTCATTGGTTTGGGATAAATCGATGAGATGAGCCTTTGCATCTATACTGTTTTCAAACGCTTCTTTGTCTTCCTCTTTGCGTACAGTTCCAACAACTATATCGCCTTTACCAACGACCTGTTTGGCGATTTCCCTGCCCAAACCTTTGGACACGCCTGTAATAAGCCATACTTTTTGTTCCATATCTATTTTGTTTTTGCTACCGGACAAAATTATTTTATACCTTTACAGCAAACAAGTACCTACAAAATTGTATGTACCACCAATAGTGTTATGAGAAAGAAAAACTCAACCAACTTTTTGAACGAAACAGACCTGGTAAAAAACTGCGGTATGTTCTACACATTATCCGTTATCGGTGGCAGGTGGAAAGTGGGTATCTTAGCTTCGTTGCTGGACAATGAAGTTTTGCGGTATTCGGAGATAAAAAACAAACTTCCTAACATCACGGAACGAATGCTGATAAAGCAACTCAAAGAACTGCAAGATGATGGGCTTATTGTCCGTAAAGATTACCAGGAAATTCCTCCAAAAGTGGAATACAGTATCAGCAAGAAGGGAAAAACCCTTGAAGATGTGTTGGCAATATTGCGACATTGGGGAAAGAAGTACAGGAATGGACAACCTTGATATAAGCGATTATAACATAGCCTGCTTTATAGCCTTGTCCAGGAAATCCATATACAACGGTACGCTTCTTTCTATCCATTCCTTTTCGCTGTTCAACTCAATCCCATAATAGGCAAAGAACCCTCTGTAATCAGCTTTTACATATTCAAAGGTCAGTTCAAAAGGTCGGGTCAGTTCAGCCATAGTGTATTTGTATTTTCCCGTTGTGTTATACTCGTGTTCATCTATTCCGACAGAGATCGCCAAAGCGATTTTCTTTCCCGAAACCTTATAACCGCTTTTGCTTCCATACGCCCACCCATAGGTAAGCACATCATCCAGCCATTTCTTTAAGAATGGCGGGCAGTTGAACCAATAAAAAGGAAACTGAAATACAATTTTATCGTATCGTTCTATCAGTTTCTGTTCTGCTAACACATCAATTTGTTCATCGGGATAGATCTTGTGCAAGTGGTGAACATCATATTTATCAGGATGCTTGTTTAATTCTTCAATCCACCTTTTATTAATTACCGAACGCTCTATATCGGGATGGATAACTATTATTAACGTTTTCATATATCGTTGTTCAAACTAAAAATTATTGTACAAAAATAGTTGACAAAACATTAAATTTGCATGTTAGCAAATAATTGTATGGTACTATAAAAAATGTAAGTAATGGCAAAAATCAAAGAGACATCTACCAACTATGCAAACAAGCAGGCTTTAGCCAATGATTGTTTGGAAGTGTATGCTTCCAACATTATCGGCGGGCAATGGTCATTAGCCATCTGCTGTTACCTGATAAACGGAAAGCACCGATTTGGAGAACTGAAAAAATGTTTACCCAACATCACCGAGCGAATGTTAACTTTGCAACTCCGAAAACTGGAAGAAAACAACATCGTAAAACGGACGGTATTTGCCGAGGTTCCCCCTCGTGTTGAATACGAACTGACACCGATTGGATATGACCTGAAACCAATTATCAAAGAACTGGAAAAGTGGGGTAAAAAGCATAGAGCACTTTAATTTCCTCTATCCGTCCTGCTCATCCATTTTCCTGATAAGCCCCTCCCGGAGCGCATCGAGGAATTTGGTTGGGTTCATCTTCCGGGTTCGCAATTCCAAATAGGTTTGGTAAAAATTGCCCAAGTCAATATTAAAAGTGCTTTCAAAACACTTGGCTATTGCCCTTATGTCGCTGTTGCCGTTGTCAAAAACACCCTGATAATGCAACGCATAAATCAGTTCTATCATGGCGGCTTTGCTGCCCGCCCATTTCAACTTATGCAGGTCTAAGGATTTATTTACTTGTGTTGTGCTGTAAAGCTGGTCTTCGAGATAGACTTGTATCAGGTCATTGGCAATAATCTTTGCCACCTTATAATCGTGTGAAGTAGAAAAGCTATGGTCGGCTTCAAAATAAAAGGTGTCAAGACTTAGCTTAATATCGTGCTTACCCCGAACAAACAGCTTCTCATCAAGAAAAGAATTGTTGGTGCGGTAATATTTATAAAATTCAAGGTTGTTGTCAAAGAACCTTTTTAGTTTTTTCAATTCTACATTAAGGTATCTTTTCAGGGCTTTCGTTTCATTTGGCTTCTTCGTTTCTATTTTATAGATAGCATTGTAGTAAATGAGTTTGGAAACAATAGCAGGCTTTTGATATTTAAAAAAGCGGATTTCTTCATGGTTATTTTTAAACCCTCTTTTGAGGACATAGGCTTTTACTTCGGACAAGCATTCTACAATCAGGTGTATAACAACCTCTATCCGATGTAAGGAGTAATCGGCTTCAATTTCCAACTCGTTGATGGTTGTTTCCAGTTTGTGTAGCGTTTCATTATAAAATTTATCCATCCGGTTGATTTGAAATGGTTGTAAATAAAAAAGCCTAAATAATGTTCTATTTAAGCATAAGAATAATATTTAGACTTTCCGATAGCCCTGTAACGATTTACCTGTCCCCAACCCAATGCGGATAAATCAGCGTTGGGGCTGTAATGGTATTCAATTCTGCAAGATGTTCTGCCGATAAAGACCAGCCGACACTATCCAAATTTTCTATCAGTTGTTGTTCGTTCCTCGCACCGATGACAATATTGGAAACGGTATCTTGCTGTACCAACCAGTTGATGGCAACCTGCGAAATGGTCTTGCCCGTTTCGCTGGCTATCTGCTCCAAAGCATCCACAACCGTATATAGAAATTCATCATCAACAGGTGGAGAGCCAACGGCTCCGCCCGATTGTATCCGCCCCTCGGCAAGCGGTTGGTTTCTCTTTATCTTTCCGGTCAGCCTGCCCCAACCGAGCGGGCTCCACACCATTAAGCCCATATCCTGGTCTTTTATCAAAGGCATCAACTCCTGTTCATAATCACGCCCGATTAAGGAGTAGTAACCCTGATAAATGACATATTTCTCCAGATTGTGTTTTTCGGAAACGGACAACGATTTCATCAGTTGCCACGCAGCAAAATTGGAACAGCCAATGTACCTTACCTTTCCGCTTGTTACCAAGCTATCCAATGTCCGCAAGGTTTCTTCAATGGGTGTATGGCTATCGAAACCGTGCATAAAGTACACATCAATATAATCCGTACCCAAACGTTTCAAACTGTCATGGATGGCATTTTGGATGTGAAAACGTGATGAACCTTTTTCGTTCACTCCATCGCCCATTGTGTATGTGCCTTTGGTAGCTATGATTGTTTTATCACGTCTTCCTTTTAGAGCCTGTCCAAGCACTTCTTCAGAAGCACCCTGCGAATACACGTTTGCCGTGTCAAAGAAATTGATGCCCCTGTCCAAACAGATGTCAATCAACCGTGAGGCTTCCTTTACATTGGTTTGCCCCCAACGCTGGAAGAACTCATTTGTACCTCCGAATGTGCCTGTGCCTAAACTTAAAACAGGAACTTGCAATCCTGAATTACCTAATTTTCTGTATTCCATTTTATTAATGTTTTTAAATCGTTTCTGTTATATAAATAGTGGGTTGCTCCTGCAATTTCTCGTTTACTATTTCCCCGAAGGCTTTAATGTGGGGTTGTTCGTTGTGCAGGGCAAAACCTCTTTCATTTTCCCATATTTCGTGGAAAATAAAAATGTTCGGGCTTTCCGTGCTTTGGTGCAAATCATATTGCAAACACGCAGTTTCTTTCTTTGATTGTACGACCAGATTTTTTAGAACACGCTTCATTTCCTCTGTGTGTTCGGGGTTGCTTTTGATAATAGCTGTTAAATTGATTTTCATTTTTTCTTATTTTAATTATTGTTGGCTGTCTTGTGAAAGTTTACCATCAAGCGAATATTTGTTGTAGGGCAGAAACAGCAAAATGCCGAGCAAAAAAAGCCCGTGGAATAGCTGGACGGGAACGGCACTCCAATTTTGCTGCATGGATGAGCCGAATATTAAAGCCAGCATAATGACCAATCCCGCTATCGTTGCCCATTTGGTTTTAGCCCCAACCAACAAAAGCAATCCTACCGCTAATTCCAAAATCGGCAGGGCTATCATAAACGGATGCACCAATGCCTCCGGCAACAAGGTGTCCTCAAAGCCTTTGGTCATTTTTTCTGCGAATGCCGCAAGGTCAAAAACCCGTACAAAACCGTGTCCGAACATGCTCATGCCAATGAGCAACCGGGCGAATAGATATGTTAAATACTGATTTACCATCGTGTTTATTTTTTCTGTAATGCTATCCAATCCTGTAACGAAACGGCATCAGGTTTCCACCCTAACAGATTTCGGGCGTGAACGGCTCTTACACGGCTGTTTGAACCCAACGCATATTTTGCCCAATCGCCTAATTCTGCCAATGCTTCATCTGCATTCCACGACATCACTTTTCCGTCAAATCCCAATGCCTGACTTACATAACCTGCAATTTCCTTGTAAGAAGCCTCGCCATTTTCGGCATAGAAATAGGAAGCGGTCGGGGCTTTTTCCAAAGCAAGCGAATAGAGTGTTACCAAATCTGCTATATGCACATTAGACCACTTGTTTACACCTTTGCCCACGTAAACACCTGCGTTCATTTCTTTTGATTTTCTGAAAACAACAGGCAATTGGTCACTCTCAACCTCCAATCCCAAAGAGTTGCCGTATATCATGGATGGAACGATAATAATACCCCGTATTTCTTTGGTGATACCTGCTATCCGTATATCGTTGTTGATGTTTACCCGCTCTTGCCGTACATCCATTGGAACAAACAATGTTTCTTCATCGAATACCTGTGGGTTTTCAGTTTCACCCATTACGTCATCACCCACCACACTTGAACCCGAAGTGTGTATGAACGTTTTTCCTGTTCCGGTTAAAGCACCGATAAACGTGTCAACTGCGAAACGATGGTCTGAATTGGCTGTATGGATTACCGCATCCGTTTCCTGTGCGTACCCGGTAAGCAACTCCCGGTCTTCCAATGTTCCGATTACGGGAACGATGCCCAATGCCTTGACATCATCTGTCTTGCCCTTATCCCTTACCAAGCCGAAAACCTCATGCCCCTGCTTTATCAAATGGGTAGCAACCGAACTACCGATATAGCCTGTTGCTCCTGTGAGAAATATTTTCATCTTTTTTGTTTTTAAATTAATCTTTATAGCGACGTGTTATTTTTGCTGGTAGTCCAGTACCAAAATATCTTCCAGTACTGGCTTGATATATGTTGCTATCAACTGTTTGTGGTATTCCGATACATTAAAGTCTTCCAATGATTTCCTGTTCTTGAACACCGCTACTTCCGCATGGGTAAAACCTTTTGCCCTGCCCGTGAAGTCCTCGCCGAAAGAAATCTCCAGTAGTCCGGGTATAGTGCCTTTCTGTTTCAGTATTTCATCTTTAAGGCTCTGTACCTGTTCCGTGGTTGTTCCCTCTTTGAATTTGAACAACACGATATGGACGGCTTTTTCTTTGCCAGTATTCTTTATGTTCTGTCCGTTTACCGGAATAGCCATGCTGCCAAAGAGCAGGACAAATAATGTGATGATGATATGCTTCATGTTTCCTGATTTTTAAGGGTTATAGATTTGTATTGCCTGCAAGACCGCTTTTTTCGGCAACATCACGCTTTACAAGTGGTGTGATGTCGGGCGTAGCCAAAGCGTGTTTGGCAAGCTCGCCTTTGGTGGCATACCATACGCCATCGTGCTGTGCCACGTATTTTAGGAAACGTTCTATCACACGCACACGTGAGGCATGACCGGAAATACGGTCGTGGAAGCTAATGAGCATCATGCGCCTGCGGGTAGCCGCTTCTTCATACAGTTGGTCAAACTCATCCTTTAATTGTTGTTCATAGTCGGCAGGCGAAAAACCGGGGAAGTCATACGAACCGATGTCGTTCATGTGTATGGTATAGGGCATGGTCACAAATGGCTTTCCGTTCAACTGCTGTATGTATGGCTCATCACGGCTCAAATCGTTGTTATGGTAGATAAAGCCCAATTCTTGGAGCAGGCTCAACGTATGTACGCTTCCACGCATCCAGTAACAGTCATAACCCAATGGCGTTACGCCCGTTGCCTTTTCGATGGACTGCTTCACGCTTCGTATCCATTCCCGTTCTTCGTCTTTCGATAAATGGTATTGCCATGCCCATTCTTTGCCATGAGCGGCAGGCTCATGTCCACGGCGTACAATTTCACGGGCTAATTCGGGGTTGTTGTCCACCGCTTTGCCAACCATGAACGATGTTGCCTTGACACCGTATTTGTCGAATAAATCCAGTAACCTCGGAAGCCCCTCCTGTACGCCGTAATCGAAATAGGAATTGGTGGCTAAGTCAGGGTAGCCTTTTTTGATGGGTTCGGGTATCAATCCACCTGCTCCCGAAATGGGTTGTCCGCCTGCTTCAAATTGCAGGGCTATGGAAATGGCTAATCTTGCTCCGTTCGGCCAAAAGCCTTTTGCTGAAACGGATGCCTGTTCTCCTGTTATTGTTTCTTTGGCTGTTGCTCCAACCCATGCAGGGATTGCCAATGCGGATGCACCTAAAGAGGTCTTTGTAATGAAATCTCGTCTATCCATTGTATTTTATTATTAAGTTATTATCAGATAAATGAATGATAATGCAAATTTCTATCACAATTATTTATTATACAAATAACTTAAATTGCACCTTTGTATCACAAAACTGATAGATATGCAATGGAACTTAGAATGGCTTAGGACTTTCAGAGCCATATACGAAACAGGCACATTGTCTGCCGCAGCACAGGAGTTGTTTATCTCGCAACCGGGCGTAAGCCTGCACCTCAATTCGCTGGAAGCCTATGCGGGATATAAGTTGTTTGACCGTTCGCCACGGAAAATGGTTCCTACCGAAAAGGGCAAGATACTTTACAACTTCATCCTCGAACCGCTCAAAAAACTGGAAAGTGCCGAACAGCATTTCCATCGCCGTTCGCAACCGGAGCGGGCAACCATCAGCGTAGGAATGTGCTTTGAAACGTTCCAATATACATTGGAAGAACACGTGGCAAGCCTGCCGTTTAACCTGATTATCAAATTCGGACTTTATCCGCAGATGCAGGTGGATTTGGATAGCGGTTTGCTGGATATGATTGTCACGCCGCAAAAGGGCAACCAGCAAAACCTCGTTTACGAACCGTTTTCCAAAGAAAGGATAGTGCTGATTGCCGGAAGCAATACGGATATTTCCGAACTGACACCATTATTGGAAGATGGTAATATTGCAGGGGCAGGGGATTTTCTCAAACAACAGCTATGGTACAGCACGGCAGGCGATATGGAACACCTGAAAAATTTTTGGTCAAGGAATTTTAATGAGCATCCCGATTTCAGCCCCAACTATATTGTACCCAATATCAGTTCTATTATCCGCTGTTTGAGCGATAACGAGGGCTTTTCTGTTGTACCGGATTTTCTTTGCCATGAAGCATTGGATGCCGGAAAAATCAAACTGGTATGGCAGGGCAACCAACCGTGGGAAAACACGCTCTACTTTGGCACAAGGAAAAACACCATGTACCAAAATGAGTTAGCGCAATTAAAAAAGCTGTTTATGGAAAAGTGGGACGTGGAAATGGTGTAATTCTTACACCATTTCTAAGTTTATCAAACAAAGTTACCGATACGCTTTTTCTCTATCTCGGTTAATTAGCCTGTTTCCGCTACTTCATTTCTTCATTTAATCTGTAACTATCTTCCAGAAAATGGTATTTCACTATTTTGCCGTTGCGAACCTTAAAAATATTTACAAATTGGGCGTTAAATACTTTATCATATTTTAGTATGACCGATGACAATTGTCCTACTGCCACAGCATTTTCTCCGTTTATAGCGATAAATTCCACGCCAAATTTTTCGGATTTTATATTCTGATACAGAACTTTGAAATAGTCTTCAACTTCTTTCTTTGTACTTCGCTTTCCTGTCCATGGAAATTTTTCCCTATTTCCCGGTAGATCAAAGTCAACCTTATCGGCAAACAGTTCTGCCATACTTCGCTGTTTTTTACCCGATTGGATTTCGTAAAACTCTTCAACGATTTTTTGTGTTTGAATTTCAATGTTTTTCTGTTCGGTTTCTTTTAGGTTCTGAATGTCATTTTTTAACAACGTCACAACTTCTGTATCCATGCCCGCGTGGTCTGGGTCAACATAACAGTACATTCTCTTTATTCGGTTACCTTCAAATTCAAACACTGTACAAAATTTTCCAAATGACACTTCATTATCGGGAAAGGTAGAACCTGTATATATCGCTCCTTTTTCCACTCCCTCGACAACAACGATATTGTCCGTTACTATAAAGTTGAATTTGTCCAACTCAAAAGTGAGGTTGTTAAATAACTTCCTTACCTGTTCACCGAATTTCTTTACACCTGCCTTGCCCTCGGCGAATCCGAATTTTGGATAGAATACTTTTACATCTTCTGTAAACAGGTCATAATAACTGTCATCATTGAAATTTCCACTATTGATTTTTTCGTAATAAGAATGAGCAACCAGTCGTTGTACTTCTTGTTGAGGATTGTTTACCATAATTACTTCTTTTCTGTTTTTTGTGAATTGTTGTGCATACGCTCCATTTGCCATAATCATTGCACACGTTAAAATTATCTTTAATTGCTTTCTCATAAATTTTATTTTGTAGTGAACGATACAGAATATTGCAAAAAAAATTATGCTTTCATTGAGTTTAGCATAAAATCAACCATCTGTTCTACTTCCTTGTTGTTTCCCGATAGGATATAATGCTTGTGAAATCCGCTAAAAGACGAAAGGATAAATCTTGCAACCACTTCGGGTACAACATCGCCTTTAATCTCTTTTGCCATTTTTGCTTTTTCTATAAGGTCTTTGAATATTCCCTCTAAAACTTTGGCATTAGTGGTAATCAATTTGCTTACCTCTTTATCACTATCCCCCAATTCAAAGATTGTACGGATTATAAGGCAGTTTTTTTTATCCTTTATTGTCTGTTTCACCACATCATGTACAACATGGAAAAGTACTGTGAACGGTGAACCGTCATGTTTGACCGCACCTTGATATTGGGCTGTTTTCATTTGGGCATAATTACCGAGGCATTCAAGAAAAAGTTTATGTTTGTTCCCATAGGCATTATAAATACTGGTAATGCTGAGTTGCATTACATGCTCAATGTCTTTCATGGAAGTTGCATGATAACCTTTTTCCCAAAATAGGTTACGCACTATTTCCAGCTTTTTATTGTAATCAAATCCTTTGTTTCTCGGCATATCGTTGACAAAGATAGTATTTTGTAGCAATCACTACAAAAAAATTCCGACGTATTTATTCATTATATTTTTATCAGAAAAAACCAGAAACGCTAAAATTAACTTAGAATGAGTAGTTTACAAGGCGGGCTATCATTGTTTCGAAGCCCAAATTTCAATCTCGATTTTAAGTTCTGCAAGACCTAATCCTTTTACATAGGCGATGGTCATTGAGGGATACGTTTGCATAAATAAATTTTCCCATTTTGTATATAGGAATCCCAATCAATATCTTCCGTAGCCCAAATATTTACTTTTATTATATCATCGGGGGTTAGATTTTGACTTTCCAAAATCTGCTCAATATTTTTAAATGTGTTATGCACCTGCTCATTTAAAGATTCGGGGATATTTCCGTTATTATCTACCCCGATTTGACCAGAAAAGGTATATAAATCTGAATTTTTGGGAATGACAGTGACGTGTGAATACTTTCCAACCGGGGCTGATATACTCTTAGGATTTAATCTAACGACTTTTAGAATGTTGTCTTTGCTCATTTTGCTCTTGTTTATCTGTACAATAATTAAATAAATACGCTAAGTATTTGGTATATCCCGATCAAGGATATACCAAAGCCATGCTTTTGATTTAAGCACAAAATTATCCACGGTAAAATCTGTGAGATAGTAAAAAACCGACAGGTATAAAAAAAGATGGTTAACTAATCATTCCACAATGGGAAATTTGCTAAGTATTCACGCGTGTTAAGTACAAAATTTGTAGGGTTAGTTCCTGTAAACTCTTTAAATTCCTTAATGTAATGCGACTGATCGAAATAACCAGCCATATAGGCGAGTTCTGTAAAATTCTTAAAGTCAGTCTGACGTAATGTATTTAAACCCGATTGAAACCTGATAATCCTTGAAAACATTTTAGGCGATATTCCAACATATTGCTTTATCATCCTTTCCAAAGAACGTTCCGACACATTCATTTCTACCTGGATTTCTTTCAGTGTCTTGCCATTTTGCAATAGCGCTGATGCAAATTCTGCTTTTCTATTATTGTACCTAATCTGCTGAATTAGGTTAAGGAAAAAATGGGTGATAATATCTATCTTTTCATTTACAGATATGGCATTAACAAGTTTTTCAAGAATAGGCTCGTCAAGAATGTGTTCTAAGGAAACATTTTGATTATTTAATTCAAATGCTTCTATATTGAAAAGTGTTTTTAACGCAGTCGGTTGCAAATATACCCCCATAATTTTGAAGGCCCCTGTAACTTTATGTTCAGTATATTTTGTTGATTGTCCATACAGGAACAATTGAGGCATAGCCTTACCCGCTTTATCAAAAAACAGATTTGGCTCGTTTTGGAAAATCAATGCAGGTAGACCATCGGGAATGATTTTAAACCTTTTTTGTGTATTATCATCAGTAAAATCTTCCAATACCCAAAAGTACCGTATATAGTCCTGTAACGGTTTGATTGGAATAATTTGTTGATAATACATTGTTTTATTTTAAAAGTATTAAGAAATGAGTTTTTTTATAAGCAATTCAAGCACTATAAATCGGAGTCCCTTTCCGTCCTGTCCGTCCGTATGTTATCTGTTTTCCGTTAGCGGGAGACTAGTATTCTATAAATACCTGTCTCCCTGATTTATTTCGAGGTCGTTAATACTTGCGTATCGCTTTTTCATTAAACCGTTCTCATCAAACTCCCAATTTTCGTTACCGTAGGCTCTGAACCATTTGCCCTCTTTGGTTCTGTACTCGTATTCAAACCTAACGGCAATTCTGTTGTCGGTATGCGCCCAATATTCTTTTCTAAGTTTGTAATCCAATTCTTTTTCCCATTTCTCGGTCAAAAATCTCACAATTTCTTCCCGACCATTGATAAACAGGTTTCGATTGCGCCATTTACTATCAACGGTATAAGCCATTGATACCCTTTCGGGATTTTTGGTATTCCAAGCATCTTCCGCCATTTGGATTTTTTGTTTTGCAGTCTCCAAAGTAAATGGAGGTAAAGGATGTTTCTGTTCCATAGTTGTAAAACTTAAATTAAACTGTTCAAGATTTTTTTTGATTTCTCGACCAACTCATTTGATTTAAAGAGTTGGCTCTCTATAATTGAACTTTCAAATAACAGGTAGATATGAGCGGATAACAATTCCTCTCCGAGTTCTTTTTCAAAGAATTTTCTAAGGTCGTTTTTGTGTGCCTGTATCACAGAAAGTATCTTTTCCTGCTCGCTTGATATTTCCGACAGGATGTTCAAAAAACTGCACCCTCTAAAGTGTTCCTTTTCGTTCATATAAATGATGAAATCAAAAGCGGTCAATATTCTTTTCTTGGTGCTTTTCGATTTTGATACGTATGTCATCAATTCTAAAAACCAATATTTATGTCTTGCATTCAGAAACGCAACACATAGGTCGTCTTTTGATTTAAAGTGTTGGTAAAAACTCGCTTTGGCAACATTGGCTTCACTGATAATCTGATTAATTCCAGTGCTGTTATAGCCATGTTGGTGGAACAGTAGTGAAGCGGTATCAATAATTCTCTCTCTTGGTGTATTCATGTCTATATCGTTTATAAAACAAATGTATAGAATTAAAAATAAACAGACAAGTCTGTCTGTTTATTTTTTTAGAATACCTATTATTTTAGCCGTTACCCCTCCTGCTGTATCAAATGCTGTAAATCGGGGTCATTCTTAATGCGCTCCATTTCATTTTAAAAAATGTTCACGACATCCAGCTTTATCTGTTTGCAATTGCTCTCGATTTCCTACTTCATATTATCCGCTCCGTTTTCATCGGGGCTTATCCGAAGAGAGGTCGGGTGGATTTGTTTGACATTGTTTTAAAACCACAACGACCAAGATGTTAATCCTGGTCATTGATGGTCAAAAAAAATATTGTTGTCTTTCCCGTTTCTGTGGTTCTTCTTTTTCTATCTATTTTTTTGCGTAATAAATAGTAGAAGCACCGAAAAATTGAGGGTATACTGCTACACTTTTGAAACCTGCGCTTTGAATGATTTCTTTTAATTCCGTTCCGTATGGAAAGTTGATTGCAGAATTTGATAAATATTTATAGGCGTTTTTATCTCTCGAAAATAGTTTTGCTACAAAAGGCATTATCAGTCTTGTGTAAAACAAATAAATAGCTTTAAATATTTTGTTTTTAGGCTGTGAGGTTTCAAGAATAACCAAAACACCATTTTCATCTAAAACCCTATATATCTCTGAAAGTCCATTTGATAAATTTTCAAAGTTCCTGATACCATACGTTACGGACACAGCTTCGAACGTATTATCCTGAAATTTTAAATCTTCCGAGTTCTGTATTTCTGTTGTAATTCTGTCCTGCAAATTTAGTTTCAATATTTTTTCATTGGCTACATCTAACATACCCTTTGAAATATCTACGCCAACGATATTTTTTGCATTTGTTTTTGAAAACAGGATTGCCATATCTCCCGTACCTGTTGCAATATCTAAGATGTTTTTTGGGTTTTTCTCTATCAAAAGTTTTAAAACATTATTTCGCCATTTTTTATCCATTCCGAACGTTATTAGTCGGTTTAGGAAGTCATAGTTTTTGGAAATGTTGTTAAACATTTTTTCAATCTGCTCGTGTTTTCCTTTGTTGGAATTTTGATAGGGTATAATTACCTGTGTATTCATTTTTATTCTATTTAATAGGAAAAGCGATAAAGTTAAAATTTGCTTTTAATAACAATAAACTAATAAATAATAATCGAAATAAGAAGGGTCGTTGTCGTGTACGATTATAACAGGGTAAGATGTTACGCTTAACTAGACGGAAGTGCCTTGAGTAGTTGTTAATTTGGGAACGTATGTCTTGGTCATAAAATAGTTGTTCTTTTATAATTTATTACGGATTGTTGTCATTATCGTTTTACTCAACAATGTCTACATAGTAGTAAAAGGATCCATCTTCATGTGGTGCAATCCTGAGAATCTGACCTTTTCAGCCCACCACCTAATGAGGCAGGCCGCAGCAAAATATAAGCCTGTAATTTTATCTTAGTCATTAAATAGTTTTTTTATTCTAAGTTTATTATACTGTTGCAATAATATGGGGCAGAAATTATACAATGTATTAGCAATTGATATCAATATCCCGAATTTTACATAACCGTAGGCAAAACAATATAATGTAGTTAGTAGGAAAAAAGTGAGGCAGATCCAATGATATCTTTCATACATCGCAATGGTTTTTGTGTAGGTCCGAAAGTGTTTTTTCCCTTTTGCATTGGCAATGCCCTTAGTATGATTCAACGAATTGACGGCATCTCCGTTTTGAACAAATTTCCTAATAAATTTTACTCCAAGCCGCTCGTAGAAATTTCTTTGCGAACTAAATGTCAAAAGGTTTAATATACTTCTGGGAAGTAGGCCGATAATTAGTGCAATCCCAAGAAATAAACGAAAATATATGTTATTGATACCTTCCTTGAACCAAAACCAGAATATGGGCACCAAACAAAGTATGGACCAGAAAAAATTAATTGCCTGATTAAATATATCACGTTTCTGTATCGCCATCACTAATTTTATCATCGTTTACAGTGTTATAGGTTCAAGCAACCATTTGTTGTCACGGGTTGCGAACTCGGTAAACGTCACGGCTCTTACTTTTTTAAGTTTCTCCAGGTAATATGCTACGTTATGTCCTTTAATTTCCTGTCTTGCTTTGTTACCAAAACCAAGAGCAGTATCCCACTCATTCTTTTCTTCCTGGGTTAATTGACGATTAAAAAATGTCGCTGCCTGATAACCAACTTCAGCGGCTGCGGCACGTGATAATAGCGACCCGATAGAATTGGTATCTTCGTCTTCGAAATAATCGATTTCCGAAACAGATAATTTCGAAATAGTTGAAATCGTACCATGTCGTACATAGTTAAGCATTGAAACAAGATGTGAAATCTGTTCAGCACAGTCTGGAATTTTCCCAATTAAATATAAATTACTTTTGTCTGTCATTCGTTGTCTACGAATTTATGATTGCTATTTTATGTGCCTTCAGCGGTGGTGATTTTACTGTATTCCGATTAGCTGTTTTCCATTGTTGTGCTCACGCATCAACCCTAAAATATGCCACAATTGCTGATAATATAAAAACGATAATTAACATCGGCAGCATTTACCGGCACTTCTCAACATATCAGCAAATATTGATGTATCTCTCATGGATACTGGAGGTGCGCTATTGTATTTCATCTGATCAGACCAGCCAGTTTTCTTAGGACCTGCTTTACAATACGCAGCCCCAGGTCTTCGTTCACTTATTCAATAAGTTTTTTTAACCCGTCTATGACCACGCCCCAGTTCTCGGCAGAATGTTTTGCTTTTTCTTCATCATAGTTGGATTGCGTAATCATTAACTCTGTTCCCCCTTCAGTTGGGGTTACTTCATAAGAAACCAAAAGATAATTTTCGGGCTTATCGTCCAATCCACTCCAGCTGCTCAAATAACTGTACGAAAGTTTCTTGTTTGGCAAATACTCTAAAACCACGCCTTTGTCTACGTAGGCGGTTCCTCCATATTCACCGGTCCACAAGATTTTACTTCCAACATTCCAATCCGTTTCCTGGTTCGAGCCGAAGAAATATTGCTTTACAATTTCTGGATGGGTTAATGCATCCCATACTTTGTCAATTGGTGCTTTAATAATTGTCTGATACTTTGATTGATGATCTGTTTGCATAGAGATTTTGTTTTAATCTGTTTTAGTGTGGTTAGTTACAATGACCGCTAACTTGCAGATTAGCGAGGTATATCTATTTTTAAATGTATGTAAGGGTTGGTATACGATTTATTTTTCAAAAATCAAATTGATTGGACAGGGTAATATATTTTATTAACGAGACATTACATTTCGGACTACTTTTATTTTCATATCAGCTTAAGCAGCTGCGCTAATTTAATCATTTCAGAATAATAATAGCCCAATCTTTACCTTTTTTGCTGCTGCACCCAGCAGGAGGCCTGTCAATGAGCTCCTGTTTTTTCAATACCCGATTTTGACTTTTTGATGGTTATAAGATGAATAATAAAAAATGCAAACCTGATAGCCATTATTTCTTCAGAACAATCACTCTGCCCTTTAAGTTATGTTCTTGCTGATTCCCATTAACAATGATTTTGTCGAAAATATATGCTGGACACCCTGAAGTTCTGTCTTGCTTCATTAAATAGTCAATCGTATATTCCATCATGCCATCGATGTAACCCTTTATGATTCCGCTTTTTTGTCCCGAACCAATTGCAATTAAAAAATTCTTCTGCCCGGATGATGATGTTTCAATATTGGTTTTTACAGGCACTGTCATATCATCTATAAGGAATAATATCTGATCTGAGGTGTAATGGGGCGTATTGGGAAAAAACAGGTTTTCTCCACTGTTTTTATCAACTACGTTGAAACGTAAAGTATCTGCTTTAATAAAGGGCAGGCAATTTTCACCTGTATTTGCTTTTTTGCAGGACCGGAGAATAAATAAAAAAGCAGTACAAAGAGTAATAGTCTTAAAGATGGTAGTAAATTTCATAACGCTTAAATATTTTTATATAAATACGTTGATATTATAGGAAGCGCAACATTTTATCACTAATATAAACTCAGTAGGACACTCAGTTTTGCATATATCCCACATATTCAGATTGTTGTAATATCAATAATGGTATAGGCGGTAACAAATTCCAGGTGGCGAAAATTTACTCCCCTAATGAAACCGGTGATGAACGGCAGGCCGATCTGTTAACCATTCAACGGGATCTGGGAGTGAGATTAATGCAATTTCATATTGGGCATAATAAAATATAAAGCCCATAAAAAACAGAAGGCTTAACAAGAGGCGAGAAAAACAATTATTAAAAATTGATTCATCCGTTGTACCCTAATAATACAGAGATTATTATTTTTAGTAATAAAGGCGTTCTTTATAGCAGCTGATTTTAAGTTGTGCTCCCTGTTATTTACAGGGAGTTTTATTTATAACCTCTTTGGCTGTCACTTATTAAGTAGCATGCTTTTTGCAAAATCTTTTAATATTCATCTTATTTCTAAAACATAAGGTTATGGCAGATGACAAAAACAAAAAAGACCGGCGCGACCGTGATCGGGTCGCGGTAACGAGGCGTATGAAATAGACTACCTGGCAGGAGCGCTGAATGTTACCAAAGAGGCCGTGAAGCAGGCAATAGAAAAGGTAGGTAACGAACAATCCGGGATTACGGAATATTTAAGGCGAAAGAATCCTGACGGGGCGCATATTGACATAAAAGCGTTGGATATTGACAAGCCTGCAAAGAATGGCATAGGGAAAATATGCCCCATAGTGAATTTTGATTGACCGTGTTTTTAACCCACCTAATTATGAGCTTATCAGCCTACAAGCAGAAAAGATCACCAGGCAAGACTCCTGAGCCCTTTGGCGGAAAGTCTGCCGGTACCCAACTTCATTTTGTTATCCAGAAACATGCAGCATCGCACCTGCATTACGATTTCCGCCTGGAAATGGGCGGCGTATTGAAAAGCTGGGCCGTACCAAAGGGCCCGTCGCTCGATCCGGGTATAAAGCGCCTGGCGATGATGGTAGAAGATCACCCTTTTGACTACAGGAATTTTGAAGGGATCATACCGGTGGGACAATATGGTGGCGGCACCGTGATGGTATGGGATGAGGGTACCTATGAACCGGCGGAGATAAAGGAAAAAGACAGGAAAGCACAGGAAAAATCATTGTTGCACCAGCTCTATTCAGGGAAATTAAAATTTACGCTTCACGGCAAAAAGCTGAAAGGAATGTTTGCACTGGTTAAAGCTGCCGCCCGTGGCGAAAACGGCTGGTTGCTGATGAAGCTTGACGATAAGTATGCCGGTAAAGAAGACATTACTTTAAAGGATAAGTCGGTAAGATCGAAAAAAACCATTGAGCAGATTGCCCATTCTGCTACAAATATATATTCCTCATCAGCAAAAAAGAAGGGTCGAAGTACGGGAGCGGTAAAAACAGCAAAAAAAGCAGCAACCATCCCTGAACCGGTAAAAAAGATAAAGAAAAAGATAGCGCCCATAGCGGACAGCACAAAGCCGGCGGGCAGCAGGCTAAAAAGGCTGCTGGATAAAGCAACGGAACAAGCCTTTTATACATCGGTGAAGCCGATGCTGGCAACACTTGTTGATAAACCATTCGATGATGAAGGCTGGCTCTATGAGATTAAATGGGACGGGTACCGCGCCGTTTCATTCATGAATAACAATAAGATAGAGCTTAAATCGCGAAACGATAAATCCTTCAATGATAAATACTACCCGGTGCATGAAGCGTTAAAAGACTGGCCAGTTGACGCGATTGTAGATGGAGAAATTGTTGTAGTAAAGGAGAATGGCCATGCTGATTTTGCTTCGCTGCAAAACTGGAGAAGTGAAGCCGATGGCACGTTGCTGTATTATCTTTTCGACATTCTTTGGTACAATGGATATAACGTTACACATTTGCCGCTTACCAACAGGAAGGCCATACTGAAGGAGTTATTACCTGCCGATTCGATAATTAAGGCCAGCGATGATTTCGAAACTTCGGGCATCGAGTTTCTGGAAGCCGCTAGGAAAATGGGCCTCGAAGGCATTATGGCCAAAAGGAAAGACAGTAAATATTTGACTGGCGGCCGAAGCAGGGAATGGTTGAAGATCAAGGCCAACAAGCGGCAGGAAGTGGTTATTGGCGGTTATACCAATAACGTAGACAGTAGTAAGCCTTTTAGCTCGTTGTTGGTGGGCGTGTTTGAAAAAGGTAAATTTATCTATACCGGTAAAATAGGCACTGGCTTTAACATACAACAGCAAAAGGGCATGCTGAAGCAATTTCAACCGCTTATTACCCAGAAACCAGCCTTTAGCGAAGAACCGGATGTCAATAAGCCCAGCCGTTTCAGACCTAATCCACCCAAAGCTGAAGCCACATGGTTAAAGCCTCAATTGATCTGCGAAGTAAGCTACGCTGAAATGACCACTGATGGCGTGATGCGTCATCCCTCATTCGAAGGTATGCGGAACGATAAAAAAGCTAAAGAAGTGGTTCTTGAAAAAGAAATCGCCACCGAAAAAGTGCTGGAGAGTCAGAGCAGCGAAGCGATTGTTCAGCCGGTTAAGAAGGGAGACCGAAAGACGCTTTTAAATCCAAAAGATAAAACCCAGGTACGCAAGGTGGGCGGCCATGAGCTAAGGTTTACCAACCTTGACAAAATATTCTGGCCAAAGGAAAAATATACTAAGCGCGACCTTATAAATTATTACTACCAGGTAGCTTCTTATATCCTGCCTTATCTTAAAGACCGCCCCCAATCAATGAACCGTTTTCCCGACGGAATAACAGGAGAAGGTTTTTACTTCAAAGATGTAACGGGGAAAGCCCCTGATTGGGTACATACTTTTCTCTACCATAGCGATGCCGATAATAAGGACAGGAATTATCTCGTTGGTTACGATGAAGCAACGCTGCTGTATATGGCCAACTTAGGTTGTATTGAAATGAATCCCTGGAGCAGCACTATCAAAAAGCCCGATTACCCTACATTTTGCATAATAGACCTGGATCCCGGCGGTAAAACCTCTTTTGAACAGGTGATAGAAGCGGCACAGGTAACCAGGCAGGTGCTTGAAGATATGGGTGTAGTTTCATACCCCAAAACAAGCGGATCAACAGGCATGCACATTTATATTCCGCTGGGTAATAAGTACACCTATGAACAGTCGAAGGAATTGGCCAGGGTGATAGTTATGCTGGTTCATCAGCAAATTCCTAAATACACTTCAATCAAAAGAACAGTAAAGGCAAGGAAGGGACTGATGTATCTCGACTTTTTACAAAACCGGCCTCATGCTACGATAGCAGCCCCTTATTCGGTAAGGCCAAAACCGGGCGCTACGGTTTCGATGCCGCTCCATTGGGACGAGGTAAAAAAGGGTTTAAAAATGGCTGATTTTACAATGCGCAACGCTGTTGAACGGATAAAAGCTGAAGGCGACCTGTTTAAACCGGTGCTGGGTAAAGGAATTGACCTTAAAAAAGTGATTCAGGCAATAGAAGCACAATAACCGCACAAGCCTGCTTACCGGAGCTGAACATGTTTGCTACTTTATATCTGGACAATGTTTGAAATAAACACAATATGTATCAATAACAAAAAAACATTATGGAAACTAACATTCTCGATCTGGAAAAGAAATACTGGCAGGCAATGGAAAGCCGGGATTTTGAAACGGTAAAAAGCCTTACCCGCTTTCCCTGCATTACAGCCGGCAGAGATGGCGTTAAAAATGTGGATGCCGATACTTTTAAAAAAATGTTTGATGCGGGCAAGAGCAGGCAAATGAAAGTGCTGGACATCTCCAAGGAGGAAATACAGGTAATAAATGATGCCGCAATTATTGCTTACCATATCCAGCTGGAATTTAATGTGGATGGTCAGCCATCTTTCTTTGAGTGCGTCTGTACCTCAACGTGGGTAAACGCTAATAACGATTGGCTATGCGCAATGCATACCGAATCTGATTTAAGTAGATAATATTTTTATTGGTTGGCGATGCGACAACTATAAGTATAATTGAGAATGAAATTAAGAGCCGATTTGATATTATTTTTCATCAAGTCTCTTGTTTTTGATATTGCTTATTTTTAAAATATTCTGTAATGTAATTTATGGCCTGAAATTTGAAATTGTACTCATGCAGGAAGTTTTAGAGCGTATGCTGTTTACGCAGGTAGTGAGCCGATGGGCTCCGCTACACGCGAATAAATAGAATTGTATCATTATCTGTAAATCAGCTACCACATAAAGCCAAATGCAAAGCAAGTACTAAAAAGGCAGCGTATAGATACTTTTAAACATTGCTTAGTGCCATATCCGGGCGCATTACCTGTATTTTTAATCCATCATATTTTTTAATCTTAAAAACTTAAAGAGTTATGAGCACAGTAAATGATAAGATCAAAGGGAACTGGAACATTGTTAAAGGAAACCTGAAGCAAAAATGGGCGGACCTGACAGATGATGATTTACTTTATGAAGAAGGTAAAGAAGATGAGCTGATCGGCAGAGTGCAAAAGAAAACCGGTGAAACAAAGGAAAATATTAATGAGTTCATCGACAAACTGAAATTTGATTAATAACTTTTAAACAAAAACAAAAAGGCCTCCAGCATAACACTGGAGGCTTTTTATTGGTAAAAACTAATTTAGTGGTCAGTGGATAAGAACAGTTTTATAATGATTGGATTTAAATTATCGAACTTATGCGGGTACTTTTCTGGCCATTTCCCTTTCCCAAAAGCGGTGCTGGCCTACCTCATCCAGGAACCGTTTAATATTACCATCAGTAACAATGCCTTCACCCTTGTCGCAATAAGTTCTTTCTATAAAATCGGCGGCATCTTTGTCTGCACCTATTGCTTTGCAATGGCGGAACTGTTCATTTACAAAATGAATGGCGTCAGGATCTGTCATCAAAGCTTTAACCGCCCCTTCACCGCCGGGTATATACACTGCGTCAAAAAGTACTGAAGCGGTATTGAATAATGTTTCTTGTGGTTGCAATTGCTTGCCATCGGCGGTGGTTACAGCGCCCAGCGTTGGAGCGATCAGCTTTATTTTGGCTCCTTTTGCCGTAGCTGCCTTTTGTAATTCCATAATGGTTGCTGTATTCGCTCCATTGGCGACCAGCACCGCTATGCAACGGGTGGCAATATTTCCCTTTTTAGAACCGGCCATGCTTAACGCAGGCGAATGCCCGATGTTCTGCTTTATTTTTAGCGGTGCATAGTCCCTCGGATCTCCGTCGGCAGGGATGGCACCATTTTCAACCGGCATCGCCTTTTTGGGCAATGGTAGTCCTAATTTACCTGCAACATATTTCGCCAGGTCCATATTAACATTCGTAAGGTTATTTACCATCCGTTCCCTGATGGCCGGGATGGTAACCTTAGACAGCTCAAAACTAAAAGCGTCTTTAATATGTTGTTGCTCGGGCTCACTTTGGCTGTTATAAAATAAGGCTGCCTGCCCGAAATGGTCGCGGAAGCTTTTGCTGCGCGCCCTGATCTTGCTGGCATCAATTCTTTCTGTATAAGAAGTAAAGCCGCCTTCGGCCGCTTTTGCCATATAGGGGCATCCCCCGCCGATGCTATTGGGTGAATAGCTGGATTTTCCCTTATTGATCTGCATTTGCATGTGCCCGTCCCGCTGGTTGTTGTAGATGGTGTTTACCGAACGGTTGATCGGGATCTGGTGGAAGTTCGGACCGCCCAGCCTTGACAGCTGTGTGTCCGTGTAAGAAAATAAACGGCCCTGCAGCAGCGGATCGTTGGTAAAATCTATGCCCGGCACCAGGTGCGCGGGACTGAACATTACCTGCTCGGTTTCTGCAAAGAAATTATCTGGGTTTCGGTTCAGGGTCATTTTCCCGATCATCTGTACGGGCACCAGCTCTTCCGGCACCAGCTTGGTAGGGTCGAGCAGATCGAACGCATATTTATGCTCATCCTTTTCGGGAATGATCTGCACACCCAGCTCCCATTCCGGGTAATTTCCTTCTTCAATTGCTTCCCACAAATCCCTCCGGTGAAAATCGGGATCTTTCCCCGAAATTTTCTGAGCCTCGTCCCATGCTACTGAATGTACGCCCAATATGGGCTTCCAGTGAAACTTTACAAAGCTTCCCTGCCCTTTATCGTTAATCAGGCGGAAGGTATGCACTCCAAAACCTTCCATCATGCGCAGGCTTCGGGGTATGGCCCTGTCGCTCATGGTCCACATTACCATGTGGGTGCTTTCGGGCATCAACGAAATAAAATCCCAAAATGTATCGTGCGCTGACGCGGCCTGCGGCATCTCATGATCCGGCTCCGGCTTTACCGAATGCACCAGGTCGGGAAACTTCATCGCATCCTGTATAAAGAAGATGGGGATATTGTTACCTACCAGGTCGTAATTGCCTTCGGTTGTATAAAACTTTACGGCAAACCCGCGCACATCCCGCGCCAGATCGGTAGAGCCACGCGATCCGGCTACTGTAGAAAACCTTACAAAAACGGGCGTTTCGCGACTGGTATCTGTAAGAAATGCTGCTTTTGTAAATTCCTTCAAAGACCGGGTGAGTTTAAACACTCCATGCGCACCACTGCCTCTTGCGTGAACGATCCTTTCAGGGATGCGCTCATGATCGAAATGGGTGATCTTTTCGCGCAGGATAAAATCTTCGAGCAGGGTTCCGCCACGCTCACCGGCTTTCAGGGAATTATGATCATCGTTGATCTTTAAACCCTGGTCGGTGGTCATTGCTTTATTGGCAGGGTCTGTTGTGTAAGCAGCCAGATCAGCGGCTTTTAAGTTTTTAGCTGGAGCAGATTTGGATTTAGCCATGGCAAGTATTTTTCGATTTTTATAAATGACACTATCATGACACTAAAACTATACCAAATTTAAAAGGCCAAAAAATAATTTCAAAGGGAGTAAAGCATTTTGGAATGCTAAAATTTGGGAGAGGCGGTTTTCTCAGGCTGCTAATCACTGCAACAAAGGCAACACGGCACGAGAAGTTGTTCCTGACAACAAGCCAGGAAATTAAAAGCTGGAAAAGTGCTAAACTCATTACAGGCCGGATACATCAGCTGGATAGTGTATCTCACTCTTAAGATCGGGAAGGTCACTGGCTCGGATCAATAGCTATTCATTGTCACTAATGCCAGTATTGCCATACCTGTCTAACGGCGTTTGGTGCCACCACCTGCCAGTGCAAGTATCGATAACATGCCCAGACCGAAAACAGGCGCGAAACGCTCGAGATCAATAGCCGTACTGTACCAGAAGTGATGTTTTTTTTGAATGCAGGCAGCTTATCCAATAGGCTCAGGCCTTAGTTACTGCAAAGACTATGATATTTTATTATCTCTGATAGATTACCTTATATATATATTGGGGTTTAATAGCGTATTATGTCTATTTAAAAATTAATGCTTGAGGACCACATTGATTTTCATTTATTTATATTATTTGTCAATAACAGGTGCCAGGTAATGCCATTGTTTTAGTACGAGTCCAAAATCTGCTTATAAAAATATGGATCCATAAATGGCTAAACCCTTGCAGTTTTTTTAATATCTGTAACCAAAATATGTCCTTCCTCAAACTGGGTAAATATGAAGTCATCCTTTTGTAACGTATTTTTTGCCATTGCTTCGTGCACCAGGCTTAGCAGAAGGATTCCCTGCTGGATAAAATCATCTGACTCGGACTCGCGAAGCAACCGGATCACGTCCTCATAGAATAATATCTTTCTCATACAGGTTAGATTTTAAAAAGCAAATTTACAGACTTTTCCTAATCAGAGGCAGGAACAATAAATATTTTAATAAGTATATAATAAGAGGCCCTTTACTGAAATAGTAAGAATCCCGTTAATCGAAAACTGTTCCTTATTCACCGAACTATTAAGGGTGTTTATCGATATCGGTTTGATTTTAGCAATTAATGGCATTTATTTTGAATCTGCATAGGAAACAACGAATATGACTACCAACGAAATTATGAATCTCGGGTTTCAGCCGTCTAATGGGTCTAATACCCAACATTTTGTTAATGGTCTTGTTAAAGTGGAGGTAGCAGAGGATTTGGTTACCAATGTATTTGTAACCGATATTAAAGTGATCAGTATAAACAAGATAGAAGAGTTGCAATACCTATGCAAAAAACTTGGGGCTGTTGCGTAACCGAAGCAGTGTACTTCTTTATCAGAACTACCGGCCGGATTATGAATAAAAAGCCAGCCATAAAATGCGAAACCTCCGTTTAATACCTGGTGCATTTTCAAAGTGGCCACTTTATTCGTTCCACATTTGAAAAAACAAAAGCCGGAAGAAGTGATTTTTGCAGATAGGATGATCGGAAATCTATTCGCTGAAATGCGAAAAACCAGGCAGACCAACCCAAACTAAGCGCAGGGTGTGCTGACCCATAAAAACGAGATAGATGACTATAGCTATTTTGCCCATAGAAAAGCGTGCGGATATCACTTAACTGGTATTGTTGTATAATTTGATTATAGTCATTTTAAAAGCTGACAGAAGTCACCTGATGTAACTTCAACTTTCAATAAGTTTATTTTTGTAAACGATAAATGCCTTCAAATTATGAGAAAGATAAACCAGCGTACTGACTTTTCTGTATTTGCAATCTTCTTTGGCGTTTCGCTGATTGAAGCTTTCCGGGAAGGAAACTGGTTAAAGTCAGTTTTTTGGTTTGCTATCAATATTGTCTTTTTTGGAGTGATAACCTCAAAAGAAAACGGAATGGTGCCGGTAAATTGAAATATAGGATATGAGACAAATAGTTAATTCGAGCTAGCCGAACAAATTATTGAATAAGATGATTCATTTCATCAGCTGCCTATCGTGATGTCAGAAATTGTTGATCAAAGTAAAATAAATTTCCTGTTTTATTAGTCTTTTATCTTACTTTAAATGGCTTTTTAAACGTTTTGCAAATATGACCAATGAAGAGGATCGGATTAAAGAAGCGGAGAGAGTTTTGGAAATTGATTTTTCACGTTACCCGCAATTTAAAGAAATAACCAAGCTATGCTCCCGGCTTTGCAACATGCCTATATGTTTTGTAACTGTGCTGGACCGAGACACGAACTGGCTGACTGTTGCATCAGGAATAAACCTAAAAAAAGTTCCTATTGATAAATCTTTTTGCCAGTATGGAATCGCTCAAGATGAAATACTGGAGATACCTGATGTAACGAAAGATGCGAGGTTTATTGATAATCCACTGGTAGTACAACCTCCATTTATCAGGTTTTATGCCGGGGCACCTTTGATTTTAAATAACGGGAATCATTTAGGAGCTTTATGCTTGTTTGACAAAAAGCCGAACAATCTTTCCCTCACTCAAAAAAATCTGCTTACAGTTTTAGCCAAACAAATTGTATTGATTATAGAGTTAGAGCTTAGCAGGAGTGCACTTGAAAAGACTGTTAGCGAAATAAAGCTAAAGAATGACAGGCTTCGAAATATTGCACAGCTTCAGTCGCATGAGATAAGGCAGCCGGTTTCCAGCATATTGGGTTTAGTGAAGTTAGTAAGAGATTCTGGCTATGAAATAGATGAGGAATGGTTAACGATGCTAGAAACAGCTTCTAATATGCTCGATGACCGGATCCATGGAATTGTAAATGAGACCATGGGTAAGGAAGATTTAAAACTGCTGAAATACAACAAGATGGTTGAAGAAATTGAAGATTATGCTATCCTTTTACTGGACGAATGCGGAAATATTGAGAATTGGAATAAGGGTGCTGAAAAAATTAAGGGCTACAAGGCAGAGGAGATAGTTGGCAAAAATTTTAGAGAATTTTATACTATAGATGATCGCGCCGCTCAACTTCCGGAAAGGCTACTGGACCAGGCCCGTTCCTGTAATGTAGTAAGAGATGAAGGCTGGAGAGTAAAAAAAGATGGATTGTTATTTTGGGCTCGTGTGGTAATTACCGCTATACATGATAGCGCGAACCAGGTGATAGGATTTACTAAAGTAACAAGAGATTTAACAGAACAGCATACGACTTGATTTATTAAAATCACAAATACGCAGCTACCATAAGAAAGCGAAAGGAGATAGTATTGAATTTTTTTGCGGAAGCTGATGGAGCCGTTGTAAAAATTGATATGCTATGTATCTGACCTGTAGTTGGCTTTGATGTTTCTTTATGTGTATTGCTTTGGCCGACAGCTGCTTTTTATGTAATTTCTTTTTAATAAGTCCTTATGTTGTAGTACCCGTTTGACCAGGGCATTGTTTTCGTCTTTCAGACTGAGCTTACGGCAGATGCGGTGCCGGTGATTCTTTACCGTGTATGTGCTGATAAATAAAGCCACGCGATTTGTATACTTGTTTTGTTTTCCGCAATTAGTTGAACAATTCTACGCTCAGTTGAGCTTAATACCTGTTCAAGTGATTTCGTCTCGCAAAGCTTACCTATATTTTGATGACCGGCAAGCAGGTACAAAAAAGCCCGGTAACCCGGGCTTTAATAAGGTTATGTTCTTTTCGAGGCTATTGTACATCTACCAGTTCTATATAAAAGTACAAAGGCTTGTTATGAAAAGCAGGATAATAAGGATTACAATCATACGCCAGGGACGATGGAATGATCATTTTCATTTTACCGCCTTCTTTCAAAAGAGGAACAGCTATGGTCCATCCTCTTATTACTTCGGAAAGATTAAAAGAAACACCGCCAGTGCTTGCATCAAACTGCTGGCCGTTTAAAAACCTTCCTACGTATTTTGCTTTAACAGTGCTGGTAGCGGTAGGATTTGCCCCTGTGCCGGGTTCGATTATTTCATAAAGAATGCCGGATTCATGTTGCTGGTAGGTGATGGCACTATCCGTTGCATATTTTATCATAGCCGGCAGTTCCTGCTCTGCTGTTTTGGATACACAGGGATCGGGCTCATCATTTTTTAAACACCCTGAAAGAATAAAAGCTGATAAAACCGATACAATTAAATATACTTTCATATTATGGCGTTGTTGTTCCTACCCCGGTTAAAGTAAAATCATAAATAAGTTGCGAATTAGCCGGAATTATAATCCCATTTTGAAGCTGTTGATCTCTACAATCCGAACCTCTGTGAGATGGTACAATGACTTTCATTACGCCCTTCTTACCCACACTCTTAAAAAAGTAATATTCGAGCGAGGCCGAGTTAAAATCACTTGGCTTAAGGTTAATTCCTGTTTGAGAGTTCCGATACAGGCTATCTGAGGTGTATAAAGTAGTTCCATTCATAAGCTTAATGGTATATTTATAAGCGATATCTGTATTATCGCCAGGCGCATTTGTTTCTCCCGGACTTACTATACCAGTGTACAGATTTAATTGAGAATTAAATGATACATAACCTAAGCCATTATCATTAATAAAAGAATCAATTATATGCCGGTCCTTTTCCATTGTATTTGGCGTACATTGTACCACATCATCCTTTTTAAAGCAAGCCGTTACAATAAGCGCCGCAAATACAGCCGCAACCGGGAACCATACCATTTTTTTCATTTTCGTAGAGATTTTATTAAAATTTAAAAAGTGAACTATTTTCTGCTGATCAATTCTTTATAGCGGGTTTCGTTGATATCCCACTTGTGGTAAGACGAGAATATACCGGCAAACGCAACAATAATTATTCCAGCAATGAATAAAATAATAAAAAGAGAAGGGCTGGCATTAGCTACCATGGCGGCCCTTTTATACCAGCCACTCATGAAATTGAGCAGGATAGCAACCACTAACAGGATACCCGCAGGCAATCCTACGATCATTTGCCTGAAAAATTTTTTCTTTTTTTGCCGGTGCGCTGCCCAATATGTAATGAAGGCCTCTTCCTCCTTGGTGTACATTTCTATTGAAATTTTATCATTGTTTCTGGACCAGGGCCTGCCGGACAGGCAGGCATGGAACTTCCATGAAATTTTTCATTCACCCCTCGTGTACCTCCCCGCCGGAACGGGCAGACTTTATAAACGAGCGCGTTTCATGTATGTTTGCCAAAATTAAGCGCTTTACTGCATTTGGGTAATACAATAAAAACTTTTATATTGCGAATTCATCATAATCAACGTTTTGTAATAAGCCAGGTTGGTTTGCATATCCGGACTGCATGAGATAACAGATCCTGTCCTTCAGACCAGACAGATCCGGCTATTAAAAACCAGGTAAGAGCAAAGAAATGAGCCGTTTTCCTGCTTAGCAGGGCAGTAACCATC
Organism: Niabella aquatica; assembly: GCF_054779315.1. NCBI lineage: Bacteria > Pseudomonadati > Bacteroidota > Chitinophagia > Chitinophagales > Chitinophagaceae > Niabella > Niabella aquatica. Next base: position 271,024 of record NZ_BAAGYM010000011.1, read on the forward strand.
AAACCTGATTAAAAAAAATAAAAAATAAACGGATGAAATTAGCTCCTGTTTTAGCCCGATATCTTGCAGCCAATAAAATATTATGCCTGCCCGGCTTAGGGACCTTTCATGCAGAAAGTGCTTATGATCCTGATGCAGACTACAGTAAAAAAGGGGCTGCCCTTTTGAATATCACTTTTGAACAAAGTAAAATTACAGCGCTCGATGAAGCGCTGATAGACTTTGTTTCGGCCGAAACAGGGAAAATGAAGGTACTTTCAAAATCCGACCTTTTGTCTGAGATAGATGCCGTTATTAACTTTTTAAATACCGGGAAACCCTATTTTTTAAGTGGTATTGGTACCCTTACAAAAAGAGTTGATGGCAGTTTTGAGTTTCATAAAGAAAAATATCATCATACCGAAAAAGAAAAGAAAAAACAGGTTCCTATAACAGAGAAGAATTCTGTGCCTCAAACCTATATTGATGAAACAAGAAAACCCCGAAAGACCAGGCCGGCCGTTATTATACTCACCCTCTGCATCCTGGCTATAGCTGCTACCGTTTGGTTTTATGCCAAGAACGTGGAGACCAATGCCAACGCTGTAGAAGAAATCACCACAACTCCTGTACCACCTGAAGCGCATGCAGGTAAAGATACCATGGCGGCTAAACCCGCAACCGCGGCAACTGCTGCTACCCTTCCCGGAATGTATAAGTTCGTGCTTGAAACAGCCACACAGGCACGGGCATTTAAAAGATACCATCAGCTAAAAAAGATCAACTGGCCGGTAGAAATGCAAACTGCTGATTCTGTAACCTATAAGCTGTTTATTCCTCTTCCTGTAGCCCACCTGGATACTACAAGAGTTAAAGACTCATTAAGCGCGCTTTCCGGAAGAAGGGTGTGGATAGAGCGCTAGAGAGGCTCGTTGCAGGATCACAGTTCATAGGTATAGTGTGTAACAGGCTTCTGACTTCCCGATCCCAGACTTGCAGGCTATTGCACATACAACGTATAACGGGTTGTGGCCGTCTTTCTCTAAATGAATAAGGAAATGAAAATGATATACCTTTTAATGATTACAGGTTTTTTATTTGTTTCCTGCGCGTCTTCCCAAAATAATACGTCCCGGGCAAATACCCCAATCAATGAATGGCGCAGCCTGTTAAAATTAAGTGCTGAGCAGGTAAAAAAATTAGAAACAGTAGAACGCGACTACCAGGCCAGGGCTCAAAAGCTAAAAGCGGCTGATAAAAATTACGATGAGCAGTTATTCAAACTCAAACAAAAGAGAACGGTTTGCCTGCAAAGAATATTAAGCCGTGAGCAATACATTAAATTCCAGGCGCTGGAGAATCATCTTATTAAAAAAGTTCCCGTAAGACTATAGCGCGGTGTTAAATGTTGTCAAAAATCAAAAATATGGTAAGGGTGTTCCCGAAAATTAAAAGATAGTCGTTGTACGATTATTTTCGTACATTAAGAGAGGGTGTCAAATTCATCATTTGTTTGTTGGGTGAGTATTTTTAC
>NZ_BAAGYM010000012.1:0-81877 GCF_054779315.1 Niabella aquatica
GTACTGAAAGTAAAGCAGAATAGCAAGTATATCAACAAGTGCATTTACCTGGTTATTGGCCTGAAAAACGATGGACTGAAAGAAGTGTTGGGCATGTGGATGGCCGAAACGGAATCAGCTTCTTTCTGGATGAGTGTACTGACTGATCTGAAAGCCCGGGGTGTGGAAGATATCCTGATCGCCTGCACTGACAATCTCAAAGGTTTTACAGACGCCATCAAAGGAGTCTTCCCTCAGACCGTAACCCAGCTCTGTGTGGTGCACCAGATCCGCAACTCCTGTAAATATGTGGTGTGGAAAGACAGAAAACCCTTCTGCGCCGATTTAAAGGACGTTTATGGGGCTGTAAATCGGGATGGAGCAGAAACTGCACTGGAAAGACTTTCCGAAAAATGGGGCCATAAATACCGCCACGCCATTGAATCCTGGCGCAACAATTGGGATTGTCTTACCAGCTATTTTGACTTCCCACTGGAAATCCGCAAAATCATTTATACCACCAATACCATCGAAAATCTGAACCGGGGTATCCGAAAATACACAAAAACGAAAGTGCAGTTCCCCGATGATCAGGCAGCAACAAAGGCGGTTTACATGGCCATCACTAATATTGAAAAAAAATGGAGCATGCCCATCCAAAATTGGGGGTTCATACTTCATCAGTTCTTAACTATCTTTGACAACAGGTGCCGGCTCTAAATGCAGTTACTTAACCTATTTACACAATTTATTTTACACTCTCATTAATAGCTGTCTGAAATATGGGGTACTTACATATTTATTATTTCATCCAACTACAACCTACCACTGTAGCCACTGTAGCCCATTGCACTTTTTCAGGGGGACCCTACATATTATAGATATTCAATTATTATCATTCCAATAAAAGAGTGTGTATTACCGGTACGCTTAATATTCAATGTGCCATCCCAAACAGTCTCATCAACCAACAAGCTGTTCATCGACTTATCTATTGGGAGTGTTAAGGGTATTTCAATGCAACCACCTTTATTTGTTGCTGATAAGACTCCTAACTCTTTAACGCCAGCCGTCGTAATAGCCTCTATAGAAAACGTGGCAGCAATTTCCATATTAAAGGCATTTCGGATTATTATAACCTTATAAGGCCATGTCCCTATAGGCATTTTTACCTTTAATTCACCAGGATCAATGCCTGACCAAATACCTGTATTATAAACAGGCTTATAAACCATCTGTTTAGCAGCAACACCTCCAAAACCTGGCTGGTACTGATTAGTAGTATAATTCACCGGATTTATCACGTCGTTTGTTGACGTTAGAATATTACGAAACGCTCTAAAATCGTTTTCGGTCGGTATGTCCACCTGCATATTAGATGCCATACCAGCAGAACCATACTCAGGCGATGATGGTATATATCTCTTATATGTTAAACGGGGTGAATCCTTTATCGTAATTCTACCTAAATTATAATTCATCGTAACATTAGAAGTAATAGCTGCTCTAACATACATCACTTTGTTTAGCATGATATTTTCGAAATGATAGTTCATGCAACCTCCGGTTTTAGCAAATAATATTTCATCACTTCCTGTATAAGAATTGATAACACTCATTTCTCTTATACAAACATCAAAAGCATTAGAAATAACAATGGATGACGTTTCTGCATGATAGATAAGCGGAGTAGCTGAATTTCTATGTTCCACACGAACTCCATAAGAATTAAATTTAGAGGTTTCTTGAAAATCGTTTGCTCCTGTGACCTCAATATATAAATAAGGACCGGCGCCTATTATAGAGCCTCCAAAATGATTAACGAATGTTCCTCTTTTAAAATAAAAATGTTTCCATTTCTCGGAAATATCTGCTATTTCATCATTCTCTGAATCCGTTCCGATGAATTGATGATTGACAGACTGTATGTTTTCATAAACAAAACTCGTTTCGTTATTTTTGAACTTATTATGTAACCAAAGAACCTCTGATGTATGAGCATCATCGTTATAACTTGATGCACCTGCAATATGCGCTCCAATTTTGAACTGATTAACCCTGCAATTAAATACCCTCATTTTCCAGTGCGCTGGTTGTGAATTGATGCTTATCTTATCATAAAAGTAAAAACATGTGCAAGTTCGTACATTGGCATTAACCAACTCAACTCCTTCTATTGCAAAGTAACCCTGTGCTCCTGTTGCAAACGAAAACATAGGAGTATTAATTGTCGTATTGTAGAAATATAATGTAGTGAATACCGAACTGCCTGTACCTCTTAAGATGTACGGCTTAAATTCAACGAGGCTTATGTATGGGAAATTAAGTGTATTAGTTATCAGATATTTTTTTTGAGGGATAATAATATCCAATCCTAGTCTTGCGGCCCATGTTATACAATTTTGAAATGCCTCCGTATCATCGGTTGCCAGTGTAGTATACCCGCTATCAATATAGAGTTGATTGTTGGATGGATTCTTATAATTGGCATTACCAGTTGCACTAAACATCTCAGGTGTTAAATAATCATCTTTTGTTAAACACCTTTTTTTATATAGCTCTCCATCTTTTTTATAGATCACGCCATCTATTTTGCCATCGTCCATTGCGGATCCATCCCAATGTGTCTCAACAATTTCGTAGGTTACTGCTTTCTTTGAAATTGTATTGATCGCTAAAGTTATATCTGTTGCTGGTGTTGCCATATTTTTTTAATTAAAATCGTCATAAGTCAATATTAGAGAGCAGTGTTCACATTTTGGATCATCTCGTATATCGTCCATTATTTCATTGAGTATATCGGCTAACTCACCTTTCGTTATGCTATTAGCCTCTATCGCTTGATGTATTATGTTCTGTATTTCTGACTTAGTTATTGCCTTGTTCATAGATTTATGTTTAAATTTTATAGCAAAATTTCTTCCGTTAGTGTTGGATATGTATAGATTATATCACAATATTCAATTTTTGCATATTCAAATGTATGGAATGTATCCGCCAAACAAACCCGTATAATACGATCTCCGTCTATCCATAAGTGATTTCCTCTTAATTAAAGTTTATCGTACTATTTGGCGTACAGATAATAGGTTTTAGGTCACCATCTACTGTGACATAAAAAACAAATTTTTTACCTGTCAAATCTGGCATTATTCAATTACTTTAAAAATTTCTAACAAATCATAAATCATGTTAGGAGTATTAGGAAGCACTATAAATAATTTTTTCAGATTTAAAGCAAGAAGATAAGTCAATCCTTTTATACCTTGAATTCCTCCTTAAGGTCCTTTTGGCGTTTAAACTCATTGTTATCTGAAGAAGACATGGAGTGAAATTACCCAGCCCTCGTTAGCTTACAAGATACTACATAAACTAAATAATAACAAACAAAAGTAATAATTATTTGGAGATCATTTATTCCCTTAAATATTGTCTAAAAAGTGCACTATCAAAAATTGTTTTTTGTTGTATCTATAGGGACGACAATGAAATTTATATTGAATAGAACTTACGATAACCGTTTATAAACTATCATCCTCAGCATTATGATTTCATGTTACTTATGCCCGGTAAAATAACAGGCCTTACTTTAACGAGCCCTTTCTATAGATGCGTATAATTAGCCAGTAATGGATGCGCTTCCTGGAAACTTTTAATTCAAAGTCATAAGGGCACGGCTGAACTGCATCGTTAAGATGGTTTAATTGTTTTATTATTAGTATCTTTATTAAAACACCAAATTTGCACGGAACAGTTCACTTAAAGGTGAGGGGTGATTAGAAACATTTTTAAGAACTTTCTAATATATTTTTATGACTAGCAGCGAAGAACACACCAGCACACCAGGCCTTACAAACACGGCAGGGATGCCTAATACATTCAGTGAAGATGAAGCACCAGTTACTAATAATACAGATGAGCCGGAGCCGCCCGGTTTCCTGCTTTGGGAAGATGGCGGGCGGATAATGCTCGAAGATGGCAGTGGTTTTATTTTATTAGAAAATAGTTAAGAAATGGCAGACAAAAAAATTTCTGAGGGAAACAAAAGAAGTGCGGCGGAATTGACAGGTACCGACCGGATACCTCTTGTGGTACCTGGTAGTACGAATAATTTTTATGTAGAGTACGGGGATCTTCAATGTCAATGGTCGCTTCTTTTTGTTACAGAGATCTACAATGATAAAGCGTTAAAAAAGTTATTTGCTTATGTAGGCGGAACAGGAACAGCGCCTGATGCCCATATAGGAGAATATTTGAAAGCTGATGGAACATGGACTGCAGATAAGGACCAGGCCGGTAATTTTCCTGAGCTGATAGGGGTGGAATATGATGATGATTTTGATATTTAAATGATAAGATATGGGAACTATCGCAAAAGATATTATAAAAAATCAGAGGATTGGTATTGGCTTACAAATAGATTACAAAGAGACCGAGACCTGGTTTGACGGCACGGCTATCACAGATGAAAAATGTACCTTGACAAGTCCCATATATCGAAAAAAGGGAACAAAATATTATGTAGATACAAACTACTTAGCTGGCGGTACAGTGGCACCTGAGCGATTTGGTGCCGTTGGCAACAATATAACCGATGATACGATTGCTTTTAACAGAGCTATCACCTTTCTTGCAATCACAGCAGGAGGGCAATTGGTATGCGGAGCTGGGAAAAAATATAAGATAACTGGGACATTGCTACTTCCTTCTAATATAATAATAAACTTGAATGGGTCTTATTTGATTGGAGATGGAACTAATGTTATTTTAAAAACCGCTTATTTGAATGGCAATGTTGTTGAAGATAATACATCATCAATACCCAAAACACAGATTGTTCAAAATGCAGGTATTAAGAATGGTCACATACAGAATGCCGCAAGAGGGCTGCATCTTTACAATTTTGTAATGGGCTGCGTAGTTGAAAATATTAGATTTTTTAATGTTGAACAAAGTTGGTACTCAAAACGATGTTTTTATACAATATACAGGGGGTGCTGGTCAAGCGGGGCTAATACAGCATCTTATTGCTATCACTTCGATGAGCAGACAAATGCTGTGTTAATTGATCGCGTTACAGCCACAAAAAATTATTGTTTTTTATTTGAAAACGGTACAACTGCATTGACGATCGTATCTCCAACGACAGAAGGGGGAACGACTGGATTTAAATTCAAAGGAGACTGTCTGGGAATTACTATCAATGGGCATTATGCGGAGGCTATTAAGGATGTGTATGATTTCAGTGAGATATCCACAGGATTTTTTAAAATATCTGGAGGATATTACAACATTACAGATAGGGTGATTGTACCTGCACCCGCATCGGGCATACTATTTGGAACATTCGATGAGACAAATTCGATAGTGAATATCGGTTCTGTTTTGAACAGCTACACTTACCGGGGATTAATAGACCTTACGGGCGGAAGGACACTGATAAGAACCACTAAGCAAGCTTCACATGATAACACGCTCGATTTTCCGAGTAACTATATCACAGATGGTGTATCATTACTGGAAAGCATTGACAGAGTAAAGATAACGAGCACTTCAGTTGCGGGAGCTAATCTGCTAAGCAGAGGAACAATACCTTTGCGAAGATCAGGAGATACGGGGTTAGGATATGTTTCCTGGGTGTTAGGGGCTACATCAAGCCTGTACTCCGGCACATCAGCCGCATTTACAATAAAGATCCAAACAAAAATAAAGTATAGCCCATACACATTGTTTGCTAAGTTTTTAATAAGAGTAACTGTTAATTCTGCTAATTACGATTTTTACGGAGATATCTTCGGAGAGCATGTTAAGAGAAGTGATACCAATGGCAAAACGATGACGCTTTGGGCGGACGGCGATACGAATGTGTATTTTTTATTAGGTGATTTTAATGGATCTGATACGTCATTCACGGCTACCGGAAGTATTCAAATAGTGGGATAAATGAAAAAAATTATAAACATGATTGCTATTCATTTTTCTGCCCAGTTTTATTTGAGCTTTTGTTCCCGTTCAGCTTCATGTAAGTATTCTTTAAAAAACGGCAGTTTAAAATCAGAGGGAATTATTAATTTTTAACTATAAAAGAAGGAAAACGAAATAGCGGGAGGCTTACAAATGTCCATCTGTCCTAAAAACACGGAAGACTACACTAAGTATTGCGAATACTTTTAAATAAATGAATCATTTTATGAACTACAGAAACTTTCACAGAGCGTCAATTGCGGAGATAGGTTTGGGTACCTGGCAGCTGGGCAGCGCCGATTGGGGTATGGTGGATGAAGATAAAGCCTTTGAAATTTTAGAAACCTATACTGCCGGTGGCGGGAATTTTATAGATACTGCCGATGTATACGGCATGGGTGTAAGCGAAACAATCATCGGGCGCTATCTGAAGCAATCCGGCAAAAAACTGTTTGTTGCTACCAAGCTGGGACGCAGGCAGGATGCGCCTAACGGCTGGCCGCAAAATTTTACCTATGATGCTATGCGCCGTCATGTGGAAGACTCACTTCACCATTTGGATATGGACCAGTTGTTCCTGGAGCAGCTGCATTGCATACCTTCAGCCGAGCTGGAAAGAGGAAAGGTATTTGACTATCTGCGCCGCCTGCAGCAGGAGGGGCTGATCCGGCATTTTGGTGTAAGCGTGGAAACTGCCGACGAGGCGTTAATTTGTTTAAAGCATAAAGATGTGGCTTCCCTGCAGATCATATTTAATTTATTCAGGCAGCATTTGCCCGGTTTATTTTTTGAGCAGGCCAGGGAGCAGGGAACCGCGCTTATCGCAAGAGTACCCTTGGCCAGCGGCCTGTTGAGCGGGAAGTTTACGGCACGCACCGTATTTGATAAAAACGACCACAGGAATTATAATGCCAACGGGGAAGCATTTAATGCAGGCGAAACTTTCAGCGGTATCGAGTTTGGCAAAGCCCTGGAGCTTGTTGAAAAGATCAGCAACATATTACCTGCAGCTCACCTGGCGCAGTATAGTTTAAAATGGATTTTACAGCATCCCGAAATCACCACGGTTATACCGGGCGCTTCCAGTGCTGCACAGGTAAGCAGTAATGTGCAGGCCGCCACGCTTCCCCCTATAAGCCATGAAATCATGGCACAGCTAAACGACTTGTATAGCCAGGAGATTTATCCCTCCATTAGGGGCCGTTTTTAAAAGCCCGGTTACCTGACTGAGAAAAATTTTATGGACCTTTAATTTTTGCACCGGCAAAAGGATGTATGGCATCTTTGTTGTGCCTGCCTGTTGGGTAGCTCCCCTATACACACATCTCGAAGAGATGTCATATTTATAGTTTAAGCAATCATTCAGAAGGGTACGACCCCTACGGGGTCGAATCGTAAAATGGACATGATTGTCTATAAACATGTGAATCCTACAGATTCCATAATGATATTACAGACTTGTGTGTACAGCGTAGCTGTCGGGTAGACAGGGCTCTCACTTTTTTGTGTTACATGTCCCGGCCTGCATATTCGCAGCAAAATGGGTAATCAAAAAACCGTCAATAAAAAAGTACACGTATGTTTAACGATGCCACCCTACAACAGGTAGATGAATCTTTAAAAGCTGCATGGAATGCCTTTCACGTTTACAGAAAATGTTCGCTAAAAGAACGAGCCGGCTTTATGCGTTCCATTGCCAAACAAATAGATCGGTTAGGTGATGATCTGATAATAACAGCGGGCAAAGAAACCAACTTACCAGAGGCAAGGTTGAGAGAGGAGCGTGCAAGAACGGTATTCCAGTTAAACTCTTATGCAGATGCCTGCGAAAGAGGGGTGTGGCTCGAAGCTCGCATTGATACAGCAATTCCCGGTAAGTCGCCGCCCAGGCCGGATATCAGGAAAATGTTGGTTCCATTAGGGCCGGTAGCTGTTTTTGGTGCCTCCAATTTCCCGTTTGCTTATTCTACCGCTGGTGGTGATACGGCGACCGCTTTTGCGGCCGGGTGCCCGGTAATTGTAAAAGCACATCCTGCCCATGCCCAAACCAGCGAGCTGGTAGCAAATGCAATAGCAAAAGCCGTGGAAGCGTGTCAACTGCCTCAAGGTGTTTTTACCCATCTGCATGGCCGGTCGTTTGAAATAGGCAGGGCGTTGGTCACGCATCCCTATACAAAAGCAGTCGGATTTACGGGTTCCTTTGCCGGAGGCAGACAGTTGTTCGACTGGGCCAGCCGGAGCAAAGAACCGATCCCGGTTTTTGCAGAAATGAGCAGTATCAATCCTGTTTTTTTGCTTCCCCGAAAAATGAGCGCTTCGGCTGCAGCCATTGCAAAGGAATATGCGGGCTCCATTACATTAGGGATGGGGCAGTTTTGTACCAATCCCGGTTTACTGATTGGCCTGGAAGGAGCAGATCTTAACATATTTACAGCAACGCTGGCAGCCGAAATAAAAGCCATTGCTCCTGCAACTATGCTGCATGAGGGTATTTATAAGAATTATACAGAAAAAAGAAACCAGGCCTTGTCTCAGCCGGAAGTGGAAATAGTCGCTGTTTCGGAAATAGCACCGGAAGCACAACAGGGGCTTCCTACAATAGTTGCTGTTAATGCCGATACTTTTATCAATAACCCGCTGCTGCACCAGGAGGTGTTTGGCCCTTATTCCTTAATGATAAAGTGTAAAGATATGCGGCAAATGATCAATGTCGCCCAACATATCGAAGGCCAGCTGACCGCTACATTAATAGCAACAGCAGCAGATATACAAAACAACCAGGAACTGGTAGATGCTGTTCAGGATCTTTGTGGCCGCTTTATTTTAAATGGTGTGCCCACAGGTGTTGAAGTATGCCTGAGTATGCAGCATGGCGGTCCTTTCCCTTCTACAACTGATGCAAGGTTTTCTTCGGTAGGAGCCGATGGTATTAAAAGATTTGCCCGCCCGGTAGCATATCAGAACTGGAGTAATCAATTATTACCTCATGAGCTAAAAAATGAGAATCCTTTGGGTATCTGGAGAACGGTGAACGATGTGCTGACAAAAGAAGCAATCACCTGTTTTTTACCGTCACACTGACCGAAGTCCCGACAACTGTACGGGACGGAGCGGAAGTGTCTCCTGAAATTCTGGAGAGAGGTTACGATTGATAATCAGCCTGTAACAAACAGGTCATTGGTGTTAGAAGAGAGATGTTTTGAGCCCGACCACCGAAAAAAAACCTCCCAATGTTAACCACTAAATCGTACTCATTGTCTGGCGCCAGGCTGCCATTCTTTTGATACACCGTTTATTCTTATCCGCGGTATGCATATACAAAAAAGCCGACTGAAGATATCAGCCGGCTCTTTATAGCTAATTAGTAATTGCTCTTATTTTTTCAGAGAATCCACAGCAGCAGCAGCAGCAGAATCAACTGTAGCAGCAGCAGAATCAATTGTAGCATGTGCAGAATCTGCAACAGCTTCCACCTGAGCGTTTAAAGAATCTGCAGTAGCTTCAGCACCTTCTTCAGTTTTAGTTTCACCACTGTTACAAGCTGCGAAAGATACAGCGATCAGAGCAATTGCGAATAATTTTTTCATGATTGTCTTTTTTGTTTTAAAATTATAATTTGAAGATTAATACCTAAAAGACAAAGAGGTAACCCAGCGTATGGGATTTTTTTTTAAAAATTTGTTTTTTATAATCAGCTGATTACATATTTGTATAAAAAAAATATTATTTTTTCTCCAAAAATTCAGGACTTAACGCATCAAAAATGGTGTTTTTATTGTCATTTTCGGTTACCAGGTCTAGTAAAGTAATCCTTTCCAGTAAATTATTTACTGTTAGCTGAATCATTTGCCATAGCGATCGGGAAGAGCAATCTACAGAATTGGTGCAAAAGCGCATCACTGCACCATTTTCATCTGTAAATTCTTTATCCAGCGGAGTTCCTAAAGCTTCCAGAACGTTTTTAATAAAAATTTCATTTGCCGGACGGGCTAAAATGTAGCCGCCTTTATTACCTGGTGTACTACGGATTAAATGAGCCATGCGCAGCAGCCTGGTAAGCTTGGCAATATAATGCTGGCTGAGTTGCTCCGTTTCGCTTAATTGAGGGATGCTCATTCCGTCATGGTCTTTGCAGGACGCAATGCGTATCAAAATCCTTAAGCCGTATTCTTCCTGTGCGGTAATTTTCATTTTCGAGAATTCTTATTTAACGATAGTTATAGGTGGTATTTTTGATCCTGCATTTAAGCAGCCATCTTCAGGCTATTCCAATACCTGTTTATATTTTACAGGAACCCTAATTCTAACTGAGCAGCTTCGCTCATCATTGTTTTGTTCCATGGCGGGTCCCAGGTTACGGTAACCAATACGTCGTTAACGCCTTCTACCTTCCTTACTTTTTCATCCACTTCCAGGGGCAACGATTGTGCTGCCGGGCATCCTGGTGCTGTAAGGGTCATTAGCACAAAAACATTTCCCCCTTCGTTTACCTCTACTTTGTAGATCAATCCCAGCTCATAAATGTTTACAGGTAGCTCAGGGTCAAAAACGCTTTGCAGCACTTCAATTACCTTATCTCTTATTTGTTCCATGTTACTAGTTACTGGTTGCTGGTTATTCTGATTCGAAATTGTTCCAATTGCCTTCAACCCAGTCGATAAATTTGTTTATTTGTTTACTCAATTTTATGTAATCGTCCTTTGTCTCATTGTAACGAATTTTATCTTCAAGAGATTCTGTTTCAAATAAAAAATCAAGATGTTCAACCGTTTCATCACACTCCGATTAAGCATAAGTAAGAAATCTAAGAAAATCTGCCTTGTACTTTTTTCTACCGTAACCTTCTACAATAGCTGTTGATATAGCTTTTGAAGATCTTCTAATTTGACTTCCTTCTTCATACATTTCAAACCTGGGCAATAATAGACTAAGTGTATGTACAACGATCGCCAGGCGGTGAGCATCTTTATAAATATTCAAATCCCTGTAACTTTTCATTTTCAAGTTTTGTATTAACCTGTAATATGAAACCTGTAACGAGGAACTTGTAACAGCACCTCAACTTGCCATGGCCTTAAACGCCAGCGCATAATGCTTCATTTGCCTTACCATAGCCAGTAACCCGTTAGACCGTGTTTGCGCAAGATGGCTCGTCATACCTATTTTATTGATAAAATCCATTTGAGCGTTGATGATCTCATCGGGTGTATGACCACTTAGTACACGAATCAGCATACTGATCAGGCCTTTCACTATTACAGCATCACTTTCTGCTTTGTAATATACTTTTCCGTCGCTATAATCAGCTGTAAGCCAAACGGTAGATTGGCAGCCCTTTACTTTATTTTCCTCCGTTTTAAATGCATCGGGCAGGGGCGCCAGTTTTTTGCCCAGGTCAATAATATATTCATACTTATCATCCCAGCTGTCAAACAGCGAAAATTCATCTATTATTTCTGCTTCCGTTTGTTCTATAGTCTGTGTCATTATTTATTAATCATCCGGTTTGACATTAATTATTTGTTTATGAGGTGCATAACACTATCTCAAAATTTTTACGGCTCTATTCAATGCTCCTACCATGATATCCACTTCTTCAATGGTATTATACAAGGCAAAAGAAGCTCTTATGGTTCCGGGAATGCAAAAACGGTTCATTAATGGCTCTACGCAATGGTGGCCGGTACGCACTGCAATTCCTTTATTATCCAATAAGATCCCTACGTCCTGCGGGTGAACGCCTGCTATAACAAAAGATACTACGCTTACTTTATGGTCATTATCTCCAATAATTCTTAATCCGTCAATTTCTTTCAGTCTTTGCGTGGCATGTGCCAGCAGCAAGTCTTCCTGTTGGCGAATATTGGCCTTACCCGTTTTATTAATATATTCAATAGCTGGCTTTAAGGCAATCGCATCAGCAATATTGGGGGTGCCGGCTTCAAACTTGTAAGGTAGCTCGTTGTAGGTGGTTTTTTCAAAAGTGACTTCTTTAATCATTTCACCACCACCATTAAACACGGGCATCGCTTCTAATAAAGCTTTCCTGCCATATAAAATACCCATGCCGGTTGGTCCCAGCATTTTGTGCGATGAAAAAGCAAAGAAATCGCAATCCATATCCTGCACATCGATATCCAGGTGCATTGTGCTTTGTGCACCATCTATCAATACAATGGCTCCTTTTTCATGGGCCATTTGTGTAATATCTTTAACAGGATTTACGGTACCCATTGCGTTGGATACATGGTTTACGGCTACCAGCCGGGTACGGTCACTGAGCAGCTTTCTGTACTCATCCATCAGTAATTCACCATTGTCATTCACAGGAATTACTTTTAGCGTGGCATTCTTTTCTGCACCAACAATTTGCCACGGAACAATATTGGAATGATGCTCCATACCAGAAACAATGATCTCATCTCCTTCATTCAGGTTTTGCCGGGCCCAGGTGTAAGCCAGCAGGTTAATACTTTCGGTAGTACCTTTTGTATAGATGATTTCTTCCCTGGCTGCGGCATTAATGAAGTCTTTTACGGCATCGCGGGTAGCTTCAAAATCGGCCGTGGCCTCTTCCGCCAGCGTATGGATACCACGGTGCACATTGGCATTATTGAAACTATAATAATGCACCAGCGCATCGATAACCGTTTGCGGCTTTTGCGATGTGGCGGCATTATCAAAGTAAACCAGCCGGTGACCTTTTATCTCCCGGTTCAGGATGGGAAAGTCCCGGCGGATGGCTTCAACATCAAAAGTATGCTTTGTATTTAAAGTAGCTGTTTTCATGAACGTCCCATTATTTTTTTAAGCCCTTCATTGGGCGCTTTACAGGGCCAGCTTTTTTGTAATGAACGCTTCTACAAAAGTTCTTACTCTCTCGTGATGGATCTTTTCTAAAATATCCAAAGCAAAGCCGTGCAGCAGGAGGGAAGTGGCTGTTTTTTCTTCAATACCACGGGAGCGCATATAAAATAACGCGTCTTCATCAAGGCGTCCCACGGTACAGCCATGTGAGCATTTTACGTCATCTGCAAAAATTTCCAGCTGTGGTTTGGTATTAACACTTGCGTTCTCCGAAAGCAGGATGTTGCGGTTGCTTTGGTAAGCATTTGTTTTCTGAGCTACCTGGCGTACAAAAATTTTACCATTAAACACGCCGGTAGCGCTTCCATTCAGCACCCCTTTGTATAGTTCATTGCTCAGGCAGTTGGGTTGCCTGTTGTCTACCACCGTATGGTTATCAATATGAGTATGCCCGTCTCCTAAATATAAGCCGTACATATTGGCTTCGCAAAACTCTGCCGACATTACCATGTTCAGGTTATTGCGGATCAAACCGCCATTCAGCGAAACGGTTACTACATTGGCAACACTTTTCCCTACCTGATGAACATGTGTAGTGCTTACTACTTTTGAATTGGGTGCATCGTTCTGGATCTTATAGAAATCCAGAACCGCATCTTTTTCTACTATCAGCTCAATTACCTGGTTGGTAAAGCTCTCGTCTGCACCAATCGTTGCAAAGGTTTCTGCTATCTGCACCTGTGCATTTTGTGCTACATGTACCAGGCAACGGGGTTGTGCAAAAATATTACCATTACGGGCATCGGTAATATTGTATAAATAAACAGGGTGGCTGGTAGTACGGCTTTTAAACACATGTATAAACACGCCTTCCTGTATGAAAGCGGTGTTTAGTGCGTTAATGCCGTCTTTATGATAAGCGGCACTATGCCCCAGGTGTTCTTTTACAATAGCACTATATTGGGGATGTGCTGTGGCTTCCTGCAAAGAAATAATTGCTAATTCTTCTGAACGGGTATGCGATAGCTCAGGATGAAAATGGCCGTTCACAAAAACTACCAGGTTCGCCTCTTCATGCCCCGGAAGCTGTAAAAGCTCCAGGTCGGGTACAGTAAAAGCTTTTTCTTTCAGATCGGCAGTAAAATGATAGTCTTTACCGAAAAAGTCGTTAATGCGTGTATATTTCCACTCTTCATGCTTTACAGTAGGAATGCCGGTTTGCGTAAATTCGGTAAACGCTTCATCCCTTATCAGCTTAATATGCGGGTTTACAGGATTGGCCTGCAGCTGTTCAAAACGTTCTTTTAAATATGCGATTGTGTCCATTTGTTTAATGTGCTAATATGCTAATGTGATGATATGCTAATAGGATTACACCAAAGCGCTTTTGATAAAATCGTAGCCTTTTTCTTCCAGCTCGTACGCCAGTTCTTTAGTGCCCGATCTTACGATCTGCCCGTTATACAGCACATGTACAAAATCCGGAACAATATATTCCAGCAGGCGCTGGTAGTGCGTAATAACCAGTGTAGCGTTTTCCGGTGTGCGTAATTTATTGACACCATTAGCTACAATGCGTATGGCGTCGATATCCAGGCCTGAGTCTGTCTCATCGAGGATGGCCAGTTTAGGTTCCAGCATTGCCATCTGAAAGATCTCGTTGCGCTTTTTTTCACCACCCGAAAACCCTTCGTTCAGCGATCGGCTGAGCATGGACTGGTCAATTTCAACCAGGGCCATTTTTTCTTTCATTTTTTTAAGAAAGGTAACAGCGTCCAGCTCTTCTTCTCCACGGTATTTCCTGATCTCATTAACAGCCGTTTTCATGAAATTTGTGGTGCTTAAACCCGGAATTTCAACAGGATATTGAAAACTAAGAAATATCCCTTCTCCTGCACGCTCTTCCGGAGCCAGCTCCAGCAAATCTTTGCCCAGGAACTCAACTGAGCCGCCCAATACCTCATAATCTGCTTTTCCGGCTAAAACAGAAGCCAATGTACTTTTACCGGCTCCGTTAGGTCCCATGATAGCATGTACTTCTCCCGGATTTATCTGCAGGTTCACACCTTTTAATATTTCTCTGCCTTCAATACCTGCACGCAGGTCATTAATTGTTAACATAATTTATTTAAAATTTCTTATTTAATTTTAGTATTCTAAACTTTAATTTTATCCAACACTTCCTTCTAGGCTGATAGCCAATAATTTTTGTGCTTCAACAGCAAATTCCATTGGTAGCTGGTTCATCACTTCTTTAGCAAAGCCATTAATGATCAGTGCCACTGCTTTTTCGGTATCAATACCACGTTGGTTGCAGTAGAATATCTGGTCTTCACCTATTTTTGAAGTAGTAGCTTCATGTTCTACGATGCCGGTATTATTTTTCACCTCGATGTAAGGGAAGGTATGGGCGCCACACTTATCTCCTAACAAAAGGGAATCACATTGTGAGAAGTTCCGGGCATTGCTTGCATTTTTACCCACACGTACTAATCCTCTATAACTATTATTGCTGTAACCTGCTGATATTCCTTTACTTACTATCCTGCTTCTCGTATTTTTACCGAGGTGTATCATCTTCGTACCAGTATCGGCCTGCTGGTAGTTGTTGGTAACGGCAACCGAATAAAATTCACCATTGGAATTGTCACCCTGCAATATTACACTCGGGTATTTCCAGGTAATGGATGAGCCGGTTTCTACCTGCGTCCAGCTTATTTTAGAGTTCACACCTTTACATATTCCACGTTTGGTAACAAAATTGTAAATACCGCCTTTGCCTTCTTTATCTCCCGGATACCAGTTCTGAACAGTAGAATATTTCACTTCTGCATTATCTAAAGCGATTATTTCTACAACTGCTGCATGTAATTGATTTTCATCTCTCATTGGAGCTGTACATCCTTCCAGGTAGCTTACATAACTTGCTTCTTCTGCAACGATCAGTGTACGCTCAAACTGCCCTGTATTTTCTGCATTGATGCGGAAATAAGTGGAAAGTTCCATAGGACAACGCACCCCTTTGGGAATAAAACAGAAAGAACCATCGCTGAATACCGCTGAATTTAATGCTGAAAAGAAGTTATCGGTTACGGGTACAACGCTTCCCAGGTACTGCCGTACCAATTCCGGATGCTCCTGTATGGCTTCGCTCATAGAACAGAAGATGATACCCAATTCTGCCAGCTGTTCTTTAAAAGAGGTTCCTATAGAAATGCTGTCAATAACTGCATCTACAGCAACACCTGTAAGGCGCTTTTGCTCTTCCAGTGAAATACCCAGCTTTTCAAAAGTTTTGATTAGCTCAGGATCCACCTCGTCAAGACTTTTGGGCTTTATTTTTTGCTTGGGAGCCGAGTAATAAATTACATCCTGATAATCGATGGGGGGGAAGCTAATATTGGCCCAGCCCGGTTCTTTCATTTTTAACCAGTGATGGTAAGCTTTGAGCCTCCACTCGAGCATCCATTCCGGCTCATTTTTTTTAGCGGAAATGAACTTTATAATATCTTCATTAAGGCCTTTAGGAGCAGATTCTGACTCAATATCTGTGACAAAACCATATTTATATTCGCTATTAACATGACTTTCAATCGGGTCAAGCTCAACCTCCGGAACCTCCAGGTTATCTATTTGTGCAGTATCCGTATTCATTAAGCGAAGATACGCTATTTATACTAAAAAGTATAAATGAAAAGGGGGTTCATTTTATAAAATTTTCCGATCAGTCTATAGAAAAAAATGATAAAGCTGTTTTAATCTATTTGTATTCGAAAGCGTTACATTTCTTTGTTTATTCAGAAGTTATTGGCTTAATAATTGCGGATATCCTGATTGCCAGAAGGCAGCATTTTAGTTATACAACCGAAAACTATGGGATTTGATCAGTATCATGAACCACCGGAAGAGCTTTCACAGCCGGTAAGAACTTTTGCAAGAATGGTCCGTTCTTTAATTGAAGAAGCAGAAGCAATCGATTGGTATGAACAGCGTATTTACGTGGAGAAAGACCAGGATGCAAAGAAAATCATGACACAGGCCCAAAAAGAAGAATTCATTCATTTTGCCATGGACCTTGAATTTCTGCTGCGGAAGAAAAAAGAATGGCGTATCGTTATGCAAAATGTATTATTTAAACCGGGCGATATTGTAGAAAATGGGGAAAAAGCAGAAGACAAGATAGAGTAGGAGTTATATCTCATAGTTATTACATATTACAATAAGAAAAAGGGCGATTACCTGGTTCTTATTTCCCAGAGTTGCGCATTGCTTTTATCTTTTTGACATCCGGAGCTGCTACCAGTTTTTTATATTCCTCTGTTTCCATGGCATATAAGGCTATTTTCCCTTTTTCATCTGCATGTATGCCAAAAATAGCGCTTGGTTAACGGCGAAGCCCTGAAACAAGGTTGGCCTTTGGAAAAAATAGCTCCCGTTCTTTATGGGCTGCTTCGCTGAGGCCATTTTCTTTGCATATACAAGAAACAATATATCGTCAGACGTATATTTCCTGGCCGCGCCGGTTCACATCCTACACAAGATGTTAAAATGAAATCCCCGCTCGGAAGGGGGAGCACTACCTTAAGCTTTTGCCCTTCCTGTTTACAGGCAAAAAAGAAGCTGCCCTGGAGGGACAGCTTTGGTTAAAAGAGTTGTCATTATAAAACTTTAATAATGCCATCTAACAAAGGCTTCTATTGCGGCATAATGAGTAAGCCCGAGATCTGCATAGATTTTTGCCGTGGCCGCGTTGCGCTCTTCTGCGCGCTGCCAGAATTCGCGGTCATCGCTTCCCTGGAAAGGCACGCTGTCTTTTTGAGACTGGTGAATAAAAATACCAAAACGTTTTTTTAAAACCTGCGACGGGCTCATCGGAATAGCCATTTCAATATCCTCAATATCCCATTCCTGCCATGCGCCTTTATACAGCCATAACCAGCAGTCGTTGATCCACTCATCACCATCGGCTTTTATCCGCTGTAATGCCTTCAATACTGCATTAAAGCAAACCAGGTGGGTTCCATGCGGATCGGCAAAATCTCCGGCGCAATAAACCTGGTGCGGTTTTATTTCGCGCAACAGGTCAACAGTAAGTTGTATATCTTCTTCTCCCAAAGGATTTTTTTCAATAGTGCCTGTTTCATAAAAAGGCAGGTTTTGAAAATGTATATTCTGAGGATGGATGCCCACATAATTACAGGTGGCTTTAGCCTCGCCTCTTCTTATCAGTCCCTTAATGGCACGAATAGCGGCTGTATCAACCTGACCGGGCTTTTTGTCAGCGATAAACTTCTGGGCTTCACTGAGCATCTTTCCGGGTATATCTGAATGGATATGGGCTATTTCATTAAAACCTACGGCAAAATCTAAAAAGCGGGTGACGAACTCATCGGTTACAGCAATATTGCCCGATGTTTGATAAGCTACATGAACATCATGCCCCTGGTCGTGCAGGCGCAGGAAGGTACCCCCCATACTGATGATATCATCGTCCGGGTGGGGAGAGAAGATCACCACTCTTTTGGGATAGGGCTCAGACCTTTCAGGGTGTGTAGGGATTACAGCATTAGGTTTGCCGCCGGGCCAGCCGGTAATGCTATCGCGAAGCATATAATATACTTCGAGATTTATTTCATATGCATCGCCTTTTTCTACTAAAAGATCGCTTAACCCGTTATCATTATAATCTTCATTGGTGAGGCTTAAAACAGTTTTGCCCAGCTGAAGCGCCATATTGATTACCGCCTTTTTTACCATTTTAGGCGTCCATTCGCATTCACCTGTAAGCCAGGGCGATTTAAAGCGGGTGAGTTGCGCAGCTGCAGCTTGATCAATAACAAAGCTTACATTATCGTGGTTTTGCAGAAACGATGCCGGAACCAATTCAGAGTCCTCATCTTCCACTGCTTTTTTTACTGCCATTGCTTTTGCAGGTCCCCAGGCCATCAATATGATCTGTTTTGACTTTATGATGGTACCAATGCCCATAGTAATAGCCATGCGCGGCACTTCAGATACTTTTGCAAACTCATAGGCATTGGCCAGCCGGGTACTGTTACTAAGGTTTACCAGGCGTGTTCTGGTATAAATGCCCGAGCCGGGCTCATTGAAACCAATATGTCCATTGTTGCCGATACCTAATATCTGAAGGTCAATGCCACCGGCTGTCTCTATCTGTTTTTCGTATTCGGAGCAGGCTGTTTTAATATCATCTTTTGCTATTTCACCATTGGGTATATGAATATTTTCAGGGTTAATATCAACATGGCTGAACAAGTGCGTGTGCATAAAGCTGTTATAACTTTGAGGAGCCGTTTTGCTTATCGGGTAATATTCATCCAGATTAAAAGTAACTACATTCTTAAAGCTTAACCCTTCTTCTTTATGCATACGAACCAGCTCGGCATACAGGGTTTTAGGACTGGAGCCTGTTGCCAGGCCTAAAACACATGGCTGATTCTTGGATTGCTTTTTTCGTATAAGATCAGCAATGGTTTGGGCAATAGCCAGCGAGCCCTTTTTAACATCAGGATAGATATTCACACTGATCTTTTCAAGGCTGTCCAGCTTACCTGTAGAATCCTGTTTTTTGCTCATAAGATATATAGATTTTTTGTTATCAGCTTAGGTAATAGTAATTGAATCTTATTGTTTGGTTTATGGTGCAATTAGACGTTATTATTTGCCATAATAACTGGCTCCCCAGAGATCATAGCGTTTTTTTTGTATGTCCAGCCTTTTGCTAAAATCGTTCCAGTCTCTTTTGTCCTGGGGCGACCATAAAGATTCACAAAGTGCTGCTACACGGGGGAAGATCATATATTCAACTTTTGAAGGATTGGAAATATATTCAGTCCATAAATTGGCCTGACCACCCTGTATATATTGCCGGTATTCTGCTCCAAGCTTTTCTGGCATTAATTGCCAGCCATATACTTTTTCAACAGGCAGGAAGCCTCCTTCATTATTGGTAATGGTGAGTGAATCGTCCTTTTTTACCTGTTGGTAGTCAAAGTACGCATAAGTATTTGGTGTCATAATCACATTGTGCTTCTGGCTTGCAGCCTCAATGCCACCCTTTTCGCCACGCCAGCTCATTACCCAGGCATTAGGAGCCAGACCACCTTCAAGTATCTCATCCCAGCCTAAGAGTGTTCTGCCCTTGCTGTTAAGGTATTTTTCCATTCTTTGTACAAAATAGCTTTGCAGGTAGTGCTCTGCTTTATGTTGCCTGTCGCCTTTTATATTCAGTTCTTTAATTCTCTTCTGGCAATTAGGGCATTGCTCCCAGTTGTCTTTGGGAGCCTCATCGCCGCCTATATGTATGATTTTGGATGGGAAAAGTAGTAGTACTTCATCCAATACATTCTGTAAAAACTCAAAAGTACTTTCTTTACCGGCGCAGAAGATATCATCATATACTCCCCAGCTTTGGATTACGGCTTTCCCTGTAGTATCACCAGCCCAGTTTGCAGCTTTATTACCTTCTCTCATAAAAAACTCAAAGGAAGATTTTTCAGGAAAGCAGCTTAAAAACGGATAGGCTGCAATAGCTGCGCTTCCATGTCCGGGCATCTCTATTTCCGGAATAACCGTAATAAACCGGTCTGCTGCATATTTAACTATTTCTTTTACCTGCTCCTGAGTATAAAAGTCCCCATACCGTTGGTTTGTATTGCCTGTGCCAGGGAATTTTCCAATGATGGTACCACTGCGCCATGCCCCTACTGATGTGAGTTTAGGGTACTTTTTGATTTCTATACGCCATCCCTGATCTTCAGTCAGGTGCCAGTGAAATGTATTCATTTTATGCAGCGCGATATAATCTATATATTTCTTCACAAAGCTCACCGGGAAAAAATGGCGGGCTACATCCAGGTGCAGGCCCCGGTACTGGGTAGCGGGAGCATCGGTAATGGTTACTGCAGGAACTTTAAGTACTGTTGACTTTTGTACAGGAAGCAACTGTATAAGCGTTTGTATGCCATAAAAAGCACCCGGCCCCGTGCTGCCTTTTATAATAACTGCATTTTTATCGGCATTTAAGGTATAGCCGTCTTTGCCGGTGTTTGCAGCAGTAATAATAATACCTTTGCTACCGGCTGATTTTACAGGAAGCTTAAAACCATAGATGTTCTTTAAATAATCGTTTAAGAAGTTTGCTGATTTTATTTCATCTTTGGTTCTGGCAACAATAACCGTTTTATTGTTTATAGTAAAGGTGCCGGTTTTTTCGCTAATACTGGTTGGTTGAGGGATGATATTTACGTTTTGCGCTGTTAAAAACTGATAGCTCAATAACATAGCAAGTAAAAACGGAACTGACTTAAGCATAGCAAAGATTGTTTTATGAAATGCCAAGATAGGTATTTTTACAATACCGAAATATCAGAAATACAGTGCAAACGATTGCTTTTTAAAAAAAACGTATATGACAAATAAGCAGATAGTTGAAAATTTTTATGAGGCATTCAGCCGCAGGGATTTTGAGGCAATGAATAGTTTCTATGCCGATGATATTGTTTTTAGTGACCCGGTGTTTGGATTGCTGGAGGGCTATGAAGTGAGGGCCATGTGGCAAATGTTATGTACTGGAGCCACAGACCTTATACTGACCTTCGATGATATTACAGAAATAGATCATGAATATATCACCTGCAAATGGGTAGCTTCTTATACGTTTAGCAGCACAGGTAAAAAGGTGGTGAACCATGTAAAGGCATTCATGAAAATTAACGATGGAAAGATCATTGAGCATAGCGATGGTTTCAGGCTTAGTACATGGCTGGCCCAGGCCTTGGGGCTAAAGGGAAAGCTGCTGGGCTGGACTAACTTCATGAAGCGGAAAGTGCAGAAGAACGCCAGGAAGAATCTGGATGGATTTATTGAAAGAATGAATAAAAATAAAGGGTGATGAGTAGTGAATTATGGCCGGATATATTAAGAACAAAGCACCGGCTATTTGATGCCACCGAAAGCTGAAAAGCACAGATTTTTGTGTAATACTTCTATTTTACTGAATCCTACCCGCTGCATAAGGCCCAACTGGTAAGTTACAGAGCGGGGAGAGTCTTCTTTATCAATATATTCCAGTACTTTTTCCCGGTAATCTTTCCCTCCCAGGCTCTCAAGATAGTTGGCGTATTGACCCCAGATATAGCTGTTCAGTTTTTCATCATCCTGCGTTACGAGATCGCTTATCATTAAACAGCCACCGGGCTTAAGAATATGATACAGTTTTTGAAAAACGAACCCCCAATCAGCATCATTACGTAAATGGTGCAAAACAGCTCCTGCTAAAATGATATCAAAATGGTTTTCGGGTAAAGATATTTCCCTGATATCCCCCTGGTATGTTTGCACCAAATTACCTGTTTGAGCAGTTACTCTTTCAAAAGCTTTATCCAGCATAGGCTGGCTAAGATCTGCCAGTGTGCAGTTGAGGTTTGGCAGCTTGCTCAGCATTTTTAAAGTATAATTGCCGGCGCCGCATCCTATATCTAATAACTGCGTTGCGCCGGGAACGATACATTTGGCCGCTTCTGTTATCAGTTCCAGAGAAATAGTCGCATCGATGGTTGATTGCTGGCCGGTTTCGAGGTTTGAAAAGCGTGCTACGTCATTATCAAAGCGTTTTCGTATTTCTTCAATGGTTGATTTCATATACACGGTCATTATTAATGAGAAAAACAGGTAAAGTGATGTTGCTACTGCTTGGCGATTCTTTCGGCCAGCCACAAATATTCTGATGCAAAATTATGAATGCTTTTTTCAAAAGCAGGATCTGTTAAATCCCCGTTTTCGTCAATTTTTTTGTCAATAGCGGGTATTACAAGCATTTGCGGGCAAACTACTGTAAATAATCCCGCACCTAATAAAATTAATTGCTGGGCCGCCCTCATACCTCCAAAACCACCATTAGATGCCGTAACCACACCCAGTGTTTTATGCAATTGTTTCGGGAAATGGTCTACCAGGTTTTTAAGGGACGGCGAATAGCTGCCATTATACTCGGGTGTAACAAAAATGAATGCGTCTGCTTTAAAAACGCGTTCAAACAGGGGTTTCCATTCATCCGGCGTATTATCAATAGAATTGAATACCCGCTCTACCCAGGGTAACTGGTATTCTCTGCAATCAATGATGCCTACATGATGCGATGAGTTTTTCTGAAACCATTTTTGAACCGCGTAAGCTGCGCGCACTGTCAGGCTTTCTTTCCTGGGGCTACCGGATATTATTTCGATATTCATTTAGTAAAGTTTAAAAAATAACAGCGAAATAAAACATTTGTTTTTAAAAGTTCTGAACTTATTAAAAATCGGGTTGCAGGCTTATATTTAAAATCTTATTTTCGATTGATAAACCCCATGACGATGAATCGTAGACGTTTTTTACAAACAGGAGCTTTAACCGGTATAGCTGCTGCTATTACAGAAAAAGCCCGTTCACAGCATTTTTCTAAAGTAAGCGGGCCTGTTGTGGTTTCAACCTGGGATGCGGGGCTAAGAGCTAATAAAGGGGCATGGGAGGTGTTGAGTAAAGGTGGCAGCGCTCTGGATGCGGTAGAAAAGGGTGTAATGGTTACAGAGAATGAGCTCAACTGTTGTGTGGGCCTGGGCGCTAATCCCGACAGGGATGGATTTGTTACATTAGATGCCTGCATTATGGATCATCAGTTCAATTGCGGAAGCGTGGCTTTTTTGGAACGTATAAAGCATCCGGTTTCTGTGGCCCGGCGCGTGATGGAAAAAACACCACATGTAATGCTGGTTGGAAGCGGCGCCCAGCAGTTTGCTCTGGCCGAGGGTTTTCAGCTGGAACCGCAGGAGCTTTCTCCTGATGCCCAAAAGGCGTATGACGAATGGAAAAAAAACTCGAAGTACGAGCCCAAAATTAACAGGGAGAATACAGGGAACAGCGCGCACGGACCTTTTGCCCCCGCACAGATCAATGGAGAATGGAACCACGATACCATAGGTATGGTGGCGTTAGATGCTCACGGACATTTGAGCGGAAGCTGTACTACCAGCGGTATGGGATTTAAAATGCGCGGCCGCCTGGGCGATTCTCCTATTATCGGTGCAGGGCTTTATGTAGATGGTGAGGTAGGTGCCTGTACTGCAACCGGGCAGGGTGAGGATGTTATAAGAGTGGCCGGTTCACACAGTGTAGTAGAATATATGCGTCAGGGTTTTGGGCCCGAAATAGCCTGCCAGAAAGTAATAGAGCGTATCGTGAAAATTAAAGGTGATGATGTGAAAAAGATACAGGTGGCTTTCCTGGCAATTAACAAGAACGGGGTAGTAGGTGCCTGTGCTATTCATAAAGGATTTAACTATGCATTAAAGACCGCTACTGCTGAAAGACTGGTGGAAGCAAAGAGCTGGTTTAGCTAGGCAGGATGGAAATAATCAATATATCAATGTTCATTTTAAGGGAAACCATTACAAATTGGAACAAGTAATAAAGTAATACCTTTTGTAAAAGTATATATTCATTTTGTGCTCCAGAAAAGGGATATTTATAGATTTTGTGAATGGATATACAGACCATTGTCATTGTTTGGTTTCTATGGGAGTTGATCAAACTATTCAAGAAGTGATGCAATTAATTAAAGGCGAATCCTCTTTTTGGATAAACAATCAAGGTGTGCTTGCTGAATTACCTCCTGACTTAAGAATAGAAAAGTTTGAATGGCAGGATGAATACTTTGCTGTGTCTGTTTCAGAATCAATGATAGATAAGGTAAGAAACTATATAAAAGAACAGGAAGAACACCACTACAAAAAAACATTTTCTGAAGAATATGAAGAATTTATCAGCAAATATGGATTTGAGAAACATAAAGAATAATATTGTTTGGCTAAAGCCAATATTGAAATTGAATTTATTAGTCCTCCAGATAAATCTGGAGGCAATTCAAAAATGAGAAAACAGTTGTGAATAGGGATGTGGCTTAATCCCATCTCCGCAGAAATATAACAGCCATTGGCTTTATCCAAAAGCAGGAACAAATTACAATCACCTTTACAACATCATACAACTTGGGCCAGACATTTACCTTAGAAATTGCAACATCTGATTTTGAATCGACCAAAAGTGCAGTTGCCGGTGGCGCCGACCGGATAGAGCTTTGTGCGAATCTGGGAGAAGGAGGCACCACACAGTCGTATGGCGTTATAAAGAAATGCCGCGAAAGTTTTAATGTAAAAATATATCCTATCATCCGGGTAAGAGGTGGCGATTTTTTTTATACCGATGAGGAATATGATTGTATGTACCAGGACGCTTTGATGTGTAAGGAGCTGGGCTGCGATGGTGTAGTGATCGGCTTTCTGAATAAAGATGCTACTATTGATATAGAGCGAACGGAAAAGATTGTAGAAGCGGTAAGCCCACTGGGCGTAACTTTTCACCGGGCTTTTGACAGGTGCGCTGCACCCTTTAAGGCGCTGGAAGATTTAATACATATTGGCTGCGAAAGAATACTAACGAGTGGGCAGGAGCTGACTGCTACAGATGGTGCGGGGCTGATAGCTGAATTGAATCTAATAGCCAACGGGCGGATTGTAATCATGCCTGGTAGCGGTGTAAGGGATAACAATATACTGTCTCTCGCTGCTCAAACAAAATGTCATGAGTTCCATGCTTCATTACGCGAGCTTAAAAAAAGCGTTATGAGCTTTTTCCCGCCTGCATTTGAGCAGAATGCAGAAAATGATCATTACAGCATAGACGAAGAGAAGGTCAGGCAATTAAAAAACAGGCTGGCCTCAGGGCTTTAAGCGATCATTTGATCTCGAAGGTAGTTTCGGCATAGCAGGGAGAGCCCTTTTCCGATAAGCCATTAAATACCACCCTGTATCTTCCTTTAAAATCGGAGGAAGTGGTTTCAATAAGGTTGGTACTGTTTTCTTTCAAAGCAACATCCGGCTTCCATAGTAGTGTAGTTCTGTAATCGGGAATCCGTAGATCGCCTTTATTACCGTTTTCATAGCGGGGTATGAAAAATTCCCTGTTAAGCTGGAGTCCGTCGTATTCTACCGGCACCACAGCAGGATCAAGATCAAAGGCATCAAATCTGGAATTATAGGTTTCAAAACTTGCAATACCTGAAAAAGCAGTGTTTCCTACCAGGTATCTTCTGGGGACAACGTCCAGCTTTTTAATTTTCAGAGGGTCGTACCGGAAAATGTTATTATAATCTGAAAGCGGTACACCGTTAAGTAAAACCAGGATATTCTCATCGTATATACGCTGAAACTTTTCATCGAGGATCGTCATACGGAGTTTCGAATTCCGGAGGTTTACATTAATATTGGTTACGTATTCTCTCAGAACCTCTTCCATTGTGGAAAACCGCTTATAATCATCTAAAAGATAACTAAACTCGGCTTTACCAAAAAAGGGTAATGTATCGTTAAAAACCGGCGTTTGAAATGCATTAACCTGTTCCGGATAATAGCTGTTGGTAACCTGCATTGCGATGCTTCTTCTTATAAGTTCAGCACTATCTGCTTTGTTCAGCCATACTTTGTTAGCAGAAGCATGACAGGTCGCAAAATTTGCAAAGGGATCTATTACTTCCATTTTGTAGCTGGCGGTATTTTTTTCAGGAAAAACCTTCATAATCAGATCACCGGCCCCATAGTATTTCTTTACGTTAAATCTTACAAAACCGTTTGAGTCACTGGTACCCATGTAAAAACCAAACGGGATAGCAGATGGTACGGATAGTACGCATCTTATGCCTGCTGCAGGCTGCCCGTTCCACGAGCTGGTTACCCGGGCTGTTACAATATGCCCGTCATACTCTGGTACAAAATCATCATTAGTGCTGACGCCGGCCTTAATATTGTTTGAACCATATACCAAAAGTAAATTTTCCATTTCTGTTGCACTGTAAGAATTCCTGCTATCAGTTAGTGCGGTTGTCCAATCTTCATTGGGAGTTATACCAGCTTCCGGAAAATAGCTAACTGAGAGGGAACCTTTAATCCTGTCTGAGGTATTATTGTTCCCGATGCTAATATTAATTTTTTCCCGGGAGGAGTAAACAGTTTTATCTGTGCTAAGCTGTAATTTTTGTACTGAAGCGTTTCCGGGACTGAAAATTAAGCGTTCGGCAACGGTTTCGTTATGATTATCCATTAATATCAAACGGGTAAATCCGCTTTCGAGCCTGGATTTTGCGATGTCAATACTTTTTTTATTTGAATGAATCGTAAAACTGTCTGAAAAACTTAAGCCACTCTCCGCTGACACGACCAGGAGTGAAACCTTGCCGGCAACAATGTTAGCTGATGTGATATTTATCCTGAACAGGTCTGTTTCTTCAGTTACCGACAGGTGGTACCCTGCATTTTTAACTGCGGGCAACATTTGCACAGTGCTTACTGTTCCTGCGTAACTTATGATACCCTCATATTGCTTATCTGCCCGGGGCATGAACATAAATTGCCCGAGCCCGAGCTGGCCTGTTAAAAAACGGGCAACAGTATCTTTTTTGTTTTCGATAATATATCCGTTAGTGTTTTCAAGAGGGTGGCCTGTGTTGGTTTCTGTAACCTGCACACCTACTTTTGTCAGTACATTGTTCAGTATAACGCCACTTTCAGGAAAGAATTGGATGCGGGCTGTTTCATCTGATAAAGAATCCGTTGGAGGGCTGTTTCTGATAGTATTGATAACCGTTATTTTTTTGTAGAAGAAATATCCCGAACCGGCATTTTTAAGCTTTGAGCTATATGCAGCGAGAGTATAAACTCCGGTAGAAACATTTAAGGGTAAATAAAAGCTGCCTTCTCCACCACCATTGGTAAGACCAATTTTTGCCTGTGAAACAGGTTTCCCTGCATCATTTAGCAATTCAACATATAGTATACGGCTGCTATTAAAGTTGGTTGTAACGGTATCTGTTTTCAGCAGGGCACCAAACCATAATATTTCACCTGCCAGGTAAGAGGATTTATCTGTATATACTAATATACTTTCTTCTTTAACCGGCTCAAATGATGAAGTGGTTTGCGCACTGCTATCGGTACATACTATTATAAGTATGCATAAAAATATGCTACTTAACCACCATTTCATATATGCCAATTTATTCAACATGCTGTTTTAAATCATTTTTAGTTACCAATAAGCAGGTTGCTGAAGATTGCCTCCTCTCTGCCGGCAGTCCACGCATGCCGCCGTTGAAGAGGCATAGTCCAAAATTGTAGGAGCATTTTCCCTAGGCTCTTCCCATAAAGGGATGAACGCTCCATTGGCAAAATAAGCGACTATACTATCCCGGTTGGGAGGCACTAACTTAATATCACAAAGCTGCCTGAAATTCCATCCTTCAGGACGGCTGATAAATATGCGCTTACGGGTAACTGTACTCGCTGATATATACCCGATCACTATTTCGTCCGGATCAGTAATACACTTAATATTTCCTCTTATTTCAGAAGGCTGAGCGTCAAAAACACTACCTAATGATTCTGTATTTTTTTTCATAAGGTCAAAAAATTCATAAGCATCTTTATCCATGGCATGTTGTTTTAAAAGAATGCTATACCTTACTGATAAGCGTTCATCACCATTTGGTATCATGTTTAGCGGTTGTTCAAAAATAATGTCAGAAGTAAGTTTTGCAGAGCTTCCAAAGAGGATCCTGTTGGATTTACTATATTTCCAACATCTGAATATAAGATCAGACGGTGTTCTTTCCCTTACTAATTTGGGATGATCTTTATCGTAAATAAGTGTGGAGTTATAGTAGCTA
Source organism: Niabella aquatica (assembly GCF_054779315.1). Lineage (NCBI taxonomy): Bacteria > Pseudomonadati > Bacteroidota > Chitinophagia > Chitinophagales > Chitinophagaceae > Niabella > Niabella aquatica. The sequence continues at coordinate 28,526 of NZ_BAAGYM010000012.1, forward strand.
TTAATTTCCCAGGTTTCCTCATAGCTCCATTTATAGTAACGGGTATTATTTGCCGGGTCGTGCGTATTTACATATAGCTGCATGTCGCCATCCAGGCGCTTATAGGTGACGCTATCAATTTCGGGCGAAGTCTTCACTTTTACATAGCTGGAAAGATATTCTTTGCCATCAATGGTTTTGATCCTTAGCCTGTATTCATTATTTGCTGACAAAAACAGGTTGTCGCTTTGATAAGTTCCCGGGCTGATCATAGTTAATGGCCTGCTTGAATTGTCGTTGCTTTCAACGGTTACTATAGCATTGGGTTCCCCCCTTAAATTACCTGTATTCTTATCTATATCATACGTTCTAGTAATTGTTATAGTAGTAGGCTCATTTCCTGCATTTAAAACTCCTTCCACAACCAGGAAGTTAGTTGCACTTGATGGAATTTCGGGTAAATAAATGTCCTTACAGCCTGTAAAAAAAACTGGCAGCAGGAATATCCAGATCATGCTAAATATTTTATACATTTTAAAAACGGATATTATAATTAATAAAAGGTATAGCGCTTCCGAAAATAGAGAGCTGGTACCCGTTTACACGTCCACTTTCTGTGACGAAGTATACTGAATACGGATTTCTTCTACCCAGCATGTTATACACACCAAGGGTCCATGAATTATGTGTTTTTTGATGCACTTTATGGTTGCCCTCTATATTTATTGCAAAATCAGTACGGTAATAATCGGGGATACGGTATTGGTTCCTGTCAGAATATAAAACACGTTCCGCACCTTCATAATAAAACTTACCTATCGGATAGGTTATCGGCCGTCCGGTGCTGTAAGTTGAATTTAAAGAGAGACTAAAGCGATGGTTTACACGAAAATTGCCCGCAAGAACAAAATCATGCGGTTTGTCATAATTAGCAGGATAAAAGTCACCATCGTTTATTATATTTCCCAAACCTGCTTCAGCTGATCTTAACAAAATACGGGAATAGGTATATCCCAGCCATCCGTTAAGTTTACCCACCGGCTTTTTAATTAACAGCTCAATACCATACGCCTTGCCCTTTGTTCTTATAACGTCTGTTTCAATATTATGATTCATAAGCAAAGTAGCGCCCGGCTTATAATCGAGATAATCTTTAATATTTTTATAATAAGCTTCTACAGATGTTTCAATGGTATTGGAACGGAAGTTTTTATAGAAGCCCAGGGATAGCTGATCGCCTTGCTGCGGCCTTATATTAGGATCGCTTAGCTTCCATACATCGGTGGGAGAGATGGCGGTTGTATTAGACAACAGGTGGATGTATTGCCTTTGCGTATTGTAACCGGCTTTTACCGAAAAATCGTGTGTGAATGCATATCTTACAGTGAACCTTAGCTCTGGCCCGTGATAATTATTGATGATTTTGCCTTTACCATAATTGACTATGCTTTGCCTGGTATCATCGGTTACAGGCTGGCCTTCGGTATAATAGGCAACTGATTGAGGGCCCATATAAGAATACAAGGAATAACGCAAACCGGTGGTAAACGACAGCTTATTGGTAGGAGTAAAGCGGTGGGTAAAGTATAAGGCATTTTCGAGCGCCCTTTCAGTACTTACGGTATCGGGCTTTACAAATGAGCTGGAATTTAGAGGTTCAAAAGTGCCGGGCTGCAACCTGTAAACAATAGTGTTCAATCCAAAATCAAAGCCATGCTTTTGGCTATGATAATATACAAAGTTGATCTTCCCAAAATACTGTCTGATGTCAAAGAATAGTTTAAAGGCATTTACATAGTTCTCGCCGCTTTTTATATCATATTTATAATAATCATAACCTCCTATTATTTCGCCCTGTAATCTTCTTGAAAAACGGTGCTGCCATTTTAAAGAAAAGTTACGGTTGGTATAGCCATAAGTGGTATCCTCGTTCAGCTTAAACTGATCGCGGCTATAATATCCGTTCAGGTAGATGTTGTCATTGCTGTCTATATGGTGTGTAACGCCCAAATTAAGATCCTGGAATGAGGCCCTGCTTTTATCATAATTATCAGGTAACAGGTCGATAAGCCAGTTGGCGTAGGTAGTACGGCCCCCGAAAATGAAAGATGTTTTATCTTTTGCAATAGGCCCTTCGAGCTGCAACCTGCTGGTAACAAGTCCTATGCCTGCGGATCCGGATATTTTCTTTTTATTTCCTTCCCTGCTGTTGATATCTAAAACCGATGAAAGCCTTCCGCCGTATTTTGCCGGAACAGAGCTTTTATAGAGCTCTACATCTTTTACAATTTCTGGGTTAAAAGCCGAGAACATGCCAAAAAAGTGTGAAGGATTGTAAATGGTGTTTTCGTTAAACAATATAAGGTTCTGATCGGCCGATCCCCCACGTACATTAAATCCTGTACTGGCTTCGCCTACTGTTTTCACACCGGGTAAAGTAGTAATAACCCGTAAAATATCGGTTTCGCCAAAAACAGTGGGTACCTTTTTTATTTCGTCAATAGATAAGCGGGAAACGCCCATCTGTGCAACTCTTATATTTCTTGTTCTGGCAGATGACACCACTACTTCTTTAAGAGTAGGTATTTGCTCCTGCATATCAATATCCATTCTTCCGTCTGAGTAAACCATCAGGTTTAAGTTAGTCTCTCTTATCCCAAATCCAACAATATTAAGCAGGTGTTTGCCAGGCGGTATATTTAAAGAGTAGTTACCGTAAGTGTCAGATATGGCAGAATATTTATCATCTACCAAGACTGAAACATTAGGAAAGGGCTCGCCGGTCCTTGAACTTCTTATCGTTCCATTTAAAAGTACCGTAGCTTGCATGGGGGCATTTTTATTACCTATTTCATGTATTTTATTCTCTGCTGTCACTTTGTGGTCTTTACCCTCAAAACCGTAATCAGCAATAGCTTCAGCAGCTGATACCGGAACGTTTTTTTTGTCATAGAACCCGGTGGGCAGCGTAGTAAGCAGTTTTATTTGCGTTGTTATATATATTTTTTGCTCTGCTACATCTATACCAAATTTTAAAAGCGTGGATTGCAGTGCCCTGTTTAACGCCCTATCCAGCGGTTCTTTTTCTATCAATACATCTATATGTAAAGAATCCAGCTGTGTTGTATCGTAGTAAAAATAAAAACCAGTCTGCTTTTCGAGGTCTTTAAAAAAATCTTCGGCTTCTGTTTTTTCATATTTGCCCGAAACCAATGGCAGTTCTTGTCCTTTTGCAGAACTAAAGCACAACATTGCAGTTAGAAGTGATACAAAAAGATATACTGTTATACGCATTTATGGTTGCTGGTTGTAAATATAAATACCGGTTGTTATAAAGTCCTCGAAGTTTTTCTTAAACGTCAGGTTTTGAGATCTTAGCTGCTTTGCAATAGCCTGTTTTTTTTCCTTAACCAGCTTATAGAATGCTCTTTTTGAGGTTACAGGATAATATTGATCATTTTTTAATATGTAAAACCTATCTGTAACTATAAAATTGCGTTCAACGGTCATGCCGTCTATAGTTTCTTTTATTACTTTTTGCCGTTTACAAAACAGCGATAAGGCTCCACGCTCAATTATTTGATAAAATCCGGTTGGAACAGCGTTACTGTCGATTCTTATAAAATAATAATTTTTGAATGTAAAGGCGGATATCCTGTTACTGAACAGAAGATATGGCAAATTATCATTATTTCGTACAATCAGCTCATCGGTGTAGATGTCGTAAATAAGCGGCAGGTCTTTATATGCTACCCCATCATAAACAATGGTTCCGATTTCTCTTTGTACATCATTGAAAAATGCCGTGCCTTTAATATTGGATGAGTAGCCACCGAAAAGGCGGCCGTTATATATGGGTAAATCCTGGCCAAATGTTTTATAGAAGACCGAAGGTAAATAGGTCGGTGCTTCAGCAAAAACAGCTTGCTGCCCCAATACTTTACCACGAAAAAACAGGAGTACCCAAAGGAATACCAGATATTTAATTTTGAACAGCACTGTCATGGTTGGATAAAGATAGGAAACAGAAGCATCTACGCAAAAAAGCTTTACGTTTCTTAATAATCCAGGGCGATTTTAATGGCTGTACCTTCTTCTGATGCACTTTTAAGCTCATAGCTGGCACCGATGGTTTTTGCCCTGCTCTTCATATTGATCAAACCGATACCAGGCGCCTGCATGTTTTCGGGGAAGAAGCCCTTCCCATTATCTTTGATCGATACCGTAAGGGCGCCGGGTTTGGGCTCTATACTAATTTCGATATGGCAACCGGGTGCATGTTTGGTGGCATTACTGATGGCTTCCTGGATGATCCTGAATAAAATGATTTCTTTTTTAGGATCCAGGCACACCGGCTGGTCTGTGGTTTGAAGTGTGGCAGTGCATATTCCCAATTTATTTATTTTATCAATTTCCAGCTGAACAGAATGGATAATACCGCTTGTTCTTACTTTTTCGCCTAACAAGGTTTGAGATATATGCCTCAGATCCTGCAGGCTGTCTGTAATAATATCCCGGCATGACCGGAGTTTTTCATTGCCGGCATTTTCTTTTTCCTGTAGTAAAAGATTCAGATAGATGGATGCAGCAGACAACTGCTGACCAATATTGTCATGCAGTTCCCTGCTGATTTCATCAAAAGCTTTTTCCTGTATTTCAATGGTACTCTTTAACAGATCTTCATTAAATTTTGTTTGTAATAAATGTTTTTCTTTTGCGTTTTCCTGCTGCTTTTTATAGTATGTAATGATAAAGAAGATAATAAATCCTGCAAGAATTCCAAACAAAAGAATACCTGTTATAATAAAAACATATATTTCAGAAATATTATCCTGCATTTATAGTTCTTTTGTTGCGCCTGCTATTCATATAAATTGCAATGCCCACGATAATATAGTTTTGCAATGTCAGATAATAAATAATACTGTATACTGCACCAGCTTTATCACTCTTTAAGAGTACATTAAAAAAACTCCAGCAAAGAAAAGTAAACAAATACAGAAATAGGCAGGAAGCGTTGTACCAAAACAGTTCCTGTTTGAACAAAGATTCCTCTTCAATTTTTAATAACATATTTCTGAACACCAGCAGTGCGCATAAAACATATACAGGACTTGATATAAGTATATTGTTAGACGGGAACTGCCAGATGTTTTGAAAGAAAACAGCATTGAGAAAAAATGCTACAACAAATATCGGCCACGACCAGGCAATAACTGGCCTGCTTTTTTTGAGATAAAAACTGTAAAAAGCTGTAAGAAAAAAGTATTGCAAGGAAAAATAGACAGGATATACCGGGGAACTATTACGGTATTCTTTTGCAAAGAGGCGGCTTAAGCATTCACTTATGAATGTTACCACGATAAATATAGTTAAAAGCTTAAAAGGGCTGTTTAATTTTCTGAATTTAAACAGCCCAATAAGAATAATTATAAATAAGATAGTAAGATATATTAAAAATCTTGTAGACATAAAACTAAATAGGCGATTCTTCTCCACAACGTGTGGGGCAGGGGTCTACTGTATCGAAGTAACCACCTTCATCTTTGATATCGCTGAGCGGGCGTCCAGCTATATTATCTACTTTCTGCACACTATTGGTTTCTTCTTTTTTAGCCGGAACTGTACCTCTTACAACAAGGTTAAGCGCCTGTCTTTTATCTTGAGAGTAGGAGTTTACTTTACCAAAGTAAATGCTGTACCCTACGATATTAGCATCTTTATCTGATTTTTTTATTACACTATCAATACTCTCCAGCGTTTTCTTAGAAAGCCAGAAGCCGCGTAGCGTTTCTCCTTTTTCGGTAATTAATTTATAGGCCTCACCAAGAGAATCTTGCGAGGCAATGTAGTTGTTCAGGTACTCTTTAGCGAGTTTCTCTGGTATGGGGCCGGCCTTTGTAGGTAACGTTGGAGCATTACCGCTATTCTTACTTCTTACCATATCAAAAACATAGAATAGTAAAAACCCTAATAAAATAAGGAATAAGTAAAAAGGAATTTTTTTTACAGAGAGAGATTCGTTAGCTGCCATAATTTTTCAGTTTTACTATAATAAATATTAAATGTATATGCAATCTTACAATTTTACAAATTCTTTTCTCAGCGCTTCAAGACAAAGCCCTACACGACTTAGCACATTAAATTTTTTAAATAATGATTCACGATAGCCATCTATAGTCCGCTCACTTAAATTCATTTCAGCAGCAATTTGCTTATAGGTAAGATCGCTACAGGCGTATTGCAGGAAGATCATTTCTTTAGACGTAATCTGTATCTCTTCTTTCTCTCCTGCTTTCATCAAAATACGCCTGAAGCTGATATTGCCGGTATCTGCGTTGTAATAGCCTTTCCTGTTGATTTCATCTAATGCTTTTTCAAGCTCGTTGGGATGGGTATCTTTAAGCAGATACCCGCAGCATCCTGCCTTAAACATAGAAATGATCGCATAATCATCTGCATTCATTGAAAGCGCCACGGGTTTTATCTGAGGATAATTTTTAGTTAGCCATTTTGCGGTCTCAATGCCATTCATTACCGGCATGTTAACATCTATTAATATAATTTCGGGAAGCGCTTTTGTTTTTCCAAGCTTTTCCTGCATGTCCTTCCCGTTTGAAGCCTCCAGCATTACTTCGTACACCTTAAAGCTTTGGAGCATGAGGCTGAGCGATTTTAAAAAAAGCTGATGATCATCAACAAGGCCAATTCTGGTTTTCATCTTTTTCTGATTTATCGGGTATAAATATAGTTACTATTGTACCGTTTTCTGAAGATTTATATACAATATGCCCTCCTAATAGCTTAGCACGGTATAACATATTGGTCAGCCCCATTCCTTTTTTTATAATGTTCGGTTTCATTTCCCGTCCGTTATCCGATATACTGATTTCGACGTATTTCCTGTTTCTGTTAATGCAAATGTCAAGGGTATTACAGCCACTATGCCTGAGTGAATTTTGTATAGCTTCCTGTATGATCCGGAAAAGAATGATTTGTTTGGAGGAAGAGAAAAAGGGGTCAAGTTGAATATAGAGGGCTGCATGGATTACCCCGGCGGCATTTATCCGCGCAACCTCCATTTTAAGGTTTTCAAGCAGGTTGAACTGAGACAGCCATTCTTTATCAAGAAATTTAGATAGCGACCTTATTTCATGTATGGCTTTACCGAGTGTGGCATTAGCTGTAATCAGGGCATCCGGCGGAGTTTTTAGGCTGCGCTCTGCAAGTCCCATCAGCATCCGGGAAGTGCTGAGTAGTTGTCCTACATTATCGTGAAGCTCTTTGCCGATTTGGGAAAATGTCTGCTCCCGGACTTCTATCTGCGAACGCAGTAGTTGTTGGTCAAATTCTGCTTTTAACAGCTTCTTTTCTTTTGAATGCTTGTGATCTATGCGTTTATAGGCCATTAGAAGAGTGACAATAAATAAAGTGATCAATAAAAGAAATACAGATGCACCGAGTATTACAACAATATTGTTCGATAATTCTTGCATAAAACACCGTAACTTATATACAGGCTGCAGATGAATAATAAAACATTATGAAAGCGCCATAGCACAGCAATAGTATTGCTATCTGTATGGATGAGATATTTATAAGATATAAATATAAAGAACGCTCCTGCATAATAAGTGAAAATGCCTACGATGCACCAAAATATACTTGTCTCAGGAATACTTACTTCTTCAGATGTATTAATAAGTTGTCTGTAGAAGAAATAAACACAGAGCACAACAATTATAAAATTTTCAAGAGCTGCACTGATACTGTTAAAATAGGATACGCCACCACCATTTTTTACAAGAAAAAAAGAAATGAACGAATAAAGAAGAAGCAGGATATAAAAAAAAGCAGATTTTAAATGTACCAGCTTTTTTGCAAAAAGGTATAACAGTACTAAAAAACAGGCGGTAAAATTTATTTTGTAAACCCAATAGTTATTGCCGTCAATTACTCTTTCAATGATTGTTGCGACAGTATTACAGTATAGTTGTACCGAACAAAATACTAATATCAGCAGCATTTCATCTGAAAGGCTTTTTTTATAGGCCATTAAAAGGCTTACTGCTATTGCCGGACCAATACTATCCAGTATATTTAATATTTCTGCTAAACCTTTCATGTTTTTCTTTTAGGTACAAAAATTAAGAATTGACCGATTCAAACTAACATCCGGGAGATTGGGACATCCGTCAATGCTTGTTAAATGAGAACGCGTCCTGGCTGATGCATTATTCGCGCTGGCTTTTATTGCTATAATATCTATGGTATCATTATCAGCCGTACGCCTGACCTTAATTTTCTGGCTGATGATGATTGCTTTGGTCTTAGTATTTTCCTTTGGCAGCTTTTCCATGGTCTCCCGGGTAAAATAAAATTCAATTTTGCATTGTTCGTTTTTTGCCATGGCGATACCTGTCAATTTAGGCAGGCAAAATTAGATGTGTGCCAATAACGCTGGTACGGGAAAATTCCCGTATTAAAACCGTATTTTTCCCGTTGTCTGTATATGAACCGGATCATACTTTTGAACGATAAAGCAACCGATATTAAGTATGCTAATTTATGAAAGCACCACTTACGACCTATGAGTCATCTGAATGGCAGGAAATAGGATCTTTATAATAATAACTTTCCTATCCTGCCATTATTTTCTGCAAGGCAAACTGCTTTTTCTGTACATACAGTTATTCAAGCCCCTTTCGCTGAAAGTTTCCCCGCTTTCGCCGCCTTTACCGGTGATTACGCTGTAACAACTTACCGGAATACGAACAGCCTCTTGATCCATTAACCGGAAAAGCAGCAAGGGGAATACCATTAAGGCCTTGTAGTCTTTACTTTTATTCACTCCCTTTTTGTAAATATTTTTCTTTTGAAAATAAAAAAATATATTTTATGCAATCGATTACATTTTTTGTTTAATATTGCATCTTGTATTGTTTACACGATTAAAGCCTGCATTTCTTTTTTGAAATATTTTTTACACATATATAAAAACATAACCAATTATGAATGTCCTTTTAGGAGATAAGGAATATTTTCGGGGTATTCCGCAGATTAGATACGAAGGTTTAGAAAGCGATAATCCCCTGGCCTTTCGCTGGTATGATGCAACCAGGGTAGTGGCAGGTAAGACCTTACAAGACCATTTCCGTTTTGCCTGTGCTTACTGGCACTCGTTCTGTAATGATGGCAATGATCCATTTGGTCCCGGTACCCATGTGTTTAACTGGAACGCGAAAGCTGATCCTGTAGAACGGGCCAAAGACAAGATGGACGCTGCTTTTGAGTTCATTACCAAAATGAACCTTCCTTTTTACTGTTTTCACGATGTGGACCTGGTGGACTATGGCCGCGATATAAAAGAAAATGATCATCGTTTACAGGTACTGACAGACTATGCCAAACAGAAACAAGCCGCCAGCGGGGTAAAGCTGCTGTGGGGAACAGCTAATGTATTTTCCAATCCGCGTTACATGAACGGAGCCTCTACCAACCCTGATTTTCATGTATTATCGCATGCAGCAGCTCAGGTAAAGGCGGCCATAGATGCTACCATTGAGCTGGGAGGAGAGGGCTATGTATTCTGGGGCGGACGGGAAGGGTATATGACGCTCCTGAACACCGATATGAAACGTGAGAAAGAGCATTTGGCCCGTTTCCTGCATACAGCGAAGGATTATGCAAGAAAAAATGGATTTAAAGGAACTTTTTTGATCGAACCGAAGCCAATGGAGCCGACCAAGCACCAATATGACTATGATTGTGAAACGGTGATCGGCTTTTTACGGCAGTGGGATTTATTGGGCGATTTTAAAATAAATATAGAAGTGAATCATGCTACGCTGGCGGGCCATACCTTCCAGCACGAACTGCAGGTATCTGCCGATGCAGGTGTATTAGGCTCTTTAGATGCTAACCGCGGCGATTATCAGAACGGCTGGGATACTGACCAGTTTCCGAATAATTTAAACGAGCTTACCGAGGCTATGCTGATATTTCTGGAAACAGGTGGCCTGCAGGGCGGCGGTGTTAACTTCGATGCCAAGATCCGCAGGACTTCTACTGATCCTAAAGACCTGTTTTATGCGCATATTGGAGGCATGGATACTTTTGCAAGAGCATTGATTACAGCCGATGCTATATTACGCCAATCCGACTATAAGCAATTTCGTAAAGATCGTTATAACTCCTTCGATAGTGGAAAGGGCAAAGAGTTTGAAGAAGGCAAATTATCATTGGAAGACCTTCGTTCATACGCCATTGAAACCGGTGAACCCGACAGCGCCAGCGGCAAACAGGAATACCTGGAGAACATTATCAACAGGTTTATTTAGTTCATAGATCATGTTTGATGGTTTATAGCTTTCATCTGTTCATGAGTCATGATCTATAAACTATAAGCCATGTATTATTAAAAAAGAAAAGTAATGCTACTGCTAGGTATAGATGTCGGAACATCATCTGTTAAGGTTTCGGTAGTAGATGGGGCTACGCAGCAAACGGTGGCTTCGGCCCAGTACCCTGAAACTGAAAGAGAGATCATATCGCTCCAACCAGGCTGGGCCGAGCAATCGCCGGAGCGCTGGTGGAATGATGTAAAAGAAGCTATAAAAAAGGCGCACCATACAGGTACATATAATAAGAACGATATCGGTGCCATCGGCATATCATACCAGATGCACGGGTTGGTGCTGTTAGACAAAGAAGGCAATGTGCTCCGCAACAGTATCATCTGGTGCGACAGTCGTGCTGTACCTTATGGTAACAGGGCTTTTGAGTCGATAGGTACAGACCAATGCCTTCAGCACCTTTTAAACGCCCCCGGTAATTTTACAGCAGCCAAACTGGCATGGGTTAAGGAAAACGAGCCGGATATTTTTGAAAAGATTGATAAAGTGATGCTACCGGGCGATTTTATAGCTCAGCGCCTCACCGGTCATATTACCACAACGCCTTCAGCATTATCAGAAGGTATCTTCTGGGATTTCTCAAAAAATGCCATTTCGCAGGAAGTAATGCAATATTTCGGTTTTGATAATCTTATTATCCCTGAAATAAAAACGGTTTTTGAAGATCATGGCAGGCTGTCTCAGGCTGTAGCAGATGAGCTTTCTCTTAAAGGAGGCATACCGGTTTCCTATAAAGCCGGGGATCAGCCTAATAATGCACTTTCCCTAAATGTGCTGGAGCCCGGGGATGTAGCAGCAACTGCCGGTACCTCAGGGGTCATTTATGGAGTGAGTGATGCGCTTACTTACGATCCTCAAAGCCGTGTTAATAGCTTTGCGCATGTTAATTACAGCAATGAGCTCACTCGCGTAGGGGTGCTGCTGTGTATTAACGGTACCGGTATTCTTAACCGGTGGGTTAAAAACTTAAGTGGTGCTATTTCATACCCCGAAATGAACGAGCTGGCATCTGGCATAAAGCCGGGCTGCGATGGATTGAATGTATTGCCTTTTGGTAATGGTGCAGAGCGTATGCTGAACAATAAAATTGTAGGGGCACATCTTTATCATATTGATCTGAACAAGCACAGTAATGCCCATATATTACGGGCTGCACAGGAAGGAATTGCCTTTGCTTTCAGGTACGGGCTGGACATCATGCGCAGTAATGGCATGCGCCCATCAGTGATACGTGCCGGCAAGGCCAATATGTTTTTAAGTAATGTTTTTAGTGAAGCTTTTGTAAATGCCACCAATGTTCCGGTAGAGTTGTATAACTGCGACGGAAGCGTAGGTGCTGCGCTAGGTGCAGGCATCGGATCGGGCTATTTTAAGCACTCTTCGGAAGCTTTTCAAAAGCGTGAGGTGCTGAGCATTATACAGCCGGTACAAACCGACCTCTACGAAGAATTGTATAACAATTGGAAAAGAATGCTGGAAAGGCAGCTGACGCTATAATACATTCCTGTGCCGTTTGTGTTACAGACAGCTCTTAAAAATTAAATATTTGATAGCTGCCTAAGGTAATAGTAAAGCTTTTTGGTATTTTTACCCGGTCTAATTATTAAATGGTTTATGCCTAAGGGAAAAGAAATAACGATATACGACCTCGCCAATGAGCTAAATATATCTGTGGCCACTGTTAGCCGCGCGCTGAAAGATGATCCGGTTGTAAGTAAGAAAACCAAAAAGAAAATTTTTGAGCTGGCCGAAAAAATGGGTTATCGTACCAACCACTTCGCCCGTAGTCTCCGTACCCAGGAAACTAAAACGATCGGCTTTATGATCCATGAACTGAACAGTAATTTTGCCAATTCAGTTTTATTGGGTGTAGAAAAAGTAACAACAGAAGAAGGATATGATCTGATCATTGCGCATTCTTCCGAAAGCTATGAGAAAGAGGTAGCTAATGCCAAAAACCTTTTTAATAAACGAGTAGACGGACTGATTGCAGCTTTATCGTTCGATACTAAAAAATATGATCATTTTTTACAGTTCAGGAAAAAAGGAGTGCCCGTAGTATTTTTTGACCGGGTAGAAAAAGGTAATGACAATACAGTTGTTGTAATCGATAACTATAAATGCGGATACGAAGCTACCAAACACCTGATTGAACAGGGCTGTAAACGTATTGCTCATATTACCTCCAACCTGACCAGGAATGTGTATGCCGAGCGGTACCGGGGATACAAAGATGCACTTACAGATAACGGTCTGACATTAGATGAAACTATAGTAATCGTGGATGACCTGAGTGAAAAAGCAGGTATCGACGCAGCGCACAAGCTTTTGAAGCAAAAACAGATACCAGATGGCGCTTTTATTACAAACGATTTTGTTGCTGCTGCATTTATAAAAACGCTAAAACAGCATAACATCGCCGTTCCTGGAGACATAGCTGTAGTAGGATTTAATAATGATGCCATTGCTCACCTAATAGAACCTTCACTAACCACTGTCAATTATCCTGGTAATCAAATGGGAGAGGTGGCTGCAAGAACCCTAATCAACCATATTAAAGGGATCAGCAAACTCGACCAGATCAATACTGTCATCATCAATTCAGAATTAATAATACGCCAGTCTTCTTTAAAAAAGGGAAAGTGAACAGGTACGTTCTCATCTTCTTTAATAAGAGCAAATACTGCTGCTAAACCGGCGTGTTCAGGAGCGCCGGCCAAATAAAAGGGAAATAACAAATAAAACCAGAAATATAAAGAATAACACTTTTGCGATACCAGCTGCAGTTGAAGCCACACCACCGAAACCAAATACTGCCGCAACTATTGCCACAATTAAAAAAATGATAGACCACCTGAGCATAATTAAATAATTTAAAAGTTTAAAAAAAGGTTACCTTCTTAAATAAAGGCAATAACTATTCCAGTATTTACCGTAAGTAATAACTTGCCCTATTTTTTTAAAAATGAATACCGGGATAACATCATATTATCGGCCATCGCTCGATTTAGTGATGGCCGATATGAGAAGTATTTTTGGTAACAGCATCAATATACTCTAAATTCGATTCAGATAACAAACACCGGTTATTAGCATATAATTTATAATATTTTAATTACCCAAAGCCCAGCTATTATACCTGACACCAGCTTCAGATTATATTATTAGCGAAAGAAAAGGTTATTGCGTTTGCTGTAGTTCAGTAATAATGCGGGTGGATTTTATTTAGTGATGATCCAGGAAGCAATTTCTTTTTTGAAAAAAGAGCTGAATAGTTATTTCAATCAGAAGCTGGGTAATCCCTCTCTGGAAAAAGTAATATGTGGAAATATTGCCAAAGCTTTTGACGGCGGGGATGATGGAAGTCTGTTAGCCGGGAAAACTGTGGTATCGCTGATAAATGTTGAGGAAGATAATACATACAAGCAGCAGGAAAAGTTTACACGCAACAGCAATGGTATTGTGTACAGGAACCCTAAAATACACCTCAACCTGTATGTTTTGTTTGCTGTAAATACCACACAGGCCAATTATGAAGATGGGTTGCGCAGGTTATCGCTGATTATCCAGTTCTTTCAGCACCGGTCTGTTTTTGATGCGGCTACAAGTCCTGAGCTCGACCCAAAAATAGAAAAGCTGATGCTGAATATGCACACCATTTCCTTTGAACAGTTGAATCACTTATGGGGTGTACTGGGCGGTAAATACCTGCCATCTGTTATGTATAAGGTAAGACAGGTAGTAATAGATGAAGGAGCCACCCTTTCAGAAGGAGCGCTTATCAAAGAAATTCAAATTAACGACCGGGTTAAAACAGTTACGTCCTCATGACCAGCCGCTATAAGATATTATGCAGCGTTCAGGTTTTAAATGAATACTTCCAGGATGGGTTCTGTCCTGATCTTGATATAATCCCATCGGAGCCTACCCGGGCTATTTTGAAAAATGCACGCCTGCAATATAAAATGTTCGGTCATCAGCTGATCATATTTACAGAAACTGAAGCTTCCGGTTTGCCTGTTGCCCCTGTAAACCTTTCCGGATCACTGATATTTTATATCAATCTGAAGAACCCGGCATTTCTCAATTATACCAGTATTAACCTGGAAGCACTGCAGTCCCGGCGTTTTTATTTTACCAATCTGTATCAGAACGGTGCTGACGCAAACTTAAATCTTTCGCGGGCAATAAGTACTTATGATAATGCTGCCGTTTATGACCCCGGCGATTTTGCCAGTACTGCTTCGGGCGATGTTTTTGAGTGTATCAGATCCACCACCGGAAACGATACTGCAACCGGCTTTTGGGCTGCGAGGGGGAAAAACCAATTTGTATCTGAGACAGATATGATAAACAGGAGCGGGCAGATACTGAATTATAAAGCACCGGTACCGGCAGCTGATTTCAGAGTTTCTGTATGGGGCGTTGATCAAAGCTCTGGTATATATAATAAGGTATTGAAAACACAGCGCATGAAGTTTGAAAGCGATGTTGACCAGGTACAGGTTGACTTAAGGGGAATACCACCTGGAAAATATCTTGTTAAAATAAATGAAGGTGCATTTCTTGTGTGGATAGACGAAGCCTTTATCGGCAGTGGCCATATAGGAGTACTCGAATTGTTTTCCCATTTAGACAGTTCCAGCCTGTTTTCATTTTATAAACCGGCACCGGAATATGATAATGCAATTAGCTATACGCCTGGACAGCTTGTAGCAGCGGGGAATAAAATGTACCAGTGTATAGCTGCAATCTCGGGAACTCCGCCACCCGATATGGAATTCTGGAAAGAGAGAGCGGAACCCGGTTTGCTGCGGCAGGTTCATTACACATTACATTTTGCAAACAGGACGGCTTACTGGAAATATATATCATCTCTTAAAAAAATAGATGATATACGGGTAAAAGACGCGCATGATCCGGTGGTGCTACCCTTTAAGCCTTATCCGGCTTCCGGACCGAAAGAGTATTTTGTTTCTGAACAACCAATATTCATCAAACAAAAAGATGAGACCAGCATTTTTGAGTTACTGTTATCGGCCCCGCTTAATGGTATCACCCCGGTAGCGCCACAGCCCGATTTTACAAGACCCGGTACCCTCAGCCGCGAAAACGGCAGTTATTATTGCAATATGTATTTGAATTATTAAACTTATAAACCTGTAAATATGGCAACTACGTACAAGACACCCGGTGTATATGTGGAGGAAATTCCGAAACTGCCACCATCTGTAGCCCAGGTAGAAACTGCTCTGCCCGCATTCATAGGCTACACGCAAAGATCAACCGATGGCGTTGAGGAATTTTATAAAAGACCCAAACGCATTACTTCCCTCGTAGAATTTGAGCTTTATTTCGGTGGTGGGCCGGCGCCCGATATTGCCGAGATAAACGTGGACAGCAATAACAATTTTGTTTCCGCAAAAGTGGGCAATAGGTTCTTTATGTATGATGCGTTACGCATGTTTTATGCAAATGGCGGCGGTGATTGCTATATTGTTTCTATAGGGAAGAGTTTACCGGAAACAACGATTAGCCTAGGCGATTTTACTTCGGGTATGACAGAGCTGGAAAAAGAGGATGAGCCTACCATCCTGCTGTTTCCTGACGCTGTTGGATTAAATGATACCGATTTTGGAGCGGTACAGCAGGCTGCGCTGCGGCAGTGCTCCAATTTACAGGATAGGGTAGGCTTGTTCGATGTGAAGCAAAACGACCCGCTTGGAACCAAATTCCGTAATAATATCAGCATCAATAACCTGCGTTATGGCGCCGTATATACGCCCTGGTTAAAAGTGGCCCTTCCCAAAAATATACGCTTTACAGATGTGAAGGATAAGATCAAAAGGGCCGGTATAGCGGTAAGCCTGGATGGTTTAACAACTGATGCTGATATCAAAGGCAGTATTACCGGATTAAACCAGGCTTATGATGACCTGAAATTGATCACAGATAAAACCAACCTGCTGAATCCTCCCAATGGCGTATTAGCCGATAAGTTCGGTGCGTTGCTGGCCGCTTTCAATGCCATTGACGGGAATACAGATAGTAATTTGCAGGCGCTGTTCGATTTTGTTTTAAGCATCGGAAAGCGGATAGACGATTATATAAGTGTGGCAGCTCCTGGTGGATTGTCCAACGCTGACTTTAAGGAGAAGCTGACTGCTAAGATTACTTCCAATTTTGATCCTGTTTTTGCCGAAGTGGTGGCCCTGAATCTTGAAGCAGACGATGGTATTCCCACGTATGCGGCAACTTCCTTTGGTGCTATGATCACTGCTGCCTCATGGCCTCAGGCTTCTGCGGCTGTTCTTTCAACCGATATTGATGAAACAAGTGATGAAAACAGGCGCATAGCGGCAGTAAATTTATTGCAGCCCCTGTTTGACGAGATCAATACCGCCTATATCAATTTAATTGTCAACGCTGCCGTTGCTAATGCCAAAACGCTCGATGATTCGCTGGCGCTTTCTTTTCCTGTGTATAAGAATATAATCAGTGGTGCAGGCAATACTATGACGGTGATGCCTCCAAGCGGAGCGGTAGCGGGTGTTTATGCTTCGGTAGACCGCACGCGGGGGGTATGGAAAGCCCCGGCAAATGTGAGTCTTAATAATGTAATAAGTCCTGTTACCATTTTTACGGCATCTCAGCTGGATAGTTTAAATGTAGACGCGGTAGCCGGCAAATCTGTCAACGCCATCCGTGCCTTTACAGGGAAAGGTACATTGGTTTTTGGTGCCAGAACACTGGCGGGGAACGATAATGAATGGCGCTATGTAAGCGTTCGGCGATTTTTCAATATGGTAGAAGAAAGCTGCAAAAAATCTACAGAGCCTTTTGTGTTTGAGCCCAACGATGCCAATACCTGGGTAAAAGTGCAGGGCATGATCGAAAACTTCCTGATCACCTTATGGAGGCAGGGCGCGCTTCAGGGCGCCAAGCCGGAACATGCTTTTTATGTTGCCGTGGGATTAGGCAAAACCATGACGGCGCTCGACATCCTGGAAGGCCGTATGATAGTAGAAATAGGCATGGCTGTAGTTCGCCCGGCCGAGTTCATTATCCTTCGTTTCTCTCACAAGCTGGCCGAAAGCTGAGCTCATTAAACCCTTTACATTTAAAAGCAAAAAATTAATACGATGGCAACATATCCAATACCAAAATTTCATTTCCAGGTGCAATGGGGCGGCAGCCGCGTTGGCTTTACCGAAGTTACAGGCCTTGACATACAAAGCGAGGCTATTGAATACCGTGAAGGCAGCAGCCCTGAATTTCATAAGATCAAGATGCCGGGGCTACAGAAATTCAGCAATATCACCCTGAAACGTGGAAATATAGCTAATGATAATGAGTTTTACGACTGGATGAACAGTATCAGCATGAATACGGTGGAGCGCAGGGATATTGTGATCAGCCTGCTTAACGAAACGCATGAACCGGTAATGAGCTGGAAAGCCAAAAATGCTTTTCCTGTTAAAATACAGGCCAGCGATCTGAAGGCCGATGGTAACGAAGTAGCTATCGAAACCCTGGAACTGGCGCATGAAGGGCTGAGCCTGGTGAAGTAAGTGTTAGTAATAATCAAATAGGATAGCTATGGCTGAAACAGGAGCAGGGGGCTACTACCCTCCCGTTGGTTTTCATTTTAAGGTAGAATTTGTACAGATCGGCAATAATAATGATACCCGATTTCAATCTGTTTCCGGGTTAAGTGTAGAGTACGATACCGAAACTTTTAAAGAAGGAGGGGAAAACAGGTTTGAACATAAATTACCGGTAAGGACCAAGTACCCCGATCTGTCCTTAAAAAGAGGAATGCTGAAAGATTCGGAAGTGATCAAATGGTGCCAGGATGCTTTCCAAAACCGTAAATTTTCTCCGGCTCACATTATTGTAACCTTACTCAACGAAAAACATGAGCCCTTGCGTGCCTGGAATATCTATAATGCCTGGCCTAAAAAATGGAGTGTCAGCGACCTTAATGCACAGGAGAACTCCATCGTGGTAGAAACGCTGGATCTGAGCTATAGTTATTTCACCCTTGCTTAACTGATTAATATGCCGCTGGAAATTAGAGAGCTTCATATAAAAGTAACTGTCAACCAGCCACAGGGTGCATCATCCGGGCAACCGTCATCTGATAGCAGGAAAGATGGAGAAAAAGAATCGCTTATCAGTCAATGTGTAGAACAGGTAATGGAACTCATCAATAATAAAAAAGAGCGCTAATGGCATCTATACCCGATACATCGGTAGCCCGCGGAGAGCTTGTAAAGATGAAAATATATGCCTACACGCATGTGGATATGGCAGATAGCCATCTGGCCAGTATTGCGGGTGTGGATAATCCATATACTGCATTGATCAATCCGGAGACTTATACGGTCGATATCAAGTATGAATTCGAAAATGCCCAGGGACAGGGAACCACAGGCGGGCACCAGCAATTTAAAGTGAAGTACCCTGAGGAAATGGCTTTTGAATTTTTATTTGATAACACAGGCATAATTGATGGCAAGTGGAAAGAAGATGTTGCAAGGGATATAGAAGGGTTCAAAAAGCTGCTGATGGAGTATGATGGTAATTCACACGAACCCAGGTTTTTCAAATTTGTATGGGGTACCGATCTGTTCAAAGGCCGTTGTTCAGGTTTAAATATTACTTACAAGCTCTTTAATCCTGATGGAGCGCCGCTCAGGGCTATATGTAAGGTAACATTAAAGCAGGCAACAGAAGAGGAGCTAAGGGTTATTCAGCAAAACGACCGCTCACCGGATCTTACGCATTACCGGATGGTAAGTAAAGGCGATACCTTACCCCTGATGTGCTACAAAATTTATGGCCATTCCAGGTATTATTTAGAAGTGGCAAGAGTAAATAAGCTCAGCAATTTCAGGAACCTCGAAGCGGGCAGCGAAATATTTTTTCCACCTCTTCAAAAAGGAGAAAGTGTATAATGCCGAACGAAAGGACCATACCGTCAGATGCACCTAAAACAGTGGCTACCTTCACCATCTATTCCGGTGGCAGGGCGGTTTCAAAAGCTTTTCATGTGTTGTCGGTAATAATAAATAAAGAGGTAAACCGGCTGCCATCCGCAACTATTATGTTATTGGATGGTGAAGCTTCGCAGCAAACTTTTCATATAAGCAGCCAGCCTGATTTTGAGCCCGGGAAAGAAATAGAGATCAAGGCAGGGTATCGGTCAGATGAAGAAACGATCTATAAAGGAGTGGTAATAAAACATAGCATTAAGGTAAGAAAGAAAAACTCGGTGCTGGTAGTTGAATGCCGGGACAAGGCAGTAAAAATGACCGTAACCTGTAACAGCCGCTACTTTAAAGATGTAAAAGACAGCGACATCATGGAAGAGCTGATTGACCATTATGGCATCGACAAGCAGATAGCTGTCACCAGCCTGCAGCATCAGCAAATGGTTCAGTACAATTGTACCGATTGGGATTTCATGCTTTCCCGTTGTGATGCTTTGGGACTGTTGTGTATGACCAATGATAATAAAATAACCATTGATAAACCTCAGTTTGGCGGCAATGCAGCATTAATTATACAATATGGTGCAACGGTTTTAGACCTGGATGCCGAAATTGATGCACGGCTACAATTTAAAAACATAAAAGGCAGCAGCTGGGATTATACCGGCCAGGAACTGCTGGACACCGTAGAAGCGGAAGAATCCGGTGTACCGCATGCTGGCAACCTTTCTTCTTCAGACCTGGCGGCAGTTACAGGAAACGATGGCTTTACCCTGGTCAACAGCGTCAAAATGCAGGAGCCTGAGCTGCAGGCCTGGGTGAATATGAAAATGCTGAAACACCAGCTGGCAAGGATAAGGGGCAGTGTGCGCACCGATGGAACGGCAGCTGTAATCCCGGGGCAGCTGATAGAGCTAAAGGGTGTGGGAGACAGGTTCGAAGGAAAATTATACGTAACCGGTGTGCGACATGAAATACAGGAAGGCAGCTGGCAAACGGTTTTCCAGTTTGGTATTGATCCCGGATGGTTTGCTGAAACTTATAAAATACAGCAGCCATTGGCCGGGGCGGTTATACCGCCTATAAATGGGTTGCAAATAGGTATCGTAACACAGTTACAGGATGATCCTGATGGTGAAAACCGCATCCTGGTCCGAGTTCCGGTAATTCATAAAGAAGATGAAGGTGCCTGGTGCAGGGTATCAACGCTTGATGCCGGTAATGAAAGGGGCACTTTTTTTCTTCCCGAAATAGAAGACGAGGTTATTGTGGGGTTTATCAATAATGATCCCCGTCATGGTATTGTATTAGGTATGTTAAACAGCAGTTCAAAGCCCGCGCCTTTAACTGCCAGCGATGATAATCATGAAAAGGGCTACCAGAGCCGCAGCAAGATGAAATGGCTTTTTAACGATGATAAGAAAAGTCTGAACATAGAAACCCCGGCGGGAAACAAGATCATTCTTACAGAAGAAGATAAGAAGATCTTACTGGAAGATCAGAACGGGAATAAAATATTGATGAATGAAGAGGGTATCACCATAGAGAGCATCAAGGACGTGATATTAAAAGCTTCCGGTGATATTAAAATGGAAGGAACCAATATCAATGTAAAAGGCAGCGCCCAGACAAAGGTAGAAGGCAGCTCAGGAGCTGAGCTTTCTTCAGGCGCTACTACTATTGTTAAGGGAAGTATGGTGCAGATCAATTAATTGGGGTGTACAACATTTTTACATTCAGAATGGATAACAATAATAACACGATGAATTAATGTCCCCCTCCTGGAGGGGGTGGCCGAAGGCCGGGGGAGGATTTTCCTACCCTTCAGCCAGCCGGCGAATACTCCTGCCAGCGGGAGATATGCGGTCTTTAAAAATGTTATACACGTATTAAGAATGAAACGTATAAATATATTAATATGCCATTAGCCGCAAGAGTAGGAGATATGCACAGCTGCCCGATGGTAACAGGTACTGTGCCTCATGTAGGAGGACCCGTATTACCACCGGGCTGCGCTACGGTAATGATCGGTGGAATGCCTGCTGCAAAAGTGGGCGATATGCTGGTTTGCACTGGTCCCCCGGACAGCATTATAATGGGATCAACCACCGTATTAATAGGCGGTATGCCTGCAGCGAGGCAGGGAGATAGCACAGCGCATGGAGGCAGTATTACTATGGGTTGTGCTACGGTAACCATCGGCGGCTGATAAATTAAACATAAAAATATGATCAAGGGTTTTGAACAGGACGATTTTTTAGGAAAGGGATGGAGTTTTCCCCCAGCCTTTAACCGCTCGCTGCAGGGGGTTGAGGTTACCGAAAAAAATGATGATATCCGTAAGAGCCTGCAAATACTGCTTACTACCGCGGTTGGCGAGCGGGTAATGCAGCCTAAATATGGCTGTAATATGGATGAAATGATCTTTGAGTCATTGAATACCTCCACGAAAACGATCATTAAGGACAAGATTAAAACGGCTATACTTTATTTTGAACCCAGGATCGAGGTAACCGATATAGCTATGAATACCACCGGTGAGCTGGAGGGAGAGGTTTTGATAGAAATTGAATATATCGTAAGGGCTACCAATACCCGTTTCAATTTCGTATTCCCCTACTATATCCATGAAGGAACAGAACTTAATTTTTTAACCACAGATAAATCACTGTAAAGCTAATGGCCTGTAACGAGCATAAACATCCTTTACA
This sequence comes from Niabella aquatica, assembly GCF_054779315.1. Taxonomy (NCBI): domain Bacteria; kingdom Pseudomonadati; phylum Bacteroidota; class Chitinophagia; order Chitinophagales; family Chitinophagaceae; genus Niabella; species Niabella aquatica. Next base: position 50,627 of record NZ_BAAGYM010000012.1, read on the forward strand.
GCATGGGGGAACCGGCAGGGCTCAAAGATCTGTAAAAGCCCTGGCGCCCGGCTATGCCGGGGTTGACGAAAGAACCGAGGCGGACTGGATCGTATTTGCTCATGAATTTGCAGGCTTCCTGAATTATTTTGATGAGAACAATGATGTAGCGGGGAACTGGAAAGTATTTTTCGGTTCAGATATTTCAGCTGTCCTGGGAACAATTGTTATACAGGATATTGATTCTTACAAACAACGGATCAAGGAAGAATTTGATTTTTTAAGAGATGATGACAATAATGCGGATATTTTGGCCCTGAAAAAAAGGCTGAATCAGCTCTTTAGCATATTGTTCACTTTATGCCTTGCATTAGACAGCCAATATACAAAGCTGCCCGACAACCTGTTATTGAAGAATATCCTGCTCAATCTTATAAAAAGTAAGCTTGCTCCTGCATTAAAGAGGCTGATGGGTTATTATAAGGCAGCCCATCTTACGGGTTTATCTATAGCGGATTTAGGTGGCCTGAAAGTTTTGGGTATGCCGGTTATCAATGCAGCAGCTTTTATGACTGACGATACCGGGCGCATGGACCTTGAAGCTATCTGGATTCATGATGACAGCTCCATGGCATGGAAAACCTACAGGGATAGTATAGCCGGGGACGACAGCATTTTCATTAACCAGCCAGGTGATGATGAATACCACCAGGTACGATATGCCGCCCACCACAACCTGTTTACAGGTATCTTTGATCAATATCTTTTTGCATTATCCAGGTTTGTGAGCGCTGCCCATACAGAGTTTGAACAAACACTTCATAACTGGGATAGCCATCAGCCTCATTATGCTTTATTCCTTGCATTTTTAAAGCTGTTCAGGTATGCCCGGCAACACATCAATACCATTACAGGCAGGCACCTTGACTTTTATTATAAAAAAGTGTTGGGGTTAAAACCGGCGCCGGAACAACCTAATCAGGTGCATGTACTCATTGAGCTGGCCAAACAAATAGAATCCTACCTTTTAACAAAAGCAACTGCATTAAAAGCCGGCAAAGACAGCAAGGGTAAAGAGGTTACTTATACACTGGATAGGGCTACCACTTTCAATAAAGCAAAAATACATTCCTTAAAAAGTTTATACATCGCTGCCGCTGATGAGTCTTTACCCGAACAACTTAATGATAAAAGGATCTTTGCCTCTCCTGTTACCAACAGTGCGGATGGGTTAGGAGAAGCGCTTTCAGGTGCCTATAAGGAATGGCATCCGTTTGTAAACAAATCGTATGGAAACGGCAGCTTTGAGGGCATTAAAATGCCCGTGGCGCAAATAGGTTTTGCTGTTGCATCGCATTACCTGTACCTTAATGAAGGACAAAGAAAAGTAATGGTAAGCATTGCATCTGCTGCTTATCTGCAGCTGCATAATAAAAAAGTAGTTTGTTTTCTTACTACAGAAAAGGGTTGGTTCCAGGTGCCGGGAGATGTGGTGTTTACAGCTACGGACAGTACCCGGTTTTCCGATAATACTACTCCATGTGCCCGGCTCTCTTTTACATTAGCAGGCGATGTGCCTCCAATCGTAAACTATAACGCTTCCATACATGGCGGGACTTACAATGTAGCGGTTCCGTTATTAAAAATATACCTGGTACAGGATTTTTCAACAGATTACCAATACGAATCGCTTAAGAATATAACCGTTACTAAAATTGAAGTTAGGGTAGAAGTAGGCGCTATGGAAAGCTATCAGCAACTGGGCCTGAAAAATCTTTTACTGTCCAATGACTATGGACCTGTAGATGCTTCAAAACCATTTTTACCCTTTGGACCTCAGCCTAAAAAAGATGCCGGTTTCGTGCTGGGCCATAAAGAGATTTTTAGTAAGAAAAATCTTGCGCTAAGATTAGATATAGAGTGGGCAGAACTTCCGGACGACAGCTCAAAAATAAAATACATAACCGACAGCAGCAGCACCAATGTTCCTGTTCCTCCAAAGGCTGTAACCCATATTTTAAAAGATGGCGCCTGGCAGAGCAGTAATATGCCAGCCTCTGTAAATCTTTTTGACGGGATCCAACCAAAGGTTAAGATTTTTGATACCAGCGGAGAGGTTTTTTCCCTTAGCGATAGTGGCCTGGCTTATCCCGATAATTATGTGCCGCTCAATGCAGCTACCACCGAAGGGTTTATCCGGCTTTCTCTAAAAGGGAGTTTTGGGCATAGTGAGTACATCAGGGACCTTGCCAAGTATTATATTGAAAAAACCCCGGATATCAGCGATACGATCACTGTAGAGCGCTACGAGCCATATACGCCGAAAATAAAATCGTTATACGCTGATTATACCGCGTGGCAAACGGTAGATATAGCTTCCGTTAATGCGCTGAATTTTGAGCAAAAAGAAATACTGTTCTTCCACATGTATCCTTTTGGCGAAGCAGAGCAGCACCAGTACCTAAACCAGCAGTATAATGCCGGAAGTTCAGTGTATCTGCTCCCGCGGTTTGGGCATTATGATGAGATAAATGCAGTTACAGTGTCACACCAGGGCGAGTTTTATATAGGTATTGAAAGCCTGGAGGCCAATCAGTCTGTAAATATTTTATTCCAGGTACTGGAAGGTTCTGCGCATCCGCTTATATTAAAACCTGCCGATCATATTCATTGGAGCTATCTGAGTCATAATAACTGGGTAGCCTTCAAGCCGCAGGAGGTAAGCGATGGTACATTAGGTCTTTTGCAGTCGGGTATCATTTCCTTTGCTATACCTGAAAAAGCGTCAGCTGACAATACCTTAATGCCTTCGGGTTTTATATGGGTCAGGGCTGCTGTAGCAGGTGCATCCGAAGCGGTTTGTGCCATACTGTCTGTTCAGGCGCAGGCTGCACTGGTAAGTTTCCAGCCTGGAAATAATGCAGCCGATTTCCTGGAAAACCCATTGCTGCCGGGTACTATATCTAAATTGAAAATGCCGGATGCGGCTGTTAAAAAAGCAGACCAGCCGTATCCCTCTTTTGGCGGCCGGCCACAGGAAGATGAATCTCATTTTTATATGAGAGCAAGCGAACGGCTGCGCCATAAGAACCGGGCCATTACTATCTGGGATTATGAGCATCTTGTATTAGAAGCTTTCCCCGAAATATACAGGGTGCAATGCTTAAGCCATACCAGCGTGAAGGAGTCAGGAGGCAAGAACGTGTATAACGAGTCAGCTCCGGGGCATGTGCTGCTGGTTACGATTCCTGTTCTTACTGGCCGCAACGATACCAACCCGTTGAAACCTTATACGAACCGGGATCTGCTTACAAGAATCGAAAATTATATAAAAGAGCGGGTTTCCTGTTTTGTTACCGTAAAAACCAGCCAGCCGCAGTTTGAGGAAATAAGGCTGAGCTTTTCGCTGAAGTTGTATGACAGCTACCAAGATTTTACCTATTTCTCTAATCTGCTAAAAGAAGCTGTTACAGGCTTTCTAACACCATGGACAACCAATGCAGATACAGATATAGCTTTTGGGGGAACCATCACCAAATCAGCGCTGATCAATTTTGTAGAAGAGCAATATTATGTAGATTATATAACCGATGTAAAGATGTTTGTAGCCATTCCTGATCCCGGATTGGGAATGGTTACAGAAAGCGAGGACAGGGAAGAAATAACAGCTTCCACTGCAAGGAGCATCCTGGTTTCAGCTCCGCCAGATAAGCATATCATTAACAAGATCACAATAGTAACAGCAGCGGCTGATGATAAATGTGTTGACGTGAACCTGCTTTAAATTATATAATAGAACAAAATAACCTGTTTATAAATGCCAGAAGGTATTACCATACAAAAAGACCCGGTGTTGCAGGGCAGTTGCAATTATGAGCTGCTGCGCGAAAAGGGCATGGTGTATATACAGCAACTGGGCAGCAAGTTATGGACGGATTATAATATTCATGATCCGGGTATTACCCTGCTCGAAGCGCTTTGTTATGCCATTACTGATCTGGGTTACAGAACTTCATTTGATATAGAAAACCTGCTGGCGGCTCCTCCCGGAGAAATAATGAACAACGATGAACAGGCTTTTTTTACAGCCAGGAATATACTTACCGTAAACCCCTGGACCATCAGCGATTTCAGAAGGCTGCTGATAGATATTGACGGTGTTAAAAATGGCTGGCTCTATTGCCGTAGCTGCCCCTGCAATGATCTTTACCTTTATGCCAATTGTGAAAAAAGTGTGCTGCAATACGAACCGGTTGACAAAGAAAAGCAGGTTATTATAAAGGGATTGTATGATGTGCTGGTAGAGTTTGAAGATGATGAAACATCGGGTAATCTTAACAGCGGAAAAGTAAAGCAGCATTTCAATTTTTATGCAGGTGAGAGGCTTACAACTGCAACGCTTGAAATGCGCCTTCCTTCATGGCAAATGCTGCAACAGGCCGGGGAGAAATATGAAGGTATCAGGAAAGCCGGTACTACTATCCGGGAAATAGCGGTATTATTTATTTCAGGCAACAAACAGGACGATACCGATATACCGCTTAATGAACTTACCAACCGGATCAAGCATGTATTATTTGCCACTTTTGCCATTGTATATGCTCCTGATCCAGCGGACACAACCATTACTGAAGTATTGGTGCTGGAAGATATTCCTGTTAAAGTGTGGTATAAAAGTTCGGAGCGGCAATACATCACCTTAGAGAAGCTAAAAGAAACGATAAGCAATATTTCCAAAGCCGGGATGATACCACGCTACCTTGAAAAAATTAAGGTGGCGGATAAGATCATTGCAGATACTAAAATGAAGCTGCACGCGCACCGCAATCTATGCGAAGATTTTTGCAGCATTCAGGCGGTTGAAGTAGAGGACATTGCGGTATGCGCCGATATGGAAATAGAGGCATCGGCAGACAGGGAGGCTGTATTGGCAGAGGCTTATTATTTGATAGACCAGTATTTCAGTCCTGATATCAGGTTCTATTCCCTTCAGCAGTTGCTGAATGAAGGGGCCGCTGTGGAATCCGTTTTCGATGGGCCGGCGCTTACCAACGGGTTTATTAAAGATGAAGAATTAAAAAGATCGGGCCTTAAAAAATTTTTGTATGTATCAGATATCATCAATCTTTTGATGGATATTAAAGATACCTCGGGAAGGAACCTTATTAAAAGTATCAGAAATTTTACTTTATTGCGCTACGATAAGGAAGGAAAGATTATGGCGCCTGTGGAACCCTGGCAGCTGAAGGTAAGCGCCAATCAGCAACCACGTTTATACATAGAAGCATCTAAAATAGTAATATACCAGGGAGGGCTGCCTTTTCACCCTGTGATTTCTGAACTGAACGATACCCTGCAGGTATTAAAAGGGAAGAATGCCCAACCAAAATTTCCGATTGCTCAAAACGACCTTCCCGTGCCTGAGGGTACTTATTATGATCTGAACAGCTATTTTCCTGTACAGTATAGTCTACCTCAAACTTACGGGGTTAGCTATACAGGACTGCCCGATGCTGCCGCGCCCCAAAGAAAAGCCCAGGCTAAGCAATTAAGAGCTTACCTGATGTTTTTTGAACAGGTACTGGTGAATTATCTTTCGCAATTATCTCATATTAAAGACCTTTTTGCTGTTAACGATACCATAATTCATTCTTATTTCAGCCGTTTTATTGAGCATGCAGAAATAGAAGGCATCAGTGATATTTACAATGGTATTACAACAGGTGCGCTTCAACAACTTTCTGAAACCAATGCTACTTTTCTTGACCGGCGCAACCGTTTCCTCGATCACCTGCTGGCCAGGTTTGCCGAGTCGTTCAACGATTATGCCCTGATGTTGTATAGTTATACAAACAGTAAAGCTATTGCCGAAACAGAGCTGATCAAAAGCAAAGTAGATTTTATAAAGGAATATCCCTTTATGAGCGCTAACCGCGGACGGGGCCTGAATTATAAAGATCCCTCGCTGGTATGTAACAATATCAATATTGCGGGTCTTCAAAAAAGGATCGAGCTTTTATTGGGGCTGAATAACTCGGGCTATCTTAATTATTTTGAGCTGTATGAAGAAAAAGATGAAGACGGCAAATTGTATGAACGCCGCTGGCGGCTGGTAGATGCCGGTGGTAATATTTACCTGAGCAGCAGCACCCGCTATAATGACACGGACTTTAAAGAAGCACAGAAAAAAGCCCTGAAAGAAATAGCAAGTGTAATGGACTTTATAACAGACGAAGCTTCTTACCAGGTGAAAAAAGAAAAAAAATGGGTGCTTAACCTGCTCAATACCGAAGGGGAAATTATAGCCACGCGCAAGCAGGCTTTTTCAACAAAGACAAGCGCCATTGCTGCCCGTGATGAGATCATTGCATTTGCTGAATATATTAAAAAAACCGAGAAGCTCTTCGTGGTAGAACATTTGCTGCTGAGGCCGCGAAATACAAAGAACCTTAGTTTGTTTTTTGAGGTCTATGAAGAGAAGGATGAAGATGGCGTTATCTTCGAAAGGAGATGGCGTTTTATTGATGCGCAACGGCATATTTATTTGAGCAGCAGTACCCGTTATACTGATAGCGATGCCGCCATAGCTTTGGAAAAAGCCAAAAAAGAAATAAGGGAAGTGGTCCGGCTGATGCGTTACAAGCCATCCTGGCAGATCAGGAAAAAGAAAAAATGGGTGCTCAATCTCATTGACGAAACCGGCGAAGTAATCGCCACCCGCAAAGAACATTTTAATGCGCCTTATGAAGCCGAGCAGGCAAGAAATGAACTGATGCAGTTGGGAGCGCTTCTTTATAGTGGCAGTAATAGTGTGAATGTAGACGACCTGCTGATATATGCCGATGATTTCCCTGAATTTGTTTTGCCACAGGGCGATCCCTTGCTGCCGGTTTGCCTTTCCCAAAACTGCGAAACCTGTACCGATAAGGATCCTTACTCCTTCAGGTTTACCGTTGTGGTAAATGGTGAGGACGGCATGGCCGGGGGCGATATGGATTTCAGGCGGTTTGCGGAACAAACCATCCGCAAAGAAGCACCTGCGCACCTGGGACTTAAAATTTGCTGGGTAAGCAAAAAACAGTTACTCGAATTTACAACAGTGTACTGTGCCTGGCGCGCCGAGATGGCTAAAGCAAAACCCGGTAAAGTTCAATTACATCAGCGTTTGGTTGCATTGCTCCATGTATTTACCAGGCTGAAAAATGTATATCCTCCGGCAAGCCTGCATGATTGTGCAGAAGGCAACGAGGAGAACAGGGTGTACCTGGATCAAACTATTGTTTAACATCAAAAAATTACCGATATGTTTCCGGACGAAAAAGTGTATCCAAAATTTGTTCCCGATCAGCTTCTGACTTCGGATGATCTTAATTTTCTTTTCGGATATCTTGACGAGCAGGGCCGCCTCACGCGTACCAACCTGATCGGGATCGGCATTGTTTGCGGTTTGCAGGTAACTACGCCTGCCAACGGCAGCACGGTAACTATCAGTAAAGGATGTGGCGTTACCTCTGCAGGATATCTTATTAACTTCGAGGAAACTACTTTTACAGGCTTTATTTCTTATAATGCGCTCCGGCCAAAATATTACGATGGCTTTTTTACGAGCGGAACCGGTACACGTACGCAGGATATGGCACTTTGGGAGCTAAAGCAGGTGGCTACTGATCCTGATGCGACAGCCCTTTCTAAAGATTTCCTGGCAGATAAGTTAGTGCTTCTTTTTGCCGAGTTTCTGGAAGAGCAGAATAAAAACTGTAACGTGGATTCCTGCGATGATAAAGGTGGGAGGGTTACTGTAACCGTTCGTCCCCTGCTGGTTGATAAAGCATCGCTGGATAAGGTTAATAAATCAGCTCAATGCCTTCCTGCTAAAAATTTCCAGGAGTTGCCAGGGCTTTCCATACCCCGGTGGAACATACCCAATACCAGCCCGGTTACCACGGCAGATATTATTAACGCCTACCTGGATGTATTGTCTGCAACTTTTATCAACCAGGTAAAGACGGCATTAACCGGGTTGTACAATGTCGTAAAATCGCAGCCCTGTATTGCAGATGGATTTAACGCTGATCCTTTTAGCAGCATTGCCACCGACTTTGCTTTTTTACATAACGGAAATATAACAGCTACCCAGGCTATACATATACAGTATTATTACGACTTTTTTTCAGACCTGGTGCAGGCCTACAAAGAGCTATGCGCGAAAGGCTCGGCCCTGCTTTGTATGAATTGCGTTCCTGAACCAGACTTGTTTCCGCGGCATTTGCTCCTCGGCATTTTATTCCCGTCAGCAGCAATACCCAATAAACCGGTGCGGCATCATTTCGTTTATTCCCCGTTGTTTGATCAAAGACATCATATTGGCGAAATAACTACCCTGTTCAGGAGGCTTGTTGCTATTTATACCAACAGGCTAATACCGGCACCTGTGGTTACGCAGAATGATGGTATTGGTATAACGCCCTCCATTCTTGGAAAAGAGATGCTTTCAGAAAAGGCCATTCCCTACTATTATAAGATCAATAACGGTACTGATGTGCTCTATAAATTATGGAGCCCGGTCAAAAGCAGGCAGGGAAAGGCAGCAACGATCCTGTCTTATAATGCAGCCTCCTATACGCCACCGGTTCCGGATACTGTGCTGAATCCATTAAAATATGATATAGAACCGTATAATTTTTTAAGGGTAGAAGGCCATATAGGCAAGAACTATAAAACGGTTTTGCAAAATATCCTTAACCAGAAAAAACAGAACCGGCTGCCTTTTGATGTAATTGTTTTACGTACAGGCAACCCGCAGCTGGATAACCTGGAAGATGCTGTTAAAGAATGTTACATCAAAGACCTGGAAACCAGCTACGCTATTGTAAAGCGCGAATGGGAGGCCATTATAGGTCAGACAATAGAGTTCCTGGACGACAATATGAAAGCGGCACGGCGCCTGCTACAGGAGTATATGGTGGGCAGCGATATACTCGGCGATTATATGAGAGACCTCCATGCAGGTAAAACCTATATGGATGTGCATATTACGCTTTCCCGGTTTATTGAAACCTATAATAGCTTTATCGTATTATTTGAGCGGATTGAATACGAAAGTACCATGCTGCGCAATTACCTCGTACAGGTCATGGCAAATGCCCGTTCTACCGAGAATGACCGGAATATGGCCGAAGACCTGATAGACCACTTGGACCAGGTGGCCTTGAGCTGTAAGAAAGGAAGCTTCCGCGCCATTTACCAGGAGTTTATAAGGAGAAGCGAAGAAATGTACCGCAATGTCTTTTTCGGTAACTATGCAGCTAAAAATCCGGCACTTCAGCATAAAGCCGGCGTGCCTGTTGGCGGGACTTTGGTGCTTGTTTATCATCAGCGCCAAAGAGCAGAAGTTGTAAAAGGGCCTTTCACAATAAGCGGAACGGTAATAACCACAGCGAAGAGAGTGGTTCCCTTTGCACAGCTATCGGTTGATGACAATGATGATACGGTTAATGCGGATGGTAAGGGACAATTTGAGATCAGGGTGGATGCTCTCCCGGTAGTGCTCGAAGCGGTTATTTATGACCGCAGGAGAGGTGCCCTTTCAGGAGAAATAGTAATTACTGAAAAGAATAGGAAAGGTGTGCAGATCATGCTTTCCGAAAGAACGTTGGCTAAAAAGGGAAAGCTTGAAGAAATTAATGTGACAGGACGCTCCGAAACAGGTAGAAGGCTGGAAGCAGGCCGGGCCGAAACCGAAGCGATCAGCTACAACGAAGCGCTGACCGATGGTACTATTATTGCCGATTTCTATTTGCCCTATATCTGCTGCTCTGATTGTGCCCCGGTTGTTTACCAGTTTCCTGAGCCACCGGTTCCCTTATCTGTTACCGCCGGTGATCCGCAGTGCGATGAGAGCGGAAATAATTTCTCTGTAACCCTAACAATCAGCGGAGGTAAGGCACCTTATCAAATAAATGGAAAGGCCATTGATGGAGATCAGGGTGTGATACAGGTAGCCAGCGGATCTGGACAAACTATTATCATCAGCGACAGCAGTGGTCAAAATGCTTCATATATAATTGACCCGCATGAGTGCATTCAACCATTAGTAGTTACCGGTAGCGAACCATCCTGCGATGAAAGCGGCGATAACTTCTCTGTATTAATTACCATTACCGGCGGCGTTGCGCCATACAGTGTTGGTGGCAATGTAATTGAAGGTAACACGGTGTCTCTTGCTACAGCATCAGGACAGGGGCGGCAGGTATCTGTAAAAGATAGTAGCGGCAGTGAAACCGTTTTTTCCATTCAGCCTCATGAATGCAGTCAGCCATGCGATCTTCCCTGTAATGGGCTTGCAGAAAAATGCAATTATATTTTATGGATCCAAAGGCCTGCTGAAAGCAATGCTTTGAAGCAGCAAACTGAAAAGGCAGTGATCCGGGTAACTGCCGAAGGAGGCACTGCTGAAGAGATAGATGTAACAGATATATTTCGATCCATCCTGGATAATAATGGTATTTCTTTTGAAAATTTTGAAGAGCTGTTTACAAAACTCTGTGCAGAATTAAGTGGTAAAGTACCCGCACATTTTTCAGCCAATGGCGAACCCGTTTTTACATATAATAAAGAAACGCAGTCAGTATCCATCGAAAAATTTATTTGTCACGATATCAGGATGGAAATTAAGCTTACCCTGAGCTCAGACTATAACCTGAATGTCATATACAGTAAAGAAGGAGTGGAGATAGCTTATGATGATCGGAACAAAATAGTGGTTCCGAAGTTCGGTTGTATGAGCCTGGATAAGTGTAAAAACACTGCAGAAGCGCTTTGTAAAGTGCTCCTGGCTGTGGAATCAATAAAAGGTACAAGAACGAACGGAAGGTATATCACTTTTGAAGTCAGCCCGGAATTTAATTCTTATTACTGGTATTTCAGGGAGGGGCGCCCTGCCTGGTCTGCCGATAAGAATCCTGTTATATCTCTTGATCCCCAGCAAAATCCTTATGTTCACTTCATTGGTATTGATGCCAACGGTTGTTATGTAGTTGTAAGCAGGGAAATTGAGGTGACTGACAACAGGGGGTAAATAAATGATATGGATCCAGTAAGTACACATATTATCGGTAAGAACATCATCAGCTTCCAGTACAATGGAAGCAGCGATCCATTAGCTTTACAGCAGGCTTTTAACCGGTGGGTGGAGCAAAAATGGGTACCGGGGTTAGAGCAGGAGCTGAATAAGTATGGTGCCGGAACGGACACGGTTATTAATGTTGATCGCCTGGAAATTGAGATGAACCTGCAACAGCAGGATAACTGGCTGGAAGATCTGCTGCCTGTTCTGCTTAATGAAATAGGAATACAATTAAAGCAATACACAGGGAGCGACGAAATGGATAGAGATGACGTGCCTGTATCAGAAAGGCATACATGGAACAGCTTTACAGCTATTCTTTCACATTTCCTCACAACGGGTATTCTGCCCTGGAATGTGCCAAAGCGCATATCTGCGAATTTTAAAACGCAGCTGGCTGACTGGTTACAGCAGGCGCCCGTTAACGACCTGTGGGTTATTATAGGGCAGCTGAACACGTCTTCTGCCCTGAAAAGATTTTTCAGCCTGCTTTTCAACAGTGATTTAATACAATTGATAAGCAGGCTGACAGATATGCCCGTTACGGATATTCTGAAGATAGAGAACGATCTTACTGCAATAAAAGATTGGAGGGGCGATAACAGATATGATGTGAGAGATTGGAAAAAAATATTCATAGATCAGGCTATCCTCCACAGGCATGACAGCAAAAAACTATTGCAGCAAGCTGTAATCAAATGGCTGCAGCAGGATGATATAAAGCCGGCAATAACAAAAACATCCTTTCCCTTGCATATTTTGAAGCACCGTATGGCATCAGGCGCTGTACAACAAATCCAAAGATCCTATCAGGTTGATCCGGCTATGAAGCGAAAACAAAAAGGTATCATACCGGATCAGGATATTTCTGCAAAAGACAAACCCGGTGCAGAGAAGATAAAAGAAGTGGCCTTGCCATCCATACGAATTGCTATGGAAACAAACAGATGGAACGAAGCTGATGTTTCCGCAAAAAACAAAACAGATGCCATAAGCAGTGAGGGTATATACCTGCCATTTGCAGGCACAGTGGTCATTGCTCCGTTTTTACCTGCTTTACTGGAACGTACGGGACTGGCTGTTGAAGGAAGAATAAAAAGTGCAGACAGTGCTTTAAATCTTATTTATTATGCGGCAACCGGGAAAGAACGCCCTGCTGAATTTGAACTGGTACTTCCTAAAATATTATGCGGATTAGAGCTGCAGGATGCAGTAGAGACAGGGACAGCATTAAGCGTATCAGAAAAATCAGAAGCTGATGAAATGCTGTGTTCTGTAATAGCACATTGGAAAGTGCTGGGCAATACATCTGTTGAGGGCCTGCGCAGTTCATTCCTGCAAAGAGAGGGGAAGATCACCCGGTCAGAAAAAGGGGAGTGGCAGCTGATGGTTCAGCAGGAAGCTTACGATATGTTGTTGCAACAGCTCCCATGGAGCATTGGTATCATCCGCCTGCCCTGGATGGAACAAAATCTTATTACTCATTGGATCTAAAAAAACAAATATTATGCAAATCAGCCAACACAAACTTGTAGCAGAGAATGACGAAGCTCCTGTTAGCTTTGTCAATTCGCCCAACCAGTCGGGAACTATCACACCTGCTTATTTAATTATTCACTACACGGCAGGTGCAAGTGCCCAGTCAAGTATCAACTGGTTTAAAAATCCTGGCGCGAATGCTTCTGCACATTTGGTTATCGGGCTCGATGGAAAGATAACACAGATGGTACCTTTTAATAAGAAAGCCTATCATGCCGGTGTGAGCAGCTGGGCCGGTTTATCGGGACTTAACAGCTACTCCATAGGTATAGAACTGGATAATCCCGGCAAACTTAAACGGGTAGGAAATAAATGGGTTTCCTGGTTTGGTGTTGAGTACCCCGACTCAAAAGTGATCGTAGCAAAACATAAGAACCAGGATACAGAATCGGGCTGGCATATTTTTACACCGGTACAAATCGAAGCCTGTATCAAAGCCAGCCTAGCCATCTACAGCCATTATAAATTAAAAGATATTTTAGGCCATGATGATATTGCGCCTGGCAGAAAAGAAGATCCGGGACCGGCTTTTCCAATGGCTTCATTTAAGTCAAGGGTAATGGGCCGGCAGGAAGATCATGCGGCCATGTTTAAAACCACCGGCGATGGGGTGCGGTTCAGAACCGGCCCGGGACTTGATTATGATATTGTAGGCAAATTAAAGAAGGATGTTAAGGTAGAGTTTATTGACAATGTGATGGACTGGTTTCATGTAAAGCTGGCTCAACCGGTAACAGGTATATCAGAACCTGAAGGATGGGTACACAGCAGCCTGCTTGGCAGGGTATAGTTTTAAGTATTGAGTATTTAGTACTTAGACGATAGACGATGGTCCATGGACTTGAATATTGAACATTGAATATTGAGCATTGCTTATTTAATTTATCCTGAGTGTTCACCACCGCCGAAAAAACAAACCATTCCTCCGCAGTTCAGCAAAAAGCTGCACAACCGGCTTTCTTTCGAAAAGCGGGGGAGGAAAGTTTTTTTGGTGCTAAAGAAAATCCGGTATTCTTCAACGCTCCGGTTCAGGCAAAGCTTACAGTAAGCAGTCCCGATGATCCGCAGGAAAAAGAGGCCGATGCTGTTGCTGACCAGGTAATGCGGATGAGCGATCCTGTTGTATCAGGGTCCGATGAAAAGAAAGAAGAATTGTTACAGCGGGAGCCGGAGGAAGGCGCTGAAATGCCGGTTCTTTCATATCCCACCGTTACACTAAACCGGAAAGAAGATACAGCAGAAGAATCCTTACAGGTGATGCTTTTCAGGCAGATGGAGCCACAAGTAAATAGTTGTGAAGCCTGTAATGCAGAGGAAGGAGAGGTGCCGGTAGATATTTCAAGAAAGGCATACAATGGTGCCGTCCTTCCAAACGGGCACATCCAGCGAAACGGAAGAGGGCCCCCCACTGGGTTGATGAACTTTGAGCAATCATTGTCTTCATCAAAAGGAGGGGGAAGCGCTATGTCGGCATCCTCCCGGCAATTTATGGAAAACCGTTTCGGTGCCGACTTCAGCGGGGTGCGTATTCATACCGGCACCCAGGCCGAAAGCTTAAGCCGTTCTATACAGGCACAGGCATTTGCGCACGGCAACGATATTTATTTTAACAGCGGTAAATATGCCCCTGGCACTGCTGCAGGGGATGTTTTGCTGGCACATGAGCTTACCCATACCATTCAGCAGGGGGCGAGTCGTCCCCATGCCACAGCATCTGTTGCTAACCCATCTGTTGCCAGGAAAAATATCATACAAAGAAGCACGGGTGGCGTTCCTGAGCAGCTAACCCATGCTGTGGAAAAAGCCAAAACAGTTGAAGGAAAAATTGACGCTAACAAACCACAGCCCGATGGAAACCGCACCGGCTGGGAACACCTTGTTGAAATTTTTAAAACAACATTTGGCGCTGAAAAGATCGTTTCCGGATCCGGAGCTTCTGTTAAAGGTGCTGTAGCAGAGCAGGATATTAAAAAGAAGCGGATGCAGGCCGGCAGCCTTATCGTAGACAAAACAACGGCTACCGATCGCAATGCTATTCCTAAAACTACTATTGGCGAAAGAGATGCCATGCCCAGTTGGTGCGGCATATTCGTATTCTGGGCGCTTAATAAAAGCGGGGTGCCTATGCCTAAATGGAAGTTGGGTGAGCGTATGATAAAACCTGAGGCAGCTCGTCCGCCCGGAGTGATGCCATTACCGGGAGATATTGCTTACCGCAATGCTTATTCACATTTTGCTATTGTAGAATCCGCGGCAGGCGGTATGATAAAGACCGTAAACGGAAATACAGCAGGAGAAGATAACCTGGGAGGACAGGTACAAACTATTGAACATCCTGTAAGCGACTGGACGGCCTTTTTTGATCCGCTTCAGATCATGGAGGGAAGTCTTGGTCAGGGAGAAAGATCCGCTGAAGAAAAGCCAAAAACGTTGCGTGAATTACGCCGTGAGCTATTTCATGTAAACCGCCAAGCTGATGAAAGTTTTGAAGAAGAAGGGCAAAACCCTGCGGAAAAAAACACTACCAACGATGAAGCTGCCGTGCAGGTTAAACCCGAACTCAGCAGCTGGCAGGTGAATGCCCGGGGCTCCCTGTCCGGCGGACCGCACACAACCATGGATCCACCGGCCATTCAGCGCCAGGAAGAGGAAAAGAAAGAGGAGGATGAAAAGTATACGGGCACTGCCATTGCTACACAGCAAAAAACGCTTGTTCCGGCACTCGACAGAAAGGCAGACACCCTGTTGCAGGAGCAGGAAAAGGAAGAAACTACGGTTTCGGCTAAAACAGAAACTAAAACTGGCGCCGCATGCGGCTGTGAACATAAAATAGATGCCAAAGCCATCAGCGAACAGGGCAGGGGGCCTCCTGCGATCAGCCTGGGCCAGGGAAGTAAAATTCAATGTGGCTGGTTCGACAGTGCATTGTCTTATGTAAATAGCGCGATTGATTATGTGGCAGAAGGACTGGAGGCTGGAAAGCGGCTGTTGCTCGGCGAAGCCAGGGATTTTGCAATGGCCATACCCGGTTACAGGGCCTTACGGGTAGTACTCAATGAAGATCCGGTCACAGGAGAATTTGTAGACCGCAATGGCAAGAACTTTATTGAAGCGGCTTTTGATATTATGCCCGGTGGCAGGCTCCTGCATCAAAAGCTCAATGAACTGGGTGCGCTTGATGAAGCAGCCGCCTGGATCGATACACAGATAGCGCGCGTTATATCATTGGTAAGCAATATATCGCAGCGTATTGACCAGTTCTGGAATGGCATTACACTGGGCGCATTAGCCAACCCGACACAGATCTTTGAAAATATCGGGAACATCATTCACGGGTTCATTCAAAGTGTTATTGGTTTTGCCGTAGAAGTAGCCCATGAGCTGCTCGAAATGGTGAAGCGTTTCCTGCTAACACAGTTAGTGAATTTTGTGCGCGATCACACAACTGCCTATCCTCTTTTAACGGTCATCCTGGAAAAAGACCCGATAACGGAAGCCCGGGTTTTGCGAAACGGCGCCAATATGCTTAACGCCATACTTGAGCTGGGCGGGGAAGAGGGCAGAATGCAGCGCACCCAGATGCAGGAAACAGGCACTTTTACTAAAGTTTCGGACTGGATCGACCGTGGCATTGTGGTGTTTGGTAACCTGTACGAAACGGTCAGGAATAATATAGGCCTGATCTGGGATGTTGTATCTATTGAAAGCCTGATGGATCCTGTGGGTACCTTTAACAGGATCTACGACACTTTTGCAGACCCGGTTACACAGGTATGGAATTTTGTAAGAGATACGGCCGCCGTTATCCTGCAATTGATTAAAGAGGTATTAATGCGGCGCCTTTCTGCATGGGCTGCTACGGTAAGAGGCTACACGCTGGTAACGGTTTTAATTGGCCGGGATCCGTTTACCAATGAACGCGTGCCCCGTACCATACCCAATATCATCCGGGGTTTTATGAGCCTCATGGAAGGAGGAGAAGAACAGTACCAGCAAATGGAGCAAAGTGGCGCTATCGGCAGGGCTACCCAGCAAATTAATACAGCAGTAGCAAGGCTGAATATGACACCGGCTTATATCGTGCAGCTCTTTACCAGTCTCTGGAATTCCTTTAGCCTGAACGACCTGGTGCACCCGGTAGAAGCATTTCAGCGAATTATCGACCGGTTTGGAGAGCCTATAGGAAGGCTGATCGCATTTGTAGCAGAGATAGTGAAGATCGTAGTGCGCGTCATTCTTGAGATCATGAATTTCCCGTTTGATCTTATCGGTAACATTATTGCCCGGGCAATGGCTGCATTTGAGAGCATCAAACGCGACCCGATCGGCTTCCTGAAAAACCTGCTGCGTGCTATTAAGCAGGGCTTCATACAGTTTTTTGGAAATATTGCGCAACACTTGTTGCAGGGACTTACGGGCTGGCTGATGAGTGAGCTGAGGGATGCCGGGGTGCCGGAACTGACAGATTTCACACTGCGGGGTGTAATAGGATGGGTACTGGATGTGCTGGGCATCAGCATGGAAAAAATATGGGAAAAGCTGGCCGCTCACCCAAGAATAGGGCCACAGCGGGTAGCCCGTATCAGGAGTATGATTAACACGCTGGAAGGTATCTGGACCTTTATTAAAGACGTTCAGGAGCGCGGTATGGCTGCAATATGGGAGCGCATACAGGAGCAGCTGAGCAATCTTTGGGAAACCATACTCAGCGCTGTAAAGAACTGGGTAATGGAGCAGATCATTAACCGGATGGTTACACGATTGCTGAGTATGCTCGATCCTACCGGTATCATGGCAGTTATCAATAGCGCCATTGCTGTCTACAGTGCCATCCAGAGCTTTATCCGGTACCTGCGGGAGATGCTGGAAGTGGTGAATAGTTTTGTGAATGGTGTGGCGGATATTGCAGAAGGCAATGTAACAACAGCGGCCAATTATCTCGAAAGAACCATGGGCAGGGCTATGCCGATCGTGATCGGGTTCCTGGCCAACCAGGTGGGTTTAAGCGGTATTGGCAGGAGGGTAGGAGAAATGATAGAAGTAGTGCGGGAAAAAGTAGATGAAGCGCTTACCTGGCTGGTGAACCGGGCGGTAGATACGGGTATGAACCTGCTGGATAGGGTAATGGCAATGGGAAGGAGCGCGAGGGATGCGATCGTAAATGCCTTAACACCATGGCGAAATGCGGACCAATCTTTTACTTCGGAATCAGGTGAGGCGCATCGTATTTATATAGAACAGAGAGGAGGTCAGCCTGTGTTGATCGTAGCCAGCGATCCTTCTCCGATATTAAGATTCCTGACCTATTGGGAAACCCGGCCTGGCATTACTGCAAGACAAAGAGATGCTGTAACGGAGGCCCGTAATTTTTATAATACAAATGTATTACCTCTTATGAATGAAATTAAGCAAAGTGAAGATAGCGGCAGACCAGAAAACGAAAGGGAGCCATTATTACAGCGCCTGGGCCGCCAGAATATGTCGCTCTCTGAAATTGTGAAACGTGTGCTTGGCTCTTCAACAGATCTGTCAGGAGTAAGACAGCGCTATGCTTTAGAGGGTATGACAGGACAGTACAGTTCTATGCCTGAAGCTACCGGTGACGATCTGGAAGCAGATCATCAGCCGCAGAATTCGATTCTTGAACATGCAGCAGCGAAGAGCTGCTTTAACCAGCCGGGTGTGTTAAATTTACGGAACAGGGCAGCCAACCGTTCAGGCCTGGGAAGAGCTATCAACCTGCATTTGAATCGGCACAGAGCTGGCCGCACACACGGAAGCGCACCTGGCAGTGCCGCTAACCTGGCAAGAGTCAGAAATGATATTGATGTTGTTGCTGCATCAACCGACACCGATCTGAACAAGCGGAGAAGAATAGTGAATATCTTAAAAGCGGAGCTGGCGGCAGATGTATCAAGGCTCACACAGGTCGCAAACCGGCCTTTCGGCGGATCTTCTCCCGATCCCGTATGGGCCGATATTAATAGCCTGGGATTATCAGATCCTGACAGAGATACATTAGGTAATGAAATAAAGCAGGCAATTGTTAGCGGAGAAAGACAGATGGCCGTACAGCCTATGGACAACCTCGTAAATTGAGTAAGATGAAAGATATATTTATGGAAATACTGAAGGCATTTGACTCAAATCCGGTGGATTTCGTTTTTGATGATCAACCGGGCTTTATATCTGATAGTACAGCAGAAGTCAAAAGCCATCTTGTCGCTTTCGGTAAAAACAAGGCAGGTTGTCTGTTCTGTTACTGGAAAGAAACAAGTGAGGATACGGAGGCAGCACCTATTGCCTGGATCGATAGCGAAGGCAGTCCTAATGCAATTTTTGCCCGTAACCTGCGCCAGTTTTTTGAGCTGCTGTCTTACGGAACAGGCGCTATCTATGATATTATAAAAGCCTGTGAGCGTTTTACATTGTCAATGGACAACAATTCTGACCCGGCAATCTTATTTAAAGATCTTTATCAGCAGACCTTTGATCAGGAAACTGATAAAAAGCGGTTTAGTATATTATTAGCCAAAAAAGCAGGCATCAGAACTTCTGAAAATCCTGGCAGGGATATCCTGGAAGTTTATCAGAAATTTCATGCCATTACTGAAAAATTAGAGAATACATTAAAATGAGCCCGAATTTAAATCTTTGAAGTATGAAGCGTAGTATTTATCGCCGTATCCGGCGCCGATCCACACACGATGTAGCACAGGCCGGTAAAGAACGCGGGCCTGAGCAACCCTTTTTTGGTATAACATCACGAAGTACCTTCTTTCAGGCAGCGCCTGTTATTCAACATAAATGTGAAAAATGCAAAGAGGAGGAAAAGCTGCAAAGGCAGTCTGAAAAAAAGGAAGATGAAAAAAAGCTGCAACGGGCACAGGAGAAAGAAGACGAAAAGCTTCAAAAGAAAGAAGCAGGCAATACTACTGGTATTGCGCCCGGTATAAGTAACTATATTCATTCATTAAA
This sequence comes from Niabella aquatica, assembly GCF_054779315.1. Taxonomy (NCBI): domain Bacteria; kingdom Pseudomonadati; phylum Bacteroidota; class Chitinophagia; order Chitinophagales; family Chitinophagaceae; genus Niabella; species Niabella aquatica. Next base: position 70,248 of record NZ_BAAGYM010000012.1, read on the forward strand.
TGGTAAGGGGCATTCACTTTCTGCCGAATCCAACCAGTTCTTTTCTGAAAAGATGGGCTATGATTTTTCAAATGTAAAGATCCATACCGGCAAGGAAGCTGCTGCATCAGCCAGGGAAGTAAATGCAAAAGCCTATACTGTTGGCGAGCATATTGTATTTAACGATGGATATTATAATGCCGGATCGGCTGACGGGAAAAAATTGATGGCGCACGAGCTAACGCATGTTGTGCAGCAGGGAGGAAGCGCTGCTTCAAAAGAATCGCTGCAACGCAAAACACCTGCCGGCTTTGAGATCGAAGGACTTTTTTCGGAAAGAGCAGATTATCCGGAAACGATCTTCTATGAGAAAGACAGTGCCATGATTCCATCTTCCGAGTGGTATAAATTAAGTAGCATTGCAGGCCTGTTCAGAGGAACGAATATTACCTTAACAGGTTCGGCCAGTGAAGAAGGCGATCCTGCCACGAATGCAACAATTGTGAATACCCGTATTTCGGGTGTGGACAGGGTCTTGGGGCGGTTAGGCCATACCGGTGTCCGGTCGCCCAACCCGCAACCTGCTGTTTCAAGCGGCAATATGGACTACCGCCGCTCCCGTAATGTGGAAGTAATAGCTACCCCTACTGTGATACCGCCTACGGGTATTATGCCTACTACGGCACCTCCCTGCGCTGTTACAACTGCTAATCCCACCCCGGAAACAGAGCCTTGCGGCGGTGCATTTGCAGGCGCTTTCCCGTTGGCCCTGTCATGGGTAGCCATCGCACATGCCCAGGTGGCAGCTGCAACGCCAACGGCAACTGCTCAAGCATCCCTGTTATTTCCAGGTGTGCCTATAACTGTTGTGGAAGGCCACCTGCGCAATTTACTGGGGCAGGTAGCAGCATTGCCCCTGCAGCATCGCTGCCATAATACCTGTGACGGTGGCTGTAGCAGACCGGCCTATAACCGGGGTACAGGCTCTTCGTCTATGATGACGCTTTGCCCGGATTTTTTATCCGGTACCAATACCAGTGAAAGTGCACAGACGCTTGTGCACGAGTCGCTGCATGCAACTTCCGGACTGGCTACAGTTGATACCGCTTATTCAACTACCCGGTTGATCCAAAACCTCACGGGTTCGCAGGCGCTTACAAATACCGATAGCTATGTGCTCCTGGTGTTGCGGCTGGCCGGTGTTACGGCCCTTCCCTTGCCGGCAGCAGATAACCTTTCTTCCCTGCTTCCCGGCGAACAAACACATGCTGCAAGAGCTTTATCGGCACTGGAACAGTGGTTGTTAAATGCAGACTTCGATACCAGTCTTATTTATACCGCCATGGATAGAAATATTGGTCGTGCTTCTGGTTGGCATGCAGATGATGGCTTTGCTGCTGAAGATACCCATCAAATAGCTTCTTTTGTGGGACTAACTGATCCGGGTCCAGATCCTTACCTGAACGCGCCGGTGGCAGCCGATAAGGCTAAGATGGCAGGCATGTGGGATCGCTTTAACCCTATGATGTGGTCGGTTTATATGCGTAATATTACAGTGAATAAAGTTTCAGGCACCGCCGAAAAATGGGCGCCTGGCATGGGGGCGTGGGTTGATGTAAACAATTCTTTTTTCTCGATGAGTGCAGAAGACTCGGTGAAACATTTATTAAGATTATTAATTATCGTACAAGGTCGTGTACCTGCAGTTCTGGTGGACGCTTATGTCGAAGTTGCGAATGTGATCCGGAAACAAAGAAGCACCGGCCCATAAAAACTGCTATAACAAGTTTTGATAATTTATAATACGTAAAAGTGTGGGGAACAGATTTTGGCCTGCATATTGATACCAAATACCTGGATATCATTATAAAAACTTTTAAAACCAGTAATTATGAATAAAGTGATTGGTATTATTGCCGGAAGCCTGCGCAAAGAATCTTTTTCAAAAAAAGTAGGAAAAGCCTTATTATCTATGGCTCCTGAAGGATTTGAGTTTCAATTTATTGCTCTTGACAACCTGCCGGTTTACAACCAGGATTTTGATGACAATGATATTGTTCCCGAACCGTATGTGGCATTCAGAAATATAATAAAAGACCTGGATGGTATTATATTTATCACTCCTGAACATAACCGGTCAATGCCTGCTGTACTCAAAAATGCAATAGATATTGCTTCAAGGCCTTACGGCAAAAGCGTCTGGAATGGCAAGCCTGGCGCTGTTTTTAGCAATTCCCCCGGAAATTTGGGAGGTTTTGGAGCCAATCACCATTTAAGGCAATGTCTCGTTTTTCTGAACGTACCGGTTATGCAGCAGCCTGAAGTCTACCTTTCCCATATTAATGAATGTTTTGATGAAAAGGGAAATTTGAAAAATGATCAAACAAAAGAGCTGCTGCATAAGGCAGTGGATGCATATATAGCGTGGTTTAAGAAAATTGCAGGGTAAATTCCATGAAATTATTCCAGCAGGTATTGGATATCCTCCAGCGTAAGGCCTTTTACAAGGCTTTCTTCTGCTGTGATAAGGTCATCGGCCAAACGTTTTTTGTTACGGGCCATTTTAATGATTTTTTCTTCGATACTGTCCCTGCATATCATACGGTAAGCAAAAACCTGGTTTTTCTGTCCAATACGATGCGTCCGGTCTATAGCCTGGTTTTCAACAGCAGTATTCCACCAGGGATCAAATAAAAACACGTAATCAGCCTTTGTAAGTGTTAAGCCGGTATTGCCTGCTTTAAGGCTTATTAAAAATACAGGGGTACTGCTTCCTTCATCAGACTGAAACTGTGCTACCAACTCCTGCCTTCGTGCTACAGGGGTTTGCCCGTCTAATCTCAGTGTTGAAATACCGGCATTGTTCAAATCGCGTTCCAGCAAATCGAGCATGGAAGTAAACTGGCTGAATACCAGTGCGCGGTGTTGGGGGATGATACATTGTAGCTCATCAATCAGCACTTTGGTTTTTACACTATCGTAAGTAAAAAGATCTTCATCTTTAACCAGTTCGCAGCTATTACAGAGCTGCCTGAGCCTGGTAAGGCCAGCCAGGACGCTTAGCTTGCCTTTATTCAGTCCGCTGGCTTTTATTTCGGTAAAAATACTGGTGCGCACTTCTTCTTTAATGCTTTCATAGGCGTTTCTCTGGTCGGCGCCCATTTCACACCACAGCACCGCTTCTGTTCTTTCCGGTAAGTCTTTAGCCACCTGCTCTTTGGTTCTGCGTAACAGGAAAGGACGTATCAGCTTTTGCAATACGGCGGCTTTTTCTTTATTAGCCTGTTGCTCTATGGGAATGGTATATTCCTTCTTAAAAAATTCTGAAGTGCCTAACAGGCCCGGCATGAGAAAGTGCACCTGGCTGTGCAGATCGCCGGTATTGTTCATTACAGGCGTACCGCTTAGCGCTATTTTGGTTTTGGCGGTTAGCTGCCAGGCGGCTTTTGTGGTTTGTGCAGCCGGGTTTTTAATATGATGACTTTCATCTAATACAATAGTTTCCCATGCTATGGTTTCCAGCAGGTGTATGTCCTGGCGCATCGTGCCATAGCTGGTAATGAATACCTGGTGCTCTTTTTCGCTGAGCAAAGCGGTATCTCTTTTTGAGCCGTGAAGTACAATGGCCTGTATGCCCGGTGCAAATTTTTCCAGTTCTTTAAGCCAGTTATACAGCAGGCTTGCGGGAGCTATTACCAGGTGCCTTCCCTGCGGGTTGGCTTCTATTTTGTATAAAAGAAAGCTGATAGTTTGCAATGTTTTACCCAGGCCCATATCATCCGCCAGGCAGCCGCCGGCGCCAATTTCGGCAAGCAGCCTTAGCCATTCGTAACCGGTGCGTTGGTAAGATCGCAGCTCTTTTACCTGCAGACCGGCCGGTAAAGGGTAAAGGCTTTCTTCCTGTTTTTCCCACTGTTGCCATTTTGAGAACCAGGCGGCTGTAATACCGGTGCTTATAACAGGTGTACTATCTGTATCTTCTGTAACATTGCCCAGCATCAGCCATTTGGCTATCAGCAGCTCCGTTTTCCTGATCCTGCCATGTCGTAGTACTAATCCGTACTGTTGCAGCCATTCCTCACCTAATACGCCCAGGCTGCCGTCTTTCAGCATTACTGCTTTTTGATTATTTAATAAAGCCTTTTGCAGGTTGCTGAGTGGTACGGCCTCTTTACCAAATTTTACGGTGAGTTCTATAGAGACAAAATCACCTTCCTGCGTTTGCTTCGTAATACTGGTTTCGGCTTTATGTGGCGAGTACCTGAAATGTTTAAGCATATCAATGCCCAGCAGGTCGATATTTTTTTCCAGTAAAAGATGATAGGTTTTTACAAACCAGCTTTTTTTCTGGGCCTCTGCAAAGGTGAGGTAGAAAAAGCCATTGTTCTGATTACTGAATTTGTCATGCAAAGATCTCAGGAAACCCACCAGCTCTTCTTCTTTTTCTTTATTCCTGTTGATATGGATGATTTTATCTGCGGATTCAATTTCAGATACCGGCTCGTAAGGGCCTTCTACAGTTAAACCATCGTATACAAACTGGGGCTCCAGTTTCAGGAAAGTATTGCTCAGCTCACTCAGCAGTACCTGGACCTGTGGCATCACCTCTATGGCTTCAACATCCGAAAGATTATGGCGTTCTATTTTAACCTGCCAGTGGCTTAGCTTTTGTAATGCCTGGTCAAATGCTTCCCTATTATCAAAGACCTGTGAAGGAGCCTGTGTTTCAAGCCAGTCCAGCGCTTCATAGCTCTTAGGCGAAAGCTGGTAATAGCAATTATCCCGCTCTAATAAAAAATGATATTTCCTGAACCCGCTGAGAGCTGTTTGTTCTTTACCTATTTCAACCACGGCTTCTATACTGAAATGATCTTCAGTTTTAGCAGCGCGGAAAATAAGCTCAACAGGATAATGATAAAAGCTGCATTTGATGTTTTGTACACGTTTATCATTTGTTTGTACTGAATGATACCATTCTTTAACGGGCTGTCTTCGTAAAGCACCTGTAAGGCTATAAAGATGGCGGCTGTAAGCATTTTTTACAGCTGCATTTTGTTCCTCTCTATTGGCAATATAACTAGTTTGCTGGTGCAAAGCCGCAGATATTTTTTGCAGCTCAGCCTGTGAAAAAGCGAGTAGCGCTTTTATGGTATCATCGCTGAAGTTCTTAAAATATACCCTGAGCTGGGGACGGGAGAGGGGCTGCTCCCCGGTTGTTATGCCTTCGGGTGTTTTAATTAATTGCCTTATGGATATTACTTCCTTTTTTGAGAATAAATGCGAAGGTTGAAAAAGTAAAAATGTTTTTGTATTCGTTGTTGCCATAGCTATCAAGCGGGCAAATATAAGGAGTAGTTATTATTTCCATGCCAGCAAGCTTTTACCCACGGCATAAAAATTCTTCCCGTTCACTTTGGTCATGGCTGTGCCATAACCTGGATGCTGATAAAACTTAGCAGTATTGTTAATGGTTGAATAAACGCTGTATTTGCATGTTCCAGTATTTAAAGTATAAAGAGCAGGCGGTAGTTGTCCATTCTTCATTAGGTGCATAACATTTTTACAATTAGTATTGGATAACACTATAATGTGAGAAGAGAATGTCCACCTCTTTGAGGGGGTGGCCGCAGGCCGGGGAGGATTTTCCACCCCCCCTTCGGGTACTCCCGCCAGCGGGAGATATAAGGCTTCCAAAAATATCATGCACCCCTTCATTATTGTGATGCCTGCTTCTTAAAATTACTTCGTACTTTAGGCCGGGTTTGAATGAACTTTATATTAGCAGATAACGGCCCGCTTATATCAGTATGGATCTTATTTTGAGAATTCATAAACCGGACATGTTCAAAACGTATATTCCTTGTATCCAATAAACGGATGTCTGCACTATCAGATATGAACCGGGCGTTTTTAATGGTTAATCCATCCACATCAGCCGCAGCGATCAGTTTGTGTGTGGTAGAAGAAACGTTTTCTATCCATACGTTGGACAGCGGGCTTTCGGGTATAGCTGTTGCTTTAATAAACTGATCGGCGCTTTCAACAATAATATTATTCATTTTTATATCCCTGAACACCGGTGTTAAATGATCTGTTTCTCTTGGAGGATATCTCGATGCCATATCGCCCACATGCTGCGCGCTGCCCAGCATATCCCATTCAATAGCATATTTAGAACCGCTGATCCGTATCCTTTCATAGTACAGTTGCGCTCCGCCACCACCGCGCGGCCTGCGGGTTTTAAACCTTATAGCCGACCGTGCATCCTGGAAAACACAATCATGTACATACAGGTTCCTGATCATCGCTGCCGTTTCGCTGCCACAGGTAATACCGCCATGCCCTTCTACAACCAGGCAATGCCTTACCACTACATTCTCTGTTGGTTGGTTCACCCTTAAGCCATCATCGCCACGGCCTGCTTTAATAGTGAAGGCATCATCGCCGGTGCTAAGGGTGCAATACTCTATCAATACGTTTTTGGATGATTCGATATCAATGCCATCTCCCCGCGGAATACCAACCGAATGAACCGTAACGCCGCGGATGATAACACTATCGCAGTAAACAGGTACAATGTTCCAGAATGCCGTGTTTTCGAGTGATATTCCTTCTATGAGCACATTGCTGCAGTTGATAGGAGAGATAAACATAGGAGGAAAAATGATATCGCCGTTATGCCCCTCGTACACTCTTTCTGCTACCGGTGTTTTGTAAGAAACTACATTTTCTATTACATCTTGGGTCATGATCTGTTTGCGTACAGAACCGCCTTTTGCCGGGCCGATCAATTTTCCTTTACCCGTTACGGCAATATTTCTTTGGCCGTTGGCATAAATGCAGGCCCCAAGCGACATTACTTCTATCCCTTCATTCCTGGTGAATACGGCAGGGCGATAGTCTTCTACTTCGCCGCTGAAATATAGCTCGGCACCTTCGGCAATTTCTACATTTACGTTGCTTAATAAACTGATGCGGCCTGTATGCCATTTGCCTTTGGGAATGATAACGGTGCCACCTCCCTGCTGATGCACCTGATCTATGGACTGCTGTATAGCCTGGGTTACTTTTGCACCTTCTTTAGCGCCATGGGAAACGATGCTGATACTCCGTGCCGGGAATACAGGTTTTTGTAACTGCGGCATAGTAAAAGGTGCGGTTATCGGGGCTATTCCTTCGGGCAATGCAGCGGCACCAACCTGTGCCTTTACGGGTACGCTGTCCTTTTTATCAATAATCAACCCTGAGGCGTTTATTTTACTGAATAAAAGGACTGAAATGATGACGGATAAAAATGTGGTTTTGAAATGCATCATTTTATTTTGAGCTGAAGCCCGTTACGTTTTCATGAATATTATTTTGCCCTGTTACGTTAGCCGCAGTAACATTTTGCAAAGAAATATTTTTTACAGGTAATGCTGCCTGCCCCAGGATCCTCGAAATGAATTGAACATTGGCGGCGCTGATATTGGTAAGAAATACATCTTGTATAGGAGTAAGCCTTTTTTCATAGGTAGGAACCAGCGTACGCCATTGATACAGCACATCTGTTTCTATACCTAAGATGCCCAGGTCTATTTTACCGGATTGTACATTGTTCATATAAATATTTTTCACATAGCCGCCCATACGCTCGTTGGTTTTAATGAACAGCAAGTGCATAAGCTTAGCGCCATCATTTACTTTACAGTTGTCTACAAAAACATTTTCTATACCACCGGATAGTTCACTGCCGATAGCTACCAGCTGGTGACCATTTTTCACTACGCAGTTACGGATAACAATGTTTTTAGACGGAGTTTTTAAACGCCAGCCCTCCGGGTTCCTGCCCGACTTGATAGCAATGGCATCATCGCCCTGGTCAAACACACAGTCTTCTATCAGCACATTCTGGCTCATTTCAGGATCAACACCATCATTATTATGTCCATGTGCATATACCTGAACTTTCCTGATCACCACATTTTTGCACAGGTAGGGGTGGATGGTCCAGAAAGGACTATTGGTAATTTTGATACCTTCCAGCAATACATTTTCGCAGCGGTTGAATTGTATGAACTGCGGACGAAGATGGGCGGTGTCATTTACCATTTGCCTTTGCTCAACAGGCGAGCGCTCCCAGGCCAGGTTATATAAACGTTTAATGCTTTGCATGTGCCCGGAGGGCCTTGTAAACCATTGCTTCCAGGTATCCATTTGGGCTTTGATCTCGCCTTCGCCGGTAATGGCAATATTTTTACACTGGTAGGCATAGATAAGTGGGGAGTAATTATAACATTCCATACCCTCCCAGGTGGAATGAACGGCGGGCAGATAATCTTCAGGATCTTCTGAAAATAACAGCACTGCATCTTTCTCTATATGAAGGTTGACATTACTTTTCAGATGTACTTTCCCGGTAAGCCATTCGCCTTTAGGAATAATAACAGTGCCGCCGCCCATACTGCTGGCCTTATCAATAGCCCTGGCAATAGCTTCCGAGTTTTTCTTTTTATCGCCCTCGACAGCTCCAAAGTCGATAATAGAAAATGTTGTGGCCTTACTGAAATCGGGAACACTTATAGCAGGCATTTTAAAAGGCGCCGTTATTTTGATTTTTTTAATGCGCGGTCCTTTCTCAAAAGAACAGAAGCAAAAGAAAGCAAGCAACAGGAAACAAGCGGATCGGATACTCATATCATTAATATTTATGGCGAAAAGCGTAAGCTGTAAAGCTACGTTTTGTAGCCCGAACAACTATCCCGAGCCGTCCTGTACAGGCGACCGAATGCCGGATGTGCCCGGTATTTACGATTGCATACTGCCGGTCAGCAGCACGAAGGGGATTTTATACCAGCCTTGTTTGGCGTGGCTGTAAATTATTTTTTGTGAACGTAAAAAAATACAATAATACATTCACAGATTTGTGAAATGCTTTTTTGTGAAAAAGAATACTATTCACAAAAATTTCGTTCACAGATTCCGTTTATTGATGCAGTATATGGATCAAAAAAAAGCAGCGCTGTATAGAAGCCCCCAATCAACCTCGCCATCAATTTCATTCTTCCCCTTTATCATAATTTTTAAACCCTATTTTATTTCTTGGAGTGGGGGTGCTTTGCTTTTCGATTAGCTCTTTCAGTACCGTAAAAATATTTTCAATATCCCTGCTATGGCCGATTACCTCTTTCTCCAGCTTTGCAAGCTGTATCAATATTTCTTTGTGTGTAAGTGTATACTCTCTAAGTTTGGTAAACACCCGGATGATGCGAATATTTACCTCAATAGCCGTATCGCTATTCAATACACTGGATAGCATCGCTACACCTTGTTCAGTGAAAGCACGGGGTAACTTGCGCGTGCCACCCCAACCAGCGGATAAACTTGATGTCGCAAATTGCGATATCAAGTTGTCAAACTCCTTTGGGGTAAGAGTGAACATAAAGTCTTGGGGAAACCGTTTGTTGTTGCGCTTTACCTGCTCGTTCAAACGCCTAGTCTCTACACCGTACATTTCGGCCAGATCTTTGTCCAGCATTACCTTTTGACCACGTATTACATAAATACGGTTGAGTATTTTTGTTCGGCAATGAGTGTTTGAAGTTCTGCTTTTGCCATGTTGTATTGATTTGGTGTGATGTAAATAAATTAGCCGGTATAGGTGCTTTCGTTTAAACCTGAGGTGCAAAATGTTACCTCAGGATAGTTATTTTTCTCTTCCCCCGCGTGAGGGATACGGCGGGCGGTGACCGAAGGGAGCTGGTGCAAAGCACGGAAACGCAGCGTACCCCAAAGTAGCCCGACCCCGGCCGTGTGTTGGCCCTGCAGCGTTGGCAGGGCAGGGGGCACGCCCAAAAGAAATTATTTATTAAGCAGCTTCTTTAACTCGGCCATCATCTCATCCTTCTCCTTCAACATTCTTTCATACAACGCAATCTTTTCTTCGTGGAGTTGGATGATCTTATCAATAGGATTATGGTTATTGATAACAAAACCAATTGCACTATCGGTGTTGGTAAAAGTATTGGCAATTACATTCACCGCCTGCTCTTCATCAAAATTCTGGAAAGCTTCTACAGGTATTTTCAACGCATCAGATATCTGTTGGAGTAGGGGAGCGTCAATGGTTTCTTTTTGCTCCAATAAGGAGATTTTTTGCTGGTTCCATCTTTCTTCGACATGCTCAGGACAGGCTCTATCCAGCTCATAGGCTAAGGCTTCCTGTTTAATGCCCAGCATTTCGCGGAAACGCTTTACATTTCGTCCCTGATGTATCTTTTTTTCCATAGCATGTGTATTTGTCATAGGTTCAAATTTAAGCGTTAATTATGAATTTAAAGATACGTAAAATACCGCAGTTAAAAACAAAGCAGGGCCGGTATTTTACATGGCCTGTATGTTGTTTACGGGCGTTTGGAGTGAGTACTTTTGGACTGTTAACTTAATTATGAGCACTAAAAAAGCGACTATGAAAAACAAAGAACTCTATGATCCTTTTGAAACAGCGTGCTGGAGTAGGGGAGGCATCACCGATCCCCGGCAAGTACTTGCAGAAGCCTTTTATACCACGGGCGTTGAAACTTTGCGTACAGAGATTAAACAGATCATCAACTATGCGCAGGCGGATAAGCTATACCAGCGCCACCCGCCCTGCGATGTGCTGCTGGATATGAAAATTGTACGGTCTGTATTGAAAGCCGCCCATGCGCTTAGGGATGAAAAAGGCAGCCCGGTTGCCGTTTCCGGAAACGACATTTTTGATAAAAGCTATTATTGCAGTCGGTACAGCAGATGCAACTTTTGGAGCGATTTCCCGCGTTGTTTGTCCCAGGATGAATTTTGTGATCCGTACCGGGTGTTTAAAAAATTCTTTAAAAAACAGCCGCTACACCAGTGGGTACAGGATTGGGAAGAAATGACAGAATGCGCGCTTAGCCCTCAAAGCAGCGGTACAGAACGGAATACATTGCAGTTTTACACCCGGCTGGTAAAGCTGGTGGAGGCTGCACACCTGATAGACGTGCGGGAAGTAACGCATATGGGCGAACACCTTAAAAAAGCTGGTAGCTGCAACGCACCGATTAACGCAGGGGCTGGCCAAAAAGTAATGTCAGCCTGAGGCACGAATAAAAGAGAATTAAGTTCTTTGAAATGACAAGTTATAGAATAACTCACAGAAGCAGATACGCTCTTTTTCTTTTCCACTTTTTTGCTTGCCCAAAAAAGTGGAGCAAAAAAGGGCAGCCGGAAATTGTCGCGGGCTATTTCCGGCGGGAATTATTATCATCAGTCTGCTTGGCAAATCATCTCTGAATACCTGCCTGGCGGCAGACAGGTTTGCTTACGCCCGATTTTGGCCTCCACATTTTCAGGCTCCCGCTAATAATACCAGTCACTGCAAAAGGCGCCTATTTTTGTTCGGTGGTCCCGATAAACTTATTGGGACCAGCCGGCCGCAGGACGGAAGAACAAAAATCAGTTCCGATAGCAATCGGAATTGCAGTTACGCGCCCCGCCGGGCGTGGAGGCAAAACTTGATTCTTTAAAGACTTATTATAAAATAAATACACTACTTGTCATAAACAGGCACAAATAATTGCGAATCAAGTTCTTTAAAATGACAAGTAGAAAAAGCTTCAACTTTGAAGAGATAAAGCAACCTGTGGCAGCGT